>NZ_JAVREH010000005.1:0-240904 GCF_031845305.1 Jatrophihabitans lederbergiae | reverse complement strand
CTCCACTACCTTGAGCACGGACGTACCTTCCCGACCAGCGTTGCAGCGCCGGCCTTGCTCGATCACCACATGGCTACCGGGAAGGTACGTCCCACCCGGCCTCAACCACAGGTTTCAAGCATTGCTCAATCGCCGCGTGACGTCCTCGATATAGGGGTGCAGCCCGAACGATTCGCCGATGAGCAGCATCGTTGGCAGCTCACCCGCACTGTCCGGACGGGCGACATAGGCGGGGACGGGGAATCCCGAGACGTCGATGGTGACGCGCTCGGTGGTGATTCCTTCGGTGTTGGTGTGGATAACCGTGGCCTGCGCCGCGGCGGTGGCAGCCGTGACGTGACGGTCAACCTCTTCAATTGCCATGAAGGTCCCTTCGTACTTGCCGGTGAGATGCAGTCAGCGGTCCTGGGGCGCGTATGACGCAAAGCGACAAGCCGCTCAGAACTTGCCGTTGTCGTTCTTCCAGTCCGAGCGTGCAGGGATCGGCTCAGTGACGTCCCAGTGCTCGACGATCTTGGCCTCAGCGACCCGGAACAGGTCGAAGATTGCGCTGTGCTGCCCTTCGACCAGGCCTTCGCCGAGGGTGAGGCAGAAGTTGCCTTCGCCGATCACGCGGTGCAGACGCTGGTGACGGACGCATGCGGTGTCGCTAGCAGCCCGTAGCACGGCTCGGAGGCTGTCGCCCCCGTCACTTCCGTGAGGGTTGTGCTCGATCAACGAATCATCGTGCAAGAACTTGGTGAGGGCCGACGCGTCCGAACCGATGAGCACCGTTCGCACGAAGTCCTCGACGAGGAGCTTATTCGGCAGGGCGCGGTCCAGGTCGACGACTTCCACGGGTCCGTCCACCATGGTGTGCCCGCTCGCGTTCACGACCTCTGGCATGGCTTGGAGGTTGTCCCAGTGCTCGACGATCCGGCCGTCTTCCCAGCGATGGATCTCGAATCCAACCACGTGCCCGTAAGGCTCGATGTGGTACTCGATGTGGGCGAGGCTGATGTCGCCGTCCTCTAGGGCACGCAGCGGATTGACCTTGGACTGGCTCGCCGGGAGCTGGTCGAAGTACTCGAGGAGAGGGCCCAGGCCGTCTTCCAGTGAGAGGTTGTGCTGCACATAGCGGCGGGAGTCGATGTAGGCGATGGGGTGGCGTGCCCCCGTCTCGATGCTCTTGGAGATGGCTTGCGTCTTGTCTTTGAGGCGCATGAATGACTCTCTATCGTCGGTCAGTGTCGGTGCCGGATGTGTGGAGGGTTACGTGCTGTACGGAACAGAGCGTGTGCGACCGCTTTTGCGCCCCGGCTCAAGGCGACGGCCGTAACGGCCGGTCGCTGAGCCTGATGTCAGTGATGGACAACCATTCACGAATACGTGCTCAATGCCGGAGGACAGACGGTATGGGTCAAGAAACGTGGCTCGGTCCGCAACCGTTAGCGGATCGAGAAGAACCAAGTCCGCGACGGCTCCCTCGGCGACAACTCCTCGGTCGGGAATCCCAAAGACTTCTGCCGGCAGCGAAGTCATCTTGCGGATGGCTTCCGGCATGGAGAGGAGGCCGAGTTCGCGGACGTAGTGGCCCAGCACGCGGGTGAACGTCCCGTGCAGCCTGGGGTGCGGCTTGCCACCGTTGCCCGTGGGCGGTCCGTCTGAACCCACCATCCCCCGAGGGTGGAGGAAGAAGGCGTGGACGTCTCGGGCGTCCATCGCCGAAGCACTCATCCATACCTTGAGCTCGTTATCGCGCAGCACCTTGACCATCGCGGCGAACGGCGACATGTCCAACGCTGTGGCGAGGTCAGCGATCGTTGTGCCCTCGTACTCGTGGCGCTGCGTTGAACAGATGAGGATCCCTTCCCACCCAGCGCCGGCTGCCCAGTTGTCCCAGCCTCCACTGTCGCTTTTGATCTGGTGCTCCGCCGCCGCCAGCGCACCGGGGTCAGTGAGCCGTTCCAAGACGGTGTGGGCGCCACCATCGTGAAACCACGGCGGAAGGCATGCCGCAAGCATGGTGCTATTGGCCTCATAGGGGTACACGTCGTGGTGCACCTCGATGCCTTCCTCGGTGGCGGCATCGAGCATCTCGAGTATCGAAGGGGCCGTTCCGTGCGCCCGTCGGCCCGCGGACTTGAGGTGTGAAATCTGTAGTCGTGCGCCGCTTCGACGGGCAGTGCCCAACGCCTCTTCAATGCTCTCAATCAGTGAAGGACCTTCGCTGCGAAGGTGCGTCGCGTAGATGTGGTCAGGGCCGAGGACACCGGCCAGGGCCGTCAACTCGTCCGGGGTCGCGTAGCCACCGGGCGCATAGGCCAAGCCAGAGGACAGGCCGCCGGCGCCAGCATCGAGCGCCCGCTGGAGCTCGCTCTTCAGGGCCTCAAGTTCGTACTCGGTGGGGTCTCGATCCGCTGACCCCAGCAGGGCTGCACGAAGCGTGTGGTGACCCACCAACGGAAGCGAGTTGGTGACGTAACCCTTGCTGTCCAAGTGCTTGTAGGACGACTCGACGGTTGTCCAGTCGTACTCGACGGACGGAAACAGACACTCCATCATTTGCTGGACGTCGTCGCGCGATGTGGCGGGGCACGGGGCCAGAGAGAATCCACAATTGCCGACGACCTCCGTCGTGACGCCTTGACTCAGCTTGCTGCTGTCGTCGGTGCTCAGCAGAGGGGAACAGTCGGCATGAGAGTGGACATCGATGAACCCGGGGGTGAGGACGAGACCGTCCGCGTCGATCGAGGCAACGTCCGTGTCATGGCGCACCGTATGGGTGGCAATCCTGGCAATCCTCCCTCGGTCAACCAGTACATCGCCCACGTACCCGTCAGCTCCCGTCCCGTCGACGATGACTGCACCACGCAGCCAGAACGGACGGGGGCGAGCGGACTCAAGAAACGTTGCGTCATGCACTTCATGACCTCCTCACGTGATGCCTCCTAGATTGCAGCGGCCGAACGCAGTTGCAGCCGAATGCACAGAATCGATGTGCAATCAGCTACGGTCAGACCGGATCAGACAAGGGGACCGGCTGTGAGCCAGGAAACGTTCACCATCACGGAGAATGACTTGGCGCTGGTGGATGCGTTGCAGGTCAATGCACGCGCGTCCTGGACGAGCATCGGCGAGGCTCTCCAGCTATCACCCCACACTTTGGCCAGACGGTGGAGCTACTTGAAGGCGCATGGCCTTGCCTGGACAGAGGCCATGCCAGGCTCTGCGGCGTTCAAGGGGGTCTTTCTCGAGGTGGTTTGCAAGCGTGGCGAGCTTGCAACGACGCGCGATGCCCTGCACCGGGTCCCACAGGTCATGACCGTGGGTCGGGTCCTCGGGGATTACGACCTATATGCCTTGGCGGTGGCTCCCGACCACCATGCGCTGTCGCGATTGATGACTCAGCACATCGATCCACTCGACGTTGTCCACGTGCGATCGCATGCCTATACGGAGGTCTATGGGGGGCCGAGTTGGCGCCTGACGATTCTCAACCAAAGCCAGGTAGCCACGTTGCGGGAACGGTCGTCGCGTCCTTTGCGGGTGGCAGCCATCAGTCCGGAAGACGAGGCGCTCTTCTCTGCGTTGGGAGGGGATGCACGGCGGGGCTTCGCCCATCTTGCCCGAGATCTGGCAGTGCCACCGCAGTCGGTCCGCAGGCGCATGGAGCGGATGATGCGACGCGAGCTCCTGGCGTTCCGTGCCGAAGTTGCTCGTCCCAAGGCTGGGTGGCCGCTCGCGGCAGTGGTGAGATTGCAAGTTGCAGATGAGTCGTTGCGCGAGATCGGTGCTGGTCTCGGTGAGTGGCCGGAAACACGATTCGCCGCCGCAACAATCGGAGACACCAATCTGGTGTGGATCGTCAACTTGCGCGAACCGGACCATCTCGAGGTCTTGCTCAGCGAGTTGCGACGTCGTTACGGAGGCGTGGTTCGCGTCGTGCAACGCGCCTTGATCCTGGCATCACCAAGCTCCACGGTCGGCTGCTCGACGAGGACGGACGCGCCGTAAGCCGCGTACCGATCGACCCGTGGCGACACGCGCGTCGTTGAGCGGGCTCGTATATCTAGATAGTGGCACTTTGCGCACACCAACGAAACGTCCAGTTTTTACGTTTGGTCTTGCGAAAAACCGCACATACGTCCACACTTCGGTTTGACGCTCACCGGGGGTTTGGCGGCAACCGAAGGAATTAGACATGATCCGAAGAATGCTCACGCTATGCGGGGTGATAGCGGCTGGCGCAAGCCTGCTCGTTGCCGCCGCGTCAGCGAATGCGGACGTCGGCCCCAGCGCCAGCCAGCCCTTCACCATCCAGTCGGCAGAGGGCGATGCGCTTCCTCCGGTCGGCGGTCCGACACCTGTCTCCCGGACACGTGCTCACCCGACCCGACCTACACCTCGTGGAGTCCGGTAACCACCTGGCTCGGCGACCCGTCTCGGAAGACCACCGGCATGGGACCGATGACCCTCTCGGTCTCCGTCACCAACACCGACACCACAACCTCGGTCTTCACCACCACCGTGGGTGTGTCCGCCAGTGGCATCGTCGCCTCGGCCCACGCGGACATCAGCGCCAGCATCCAGATGTCGGTCGCGGCTGGCACCACGCTGGGAACGACTTGGCAACCAGCGGCCGGTCGCTTGGGCTGGCTGGAGTGGGGCAACTGGGCTATCCACTACTACTGGTCCTACGGCCACTACGCCGGGTGTACCTGGACCGTGATCAACGGACGGGCCGTCAGTCCACGACTGTCGGGCAAGGGCTTCAACTACGGGTACTCATGATGCGCGTCGTAGTTGCAGCCGCCGTCCTCGCGGTCGCGTTGACCGGGTGTGCAAGTCACGCCGGTCGCCCCACGGTAACCAAGATCGACGACACGGCGGTCAAGTCGGCCCCGGCCACCATCAGCCCGTACCAGCTACTGCGTGAGCCCAGTTCGCAGAACGGGATCAGCGACGTGCCACTCGCAGGCGGTCCCGGCAGGGGCGGCACCACGTTTCCGCTGACGCTGTTGCCGCTCAACGCGACGCACCTGATCGTGCGGTGGACCTGCGACGGCAAGGGCATCCTCAAGGTCATCATCGACGGCGTGGTGTGGGCCGAGAGTCCGTGCGCCACGAACGTGGTCTCATCCGGTGACCTGCCGTTACTGAAGATCACGGATCGTCATCCAAAGCTGCTGGTGATCGATGCTCCCTCTGACGTCTACTGGAAGGTGGCCGTCGTCGAGCGGGGTGGCGCGATCAGCTAATCAATCGCCCTGACACCCCGCTCAACGCGATCGACAGGGTTCGTGCCAGGCCCATCAGAACGCCGCTTGCAGGTGATGGAGCTGGGCGGAGTTGCGGTCGAGAAGCTGGTAACCGGAATCCACCAGGAAACGCGCGGCGATGGCCTCGCCGAAGCGTCCTACTGCGTCTTTCAGGTCCGACGGAGCCCGCACCGCGGATGCGCCTTGGCGTACTCGCGCAACCGGGCTCGCAGGCCAGCGTCTGGATCAGTGCTTACGCTGTCTGTGACGGTTCGCGTGGCGACGCTCGAGAATTGTCTACTTGCGGTGTGGGTGTACGTCCGAGTTGAGGACGCCGGATCGCCACGTGACAAGATTTGGCGGTGACCTCGCCTGAGAGCCCGTCCGCCGCCGACCTCGAGGCCGCCGGCCTGGCCCACCTGCATTCCGGCAAGGTGCGTGACCTCTACACCACCGACACCGGGCACCTGCTGATGGTGGCCAGTGACCGGATCTCGGCGTACGACTTCATTCTGCCGACCGCCATTCCGGACAAGGGCCGGATCCTCACCGCGATGACGGTGTGGTGGTTCCAGCAGCTGGCCGACGAGATCGACAACCACCTGGTCAGCTACGACGATGACAGCATTCCCGATGCCTGGCGGGGCCGGGCGATGCTGTGCACCAAGCTCGACATGATCGCGGTCGAGGCGGTTGCCCGCGGGTACCTCACCGGTGGCGGGTTGCTGGAGTATCGCGACACCGGCGCGGTCTGTGGCATCGCGCTCCCCGCGGGACTGCGCGACGGCGACGAACTGCCGGAGCCGATCTTCACGCCGGCCTCCAAGGCCGAGGTCGGCCAGCACGACGAGAACGTCAGCTACGAGGCAGTCGTGCGGCAGGCCGGTCGCAAGACTGCCGAGCAGCTGCGGGACCTGACCCTGCAGATCTACGCACGAGCCCGCGACATCGCCCGCGCCCGGGGTCTGCTGCTCGCCGACACCAAGTTCGAGTTCGGCCGGCATCCCTGCACCGGTGAGCTGCTGCTCGGCGACGAGGTGCTGACCCCTGACTCCTCACGGTTCTGGCCGGCTGATCAGTGGGAGCCCGGACACCCCCAGCCCAGCTACGACAAGCAGTACGTGCGGGACTGGTTGACCTCGCCGGCCTCGGGCTGGAACCGCGCCTCGGAGCGGCCCCTGCCGCCGCTGCCCAAGGAGGTCGTCGCGGCGACCCGCCAGCGTTATTTGGATGCATATGAGCTGCTCACCGGACTACGGTTCGACGACTGGCTCGGGCCGAAAGCGCCGGCGAGCCGCTGAGTAGGGAGCGACGATGATCGTCGGCAAGCTGGTGACGCTGCGAGCGATAAACCCCGAGGACTATCCCCGGCTCACCGAATTCAAGAACGACATCGACGTGGAACTGCTCGGCGGCGGCGACCCGCCACGGCCGCGCACCCTGGCCACGGTCACCGAGTTCTTCGACAACCTGCTCAAGGACAAGAGCAACCTCACGTTCGCCATCGAGGCAGCCGGGCTGTTCATCGGCGACTGCGGCCTATTCCACATCGACCAGCGCAACGGCACCGGCGAGGTCGGGATCGGCATCGGTGATCACGACTACTTGGGCCGCGGGTACGGCCGTGAAGCGATGACGCTGCTGGTCGACTACGGCTTCCGGATGCACAACCTGCGCAAGATCTGGCTCGAGACCCACGGCAGCAACGAGCGGGCGATCCGCTCCTACCGGGCGGTGGGCTTCGTCGAGGAGGGCCGGCAGCGAGAGCACGTCTGGTCCGGTGGCCGCTACGAAGACCTGGTGCTGATGGCGCTGTTCCGCGACGACCTCTCCCCTGGCCGCTGACCGGCCTTCTCGCTCGGACCGGCGCCGACAGCCACTGGCCGCACGTCAGGCGAGCAGGGAGAGCTTCTTGACCAGCTTGTCGACCCGGTTGCGCGGACCCACGATGCTTATCGCGTAATACCGAAGCTCTTCGTGGGACGTGCGCGCCAGCTGCTCCAGGTACTCGTCATAGACCCGGGTGCTCTGGGCGTAGGCAGGCATATCGGCGACGTACACGGCGAGGGTGTCAGCGGCTTTGCCGCGCAACTCCGTCAGTTGCGCACTGGTGGCACCGAGGACCGAGCAGCCGGCCCACGGCAGCCCGGGGTGCCTGGAGCCGGCGGTATCCACCGCATCCGGGCCGAGCAGCCCCGTAACGGCTGACCCGGTCGCCGCTGCCACGCACGCGGCGGCGTTTACGGCCAGGCCCGACGGCAGGTCGCTATCGACCACGAGCACCCACTTCAATCGCGTTGAGCGGGTCGGTTCGGCTGTGTTGATCTCGTCCGGCTGGAACCCCACGGGACCGGGTTGTGACTCGCTCAAGGAACTTCCTCATTCGTCGACTGGTCGGCTGTCGCGCTCTAAGCTAGGGCAAGAGACGGTACGGCGGTCGCAATCCGTATGACATACGGTCGACAGGAGGTTTCGGTGAGCCTGGACGAACTTGATACGAGAATCCTGCGGGAACTGCAGGTCGATGCGCGCCGCAGCAATCGCGACATCGCCGCCTCGGTCGGCATCGCGCCGACCACTGCCCTGGACCGGACCCGGGCGCTGCGCGACCGCGGTGTCATCAAAGGCGCGTTGCTCGATGTCGACCTGCCCTCGATCGGCCGCCCGGTGCAGGCTCTCATCGCCGTCCGGATACGTCCGCCGTCGCGTCGGGTGATCGAGGCATTCCGGACCTGGGTATGCGCACTGCCCGACACCCTCGGCGTATTCGTCACCTCGGGGACCGAGGACTTCCTGATCCACGTGGCCGTGCCCGACAACGACAGCCTCTACGCCTTCGTCATCGACAAGCTCACCGAGCGGGCCGAGATCGCGGACGTCCGTACCTCGGTCGTGTACGAGCACCTGCGCAACGACCGGATCGGCCCGGGGCAGCGCACGCCCGGACGCTAGGCTTGCCGCATCCGGTGACGTGATCCGGCGGCGTCATCTGGTGACGGCGTCGGGTGGATCAATAAGGAGCGATGTGGTGGCCCGCGTGGTTGTCGACGTAGTGATGAAGCCCGAGATCCTCGACCCGCAGGGGCAGGCGATCCTGGGCGCGCTCGGCCGCCTCGGGATCGAGGGGGTCACGTCGGTTCGCCAGGGCAAGCACTTCGAACTGGACGTCGAGGACGGCCTGGACGACCAGACGCTCACCACGCTGGCCGACACCCTGCTCGCGAATCCGGTCATCGAGGACTTCACGATCCACCGCTGAGCGCGGCGAACCGACGGCGCGGTGCACCGTTCCCAGCCCGGTAATCTAGGGGGGTGAGCGTCAGAGTCGGAGTAGTGACCTTTCCCGGAAGTCTCGACGATCAGGACGCCCTGCGGGCCGTCCGGCTGGCCGGTGCTGAACCCGTCCCGCTGTGGCACGGCGACAAGTGGCTGTCCGACGTCCAGGCCGTCGTCCTGCCCGGGGGCTTCTCTTACGGCGACTACCTGCGCTGCGGCGCCATCGCCCGGTTCGCACCGGCCATGGAGTCGATCATCGACGGCGCCCGGCACGGCATGCCGGTGCTCGGCATCTGCAACGGCTTCCAGGTGCTGTGCGAGGCACACCTGCTGCCGGGGGCGCTGATTCGCAACAAGGAGCGCAAGTTCGTGTGCCGTGACCAGCGCCTGCGCATCGAGCGTGCCGACACCGTGTGGACCAGCGACTTCGAGCAGGGCCAGCAGGTCGTGATCCCGCTGAAGAACGGCGAGGGTGGCTACGTCGCGGACGAGCGCACGCTGGACGAACTGGAGGGGCAGGGCCGGGTCGTCGCCCGCTACCTCGACGGCGACCCGAACGGCTCGTACCGGGGAATCGCGGGCATCAGCAATGTGGCCGGCAACGTCGTCGGGCTGATGCCACATCCCGAGCACGCGGTCGAGGACCTGACCGGCCCCAGCACCGACGGCCTGAGCTTCTTCACCTCCGTACTCAAGAGCCTGGTGGCGGTATGACCACCATCGACCGGCGGCTCGGCGTGGACACGGTCGAGGCGGCAGGCCAGACCCCCGACCAGGCCCAGCCCTACCGAGAGCTCGGGGTGGCCGACGACGAGTACGCCCGCATCAAAGAGATTCTGGGACGGCGGCCCACCAGTTCGGAGCTGGCGATGTACTCGGTGATGTGGTCCGAGCACTGCTCGTACAAGTCGTCCAAGGTGCACCTGAAGCAGTTCGGCCAGAAGGTTCCGGCTGAAGCGAAAGACATTTTGCTGGTCGGCATGGGTGAGAACGCCGGCGTGGTGGACATCGGCGGCGGGCTCGCGGTCACCTTCAAGATCGAGTCCCACAACCATCCGTCCTACGTCGAGCCTCACCAGGGCGCGGCGACGGGCGTGGGGGGTATCGTCCGCGACATCCTCACCATGGGCGCCCGTCCGGTCGCGGTGATGGACGCCATCCGGTTCGGTGCGGCCGATGCCCCCGACACCGCGCGGGTGCTGCCCGGTGTCGTGTCGGGCATCGGCGGGTACGGCAACTGCCTTGGCCTGCCGAACATCGGCGGCGAGCTGGTGTTCGACCCCTCCTACCTGGGCAACCCGCTCGTCAACGCCCTCTGCGTAGGGGTCCTGCGGGCGGACGAGATCAAGCTCGCCAAAGCCGACGGCCTCGGCAGCAAGGTCGTCCTGTTCGGTGCCCGCACCGGCGGTGACGGCATCGGTGGCGCCTCGGTGCTGGCCAGTGCCACCTTCGACGACACCAAGCCGGCCAAGCGGCCCGCCGCGCAGGTCGGTGACCCGTTCGCCGAGAAGGTGCTCATCGAGTGCTGCCTCGAGATCTTCGCCGCTGACCTCGTGACCGGCATCCAGGACCTCGGCGCCGCCGGGCTGTCGTGTGCGACCACCGAGCTCGCGGCCGCCGGCACCGGCGGCATGGACGTCGACCTGGACCTGGCCCCGCTGCGTGACGAGACGCTGGTGCCCGAAGAGATCCTGATGAGCGAGTCCCAGGAACGCATGATGGCGGTCGTCACGCCCGAGAACCTGGACGCCTTTCTCAGCATCTGCGCGAAGTGGGACGTCAACGCCACCGTGCTCGGCACGGTGAATGACAGCGGCCGGCTGGTGATGCGCTGGCACGGCGACGTGATCGTCGACGTGCCGCCGCGCACCCTCGCTCACGAGGGACCGGTGTACGAGCGACCGATCCAGCGACCCGCCGACCAGGACGAGCTGATTGCCGACACTGGGCAGCAGCTGCCCCGGCCCGAGGACGGCGACGAGCTGCGGGCCACCGCACTGCGGCTGATCGCGTCGCCGAACCTGGCGGACAAGACCTGGGTCACCGACCAGTACGACCGGTACGTGCTCGGCAACACGGTGCTGGCCCAACCCGAGGACGCCGGGCTCATCCGGGTCAGTGACGAGCGCTGGCGCGCCGAGCACGGCGGCGCCGAGTCCACGGCCGGCCTGGCGCTGTCGGTCGACGGCAACGGCCGCTACACCCGCCTGGACCCGTACGCCGGAGCGCAGCTGGCACTGGCCGAGGCGTACCGCAATGTGGCGACCACCGGTGCCCGGCCGCTGGCCGTCACGAACTGCCTGAACTTCGGCTCGCCCGAGGACCCCGGCGTGATGTGGCAGTTCGCCGAGGCCGTCCGCGGGCTCGCCGACGGCTGCCAGCAGCTGGGCATTCCGGTGACCGGCGGCAACGTCAGCTTCTACAACCAGACAGGTGCGACGCCGATCCTGCCCACCCCGGTGATCGGTGTGCTCGGCGTCATCGATGACGTGGCCCGCCGGACCCCGATGGCCCTGCGCGGCGACGGTGCCCAGCTCTACCTGCTCGGCGACACCCGCGACGAGTTCGGCGGCTCGGAGTGGGCGCATACCGAGCACGGTTTTCTCGGCGGCACGCCGCCGAAGGTGGACCTGGAGCGCGAGCGTTTGCTGGCCGACATCCTCATCAACGCCTCCCGGGACGGGCTGATCGACGCGGCACACGACCTGTCCGACGGCGGACTGTTCACCACGCTGGCCGAGGCCTGCCTGCGCGGCGGCGCCGGGGTCCGGGTCGTCGTGCCCGAGGGCATCGACCCGTTCGTGCTCCTGTTCTCCGAGTCTGCGGGGCGTGCGGTGGTTGCCGTGCCCCGGTCTGAGGAGATTCGCTTCACCGACATGTGTACCGCCCGTGGCCTGCCCGCCGCGCGGATCGGCGTGCTCGACGTGCTGGAGCCGGCGATCGAGGTGCAGGACCAGTTCCGGATCCCGCTGGCAGAGCTGCGGACGGCGTGGAGTTCGACGCTGCCGGCGCTGTTCGGCTGAGCCGATGGCTGTTCGGCAGAGCCGATGGCGGTGAGCTCGGCCGACGCGCTGCTGGCGCAGTCGGCTCGGCTGCGGCAGTGGCTGGTGGCGCTGCCGTTCGACTCCTTTCGCGAGCCGTCGGTGCTGCCCGGCTGGAGTGTCCGGGTGCTGGCCGGGCACGTGCTGCTGGTTCATCGCCAGCTGCTCGCGGCACTGGGGCGCCCGAGCGACGTCCAACCGCTGCCGCTGGCGATGTTCGTGGCCGGTTACCGCCGCGACGTCGACGACATCCACGCCGACACCATCGAGCTGGCCGCGGACCGGACCCCTGACGAGCTGCTCACCGACCTGGATCTGACGATTCGCGACCTGCGCCTCCGGTTGGCGCAGCCGCTGCCCCCGGTGGTGCAGACCGCACGAGGCCCGGTGACCGGACCGGACCTGCTGCTCGCGGCCGGAATGGAGCTGGTGGTGCACTCCGACGACCTCTCCCGGTCGGTCGGCGCCGCCCCGCCGGTGCAGCCGGAACGTCCAGCCCTGGCCCTGACCGTCCGCACCCTGACGGGTCTGCTGGCAACCCGGTATCCGGGGCGCTCGGTCGAGGTCCGGGTGCCGCCCTTCGCGGCCGTCCAGTGCATCGAAGGGCCGCGACACACCCGTGGCACCCCACCCAATGTCGTCGAGACCGATCCGGCGACGTTCCTGCGGCTGGCCACCGGACGCCTCGACTGGAGTGTTGCGCTGGGCGCCGGCCAGGTCCGTGCCAGTGGCAACCGCGCGGACCTCTCGGCACAGCTCCCATTGCTCAGCTGACCGACCGTTATCTCGTGAATCGCTGACGATCTTTGGTACGCGGCCAGCAGCCGGTGCCACTAGACTGATCGCGTGGCGCGCGGAGACGGAAAGCTCACCCATGACCTCGACCCCAACGACCTCGGTCCCCAAGATGCTTGTGGCGTCTTCGGTGTCTGGGCTCCGGGTGAAGAAGTCGCCAAACTCTCGTACTTCGGCCTGTACGCCCTGCAGCATCGAGGGCAAGAGGCCGCCGGCATCGCTGTCAGCGACGGCTCATCGATCCTGGTGTACAAGGATCTCGGTCTCGTCTCCCAGGTGTTCGACGAGTCGACGCTGGCAACGCTGAAGGGGCACATCGCCCTCGGCCATACCCGCTACTCCACCACCGGTGCCTCGACCTGGGAAAACGCCCAGCCGGTTTTTCGCACGACCCAGACCGGTACCGGCATCGCGCTCGGCCACAACGGCAACCTCGTGAACACCGCCGAACTCGCCGAGTCCATCCACCTCAAGGCCGGTGGCAGCCGCGGCGGTCAACTCTGGGCGAGTTCGGACACCGACGTGATGACCGAACTGCTCGCCGCACACCCCGACGTGTCGGTCGAAGAGGCCGCCATGCAGGTGCTGCCGATGCTCAAGGGCGCGTTTTCGCTCGTCTTCATGGATGAGCACACCTTGTATGCCGCCCGCGACCCGCAGGGGGTCCGGCCGCTGTCACTCGGCCGGCTGGAGCGCGGCTGGGTTGTCGCCAGCGAGTCCGCCGCGCTGGATATCGTCGGCGCCTCGTTCGTCCGCGAGATAGAGCCGGGCGAGCTCATCGCGATCGACGAGGACGGCCTCCGTTCGCAGCGCTTCGCCAACCCCGAGCCCAAGGGCTGTGTCTTCGAGTACGTCTACCTGGCACGACCCGACACCAGCATCGCCGGCCGGTCCGTGCATTCCACCAGGGTCGAGATCGGTCGCCGGTTGGCTCGCGAGAGCCCGGTCGAGGCCGATCTGGTGATGCCTACGCCGGAGTCCGGAACGCCTGCCGCGATCGGCTATGCCGAAGAATCGGGGATTCCGTACGGCATGGGCCTGGTCAAGAACGCCTATGTCGGACGCACCTTCATACAGCCGTCCCAGACGATCCGGCAGCTCGGCATCCGGCTGAAGCTGAACCCGCTACGCGACGTCATCCGGGGTAAGCGGCTGGTCGTGGTCGACGACTCGATCGTGCGCGGCAACACCCAGCGCGCGGTCGTCCGGATGCTCCGCGAGGCAGGCGCGCTCGAGGTCCACGTCCGGGTCGCCTCGCCGCCGATCAAGTGGCCGTGCTTCTACGGAATCGACTTCGCCACCCGCGCCGAACTGGTGGCCAGCGGTCTCGACGTCGAGGGCGTGCGGGCTTCCATCGGTGCTGATTCGCTCGGCTACGTCTCACTCGAAGGCCTGATCTCGGCCAGTGAGCAGCCGAAGACACGGCTCTGCACCGCCTGCTTCGACGGTGAGTACCCGATCGCGCTGCCGAAGATGGTCGGCAAGCACGTGCTCGAGGGCATCGGACGGGCGGTCAACGGCTCCGCGCCGATGCCGGAGCCCGAGCTGGTCGACCACTCGGCAGGGCGGGTCAGCGAGTCTCGCTGAGCGCGGCCGGCCAGCATCGTCCTCTCGCGCAATCCGCGATCGTCCAGCTGGAGCAGCGACCTGTGAGTGAACCACTCTCCTATGCCAGTGCCGGCGTCGACATCGAGGCTGGTGACCGTGCGGTCGAGCTGATGAAGACCTCGGTCAAACGCACTTCACGCAGCGAGGTGCTCGGTGGTCTAGGAGGTTTCGCAGGGCTGTTCCAGCTGGACCTCAGCCGATACCCCCAACCGGTCCTGGCAACCTCAACGGACGGGGTGGGTACGAAGCTGGTGCTCGCACAGCAGTTGGACCGGCACGACACCATCGGCATCGACCTCGTCGCCATGGTCATCGATGACCTCGTCGTGGTCGGGGCGGAACCGCTGTTCATGACCGACTACATCGCCACCGGCAAGGTCGTTCCCGAGAAGATCGCGCAGATCGTCGGTGGAATCGCCGAGGGATGCGTGCAGGCGGGTTGCGCCTTGGTGGGCGGCGAGACTGCCGAGCATCCCGGAGTAATGGGCCGGGACGCCTACGACATCTCAGGTGCAGGTACCGGCGTGGTCAACGCTGACGCCATGCTGGGTGCGGACCGCATCGAGGCCGGCGACGTGCTGCTCGCTCTCGGATCGTCGGGCGTGCACTCCAACGGTTACTCGCTGGTGCGCCACGTGCTCGCGACCGCTGGACTCGCGCTCTCCGACACGCCGGACGAGCTGTCCGGACGGACGCTCGGCGACGAGCTACTCACCCCGACCCGGATCTATGCCCAGGACTGCCTCGCACTGCTCGCCGAAGACGGCGTGCGGGGCGTGCACGCCTTTTCCCACATCACGGGCGGGGGCCTGGCCGGCAACCTGACCCGGGTGCTGCCCGCAGGGCTGGACGCGGTGGTGGATCGGTCGACCTGGACGCCCCAGCCGGTGTTCCAGCTACTGGCCCGGGCGGGCGGGGTGGCGCGCGACCAGCTGGAGCCCGCGTTCAATCTCGGCGTCGGCATGATCGCGGTGTTGCCGGCCACGCACGCCGACAGCGCGCTGGCAGAACTGGCTCGTCGCGACGTCCCGAGCTGGCGGCTCGGTGAAGTGCGTGCCGGCAGCGGCCAAGTGCAAATGACCGGCGACTACGCGGCGTGCGCGTTCTGAGAACGAGCGGGTTCTGAGTAGACGTATCTGGTCGGACAGGGCGCCAGACACGCCGAACAGCTCTCCTCGCGCTGAGGCGGGAAGGAGAGCTGTGACGTGCCCGGCTCAGCGAGTACCGCTGGCCCAGGTCTCTTCATCTTCGAGATCGTCGTCGGCATATGGGTCACCGCTCGATCCGGCCTCGTGGTAGCCGGGTTCGGCTGGATGGCCAAGTTCCCGTTGAAGAGCAGTGAAGTCGGTGCTCTGGGTGTTGTACTTCAGCTCCCGAGCTACTTTTTGCTGCTTTGCCTTAGCACGGCCGCGCCCCATGGCTCGACCCCCTCGCTCGCACGGTCATCCGGGACGGAGTCGCTAGGAAGGTCCGCCCCGGGAATGGGTTATCAATTCGTACTGCCGAGAGTACATCCCGCGTCGAACCTCTCGCACGTCGCCCGGTCGTAGCAGCGGCGGCTCGCGCGGCGCCGGAGTGGCTACGGCCTCCCGCAGCTCCGCGCCGCTCACGCCAGGTATTTCGGTGATTACGGGCAGTCGATTTAATACCCGCGAAGTGCCTTCGTAACCATATTGTTACCGAATGAGGCAAACTTCACAGTGAGCCGACAAGAAGTTGCATAGAAAATGGTGCATACTTCCTAGGACGTCGCAACGGGATGCGCGTTATATATATCAGGAAGGGGGCGAGGGTCAATGACCAATCCTCGTCAACGTACAGAGTCCGAGCCGCTGCTGACGCCGTCAGAGGTGGCAACGCTTTTCCGAGTTGACCCCAAGACGGTCACTCGGTGGGCGAAGGCTGGCAAGCTCACCTCGATTCGCACTCTCGGCGGGCACCGCCGGTACCGCGAGTCCGAGGTCCGCTCGCTGCTCGAAGGCAACACGAACACTCCTGCCGAGGTGTAAAACACAGCGGCGCCACGACGCCGCAGCCCCCGCCGGGGGCTGCGGCGTTCGTTGTTTTCCGAGGGCAACTCCCGTCGCCCCAGGCCGCACCGGCGAGCGCGGGGTCCTGCCCAGCCGACCCTCTCGTATTTGAACGTCACCTCCGACGTACCGCTGCTCGGTTACCCGGTTGCCGGCAACCTGGCCCGAAGCGCCGCGCACTTTCCGGATCGCGAGGTCGCCGTGGAATTCGCCACCGGGCGCCGGCTCAGCCGGCGGCACCGCTGTCGCGTAACGCCGTTCGGGTCGGCGGGTCGTAGCCCAGTTCAGTGAGCAGCGACTCGGTGTCGGCCCCGATCGCCGGTGGAGTGGGTGCGGCCTGGCAGGGCGTGGCGCTGAACCGGGGCGTGGGTGCGGCGACCCGAACGCCGGCGACCTCGACGTAGCTGCCGCGGCCCTTGTTGTGCGGATGCTCAGGCGCCTCGGCGAGGGTGAGCACCGGGGCGACGCACGCGTCCAGTGGTGCGAACAGCGCGGCCCACTCGTCGCGGCTGCGGCCGGCGAACACGCCGCTGAGCAGTTCGGTCAGTCCGGCCGAAGTCCCGGGCTGATACGGCGACGGGGTGGTGACTGGATCGAGCCCCAGGGCGGTCAGCAGGATGGCCCAGAATTTCGGCTCCAGTGCCCCCACGGCGACATAGCGGCCATCCGAGCACTCGTAGCAGCGGTAATGCGGCATGCCGCCGTCGAAGATGTTCGCCGTGCGGTCGTCACGCCACAGGCCGTTGCCGTGCAGCGCGCGCACCATTGTCGCCAGGTAGGCGGCTCCGTCGATCATGGCGGCATCCACGACCTGGCCGACGCCGGTCGACCTGGCGCTGAGCACCGCGGCCAGCACGCCCACGGCCAAGGACATCGCACCGCCGCCGAAATCACCGAGGTAGTTCGCCGGTGGGGTCGGCGGCCCAGCCGCCGGGCCGATGCCGTGGAGCAGCCCTGAGATCGCCAGGTACGTGATGTCGTGTCCGGCGGTCGGCGCCAACGGCCCGTCCTGGCCCCAGCCGGTCATCCGCCCGTACACCAGGGTGGGGTTGCGGGCGAGCGCCTGCTCCGGTCCGACGCCCAGCCGTTCGGCGACGCCGGGCCGGAACCCCTCGATCAGCACGTCGGATGTGGCGGCCAGGTCCAGGGCTACAGCGGCGGCCGCCGGCTGGCGCAGGTCCAGGGTGATCGAGCGGCGTCCGCGACCCAGTGGACCGGTGGCCCCGACCGGGAGTGCGGTCAGCGGGTCGCTGCCATCC
Source organism: Jatrophihabitans lederbergiae (assembly GCF_031845305.1). Lineage (NCBI taxonomy): Bacteria > Bacillati > Actinomycetota > Actinomycetes > Jatrophihabitantales > Jatrophihabitantaceae > Jatrophihabitans > Jatrophihabitans lederbergiae. Next base: position 223,655 of record NZ_JAVREH010000005.1, on the reverse strand, counting down.
GTGCTGGCGGGAGTCCGGTCGATGCGGACCACCTCGGCCCCCAGATCGGCCAGCAGCATTCCCAGGAAGGGCACCGGCCCGAGCGCGGGCAGTTCGAGCACCCGGATACCGCTCAACGGGCCGGGGTTCGGCGTCATGCGAAGGTCTCACCGTTCTCGGCCTTCTTGCGCAGCAGCGGGCTGGGGGCAAAGCGGTCGCCGTGGCGCTGGGCAAGCTGCTCCGCCCTGGCCACGAACGCGGGCAGGCCACCGGGATAGCCGTTGATGTACTGCAGCACTCCACCCGTCCACGGCGGAAACCCGATGCCCATGACCGAGCCGATATTGGCGTCGGCGACCGTGTTGAGCACACCCTCTTCCAGGCACCGAACGGACTCGATCGCCTCGATGAAGAGCATCCGCTCCTGCAGCTCGTGCAGGTCCACGTCCGCTGGATTGCCCCGGACCGGGAACTCCGTTGCCAGCCCCGGCCACAGGCCGATCCGCTTGCCACTCTCGTCGTAGTCGAAGAAGCCGGCACCGCGTAGGCGGCCGGGGCGGCAGAGCTCGACCATTCGATCCACCACGACCTCACCGGGATGCGTGGGCAGAGTTCCGCCCGCCGCAGCAACTGCGGTCCGGGTCTCGTTGCGGATCTTGACGAACAGCCCCATGTTCAGCTCGTCGGTCAGCTGCAGCGCACCGACCGGGTAGCCTGCCTGGGTGGTGGCCTGGTCGATCGTCGCCGGTTGCACGCCCTCGCCCAGCATGGCCAGTGCCTCGTTGACGAAGGTGCCGATCACCCGGCTGGTGAAGAACCCGCGGCTGTCGTTGACCACGATCGGCGTCTTCTTGATCTGCTGTGCGTAATCCAGCGCCCGGGCCAGCGCCTCGTCCGAGGTCTGCTCGCCCCGGATGATCTCCAGCAGCGGCAGCTTGTCGACGGGTGAGAAGAAGTGCAGGCCGATGAAGTCCTGCTTGCGGCGCACTCCCTCGGCCAGCGAGCTGATCGGCAGCGTCGAGGTGTTGGAGCCGAGCAGGGCGTCCGGCGCGACGATGGACTCGATCTCACCGAACACCTGGTGCTTCAGCCCGACGTTCTCGAACACGGCCTCGACGACCAAGTCGCAGCCGGCGAGGTCCTTGGCCGAGGCTGTCGGCGTGATCCGGGCAAGCACCTCGTCGCGCACCGACTCGGTGACTGTGCCCCGGGACACCGCGTTGTCGAGCAGCTTGCGTGAGTAGTCCTTGCCGCTCTCGGCAGCCTCCAGCGACACGTCCTTGAGGACCACCTCGATGCCGTTGCGGGCGGTTTCGTAGGCGATTCCGGCGCCCATCATCCCGGCGCCGAGAACCGCCACCTTCGTGGCCGGGCGCTTGGGAAAACCGGCCGGGCGGCTGCCGCCGGCGTTGATGGAGTTCAGGTCGAACCAGAACGCCTGGATCATGTTCTTGCTGACCTGCCCGCGAACCAGGTCGGTGAGGTAGCGGGTCTCGATGCGCAGGGCGGTGTCGATGTCGACCTGGCTGCCTTCGACCGCCGCCGCCATGATGTGGCGTGGTGCGGGCATCGGCGCGCCCTTGAGCTGCTTGCGCAAGTTCGCGGGGAAGGCCGGCAGCATCGCCGCGAGCTTGGGATCGGCGGGCGTGCCACCGGGGATCTTGTGGCCTTGGACGTCCCAGGGCTGGACGGCGTCCGGATTGGCCTTGATCCAGCTGCGGGCGGTTTCGAGCATGGCCTCGGCGGCCGGTGCGAGCTCGTCGATCAGGCCGAGGTCGAGGGCTGCGGCGGGCTTGAGTCGCTGGCCTTGCAGCAGCGCCTTCATCAGCGCGTCCTGGATGCCGAGCATGCGGACGGTGCGGGCCACGCCACCGCCACCGGGCAGCAGGCCGAGAGTCACCTCGGGAAAGCCGAACCGGCTCCTGGGGTTGTCCACGGCAATGCGGTGGTGGCAGGCGAGCGCCAGTTCGAAGCCGCCACCGAGTGCGGTGCCGTTCAGCGCCGCGACCACGGGGCGTTCCAGCTTTTCCAGGCGGCGCAGGTGCGACTTGAGCCGCTCCGCCTGGAGAAAGAACTGCTCAGCCGTGTCGTCGGTGACCTTGCTCAGCAGCCGTAAGTCACCGCCGGCGAAAAAGGTCTCCTTCGCGGACGTGAGGATGACGCCGGTGATCGACTCCCGTTCGGCATAGAGGCGGTCGACGATCGGACCGAACGAGGTCTGGAACGTCTCGTTCATCGTGTTGGCGCGCTGGTCCGGGTCGTCCATCGTCAGGGTCACTATGCCGTCGGCGTCTTGCGCCCAGCTGATCATGTTGCTCATGTCTGCTCCGGAAGCATCTCTGGTGGATGGTGCAGCGACCATGGGATTTGAGGCACGGGAACCGGACTCAGACACGCTCGACGACCGTGGCCACGCCCATGCCGCCACCGACGCACAGGGTCGCGAGGCCGTACCGCTGATCGCGACGCTCCAGCTCGTCGATCACGGTGCCCAGGATCATGGCTCCGGTGGCGCCCAGTGGGTGCCCGAACGAGATCGCGCCGCCGTTGACGTTGACCTTCTCGCTCGGCACGTCCATGTCGCGGATGAACTTCAGCACGACCGCGGCGAACGCCTCGTTCACCTCGTACAGATCGATCTGGTCGGCGGTGAGGCCGGCCTTGGCGAGCGCCTTGCGGGCGGCCGGGGCGGGACCGGTCAGCATGATGGTCGGCTCCTCGGCGACCACGCCGGTGGAGACGATCCGTGCCCGCGGGGTGAGGCCCAACTCCGCGCCGGCCTGCTCGCTGCCGATCAGCATCAGCGCCGCGCCGTCGACGATGCCGGAGGAGTTGCCGGCGGTGTGGACGTGGTTGATCCGCTCGACCCAGTGGTACTTCTGCTGGGCGACGGCGTCGAAGCCGCCCATCGCGCCGACCGCGTCGAACGAGGGCGGCAGCTTGCCCAGCGACTCGGGAGTGGTGCCGGCCCGGGGAAACTCGTCGCGTTCGAGCAGCGCGATGCCGTTGCTGTCGCGCACCGGTATCAGCGAGCGGGTGAATACGCCGTCCGCCTGCGCCTTGGCGGCCTTCGTCTGGGAGTCGGCTGCGAACACGTCCACGTCGTCCCGGCTGAAGCCCTCGATGGTGGCGATGAGGTCCGCGCTGATGCCCTGCGGCACGAAACTGGTCTGGTACGAGGTTTGCGGGTCCATGGCCCACGCGCCGCCGTCGGAGCCCATCGGCACCCGTGACATCGACTCGACTCCACCGGCCAGCAGCAGCTCCTCCCACCCCGAGCGGACCTTCTGCGCCGCCATGTTGACGGCCTCGAGGCCGGAGGCGCAGAACCGGTTCAGCTGCACGCCGGGACCGGAGTTCACCAGGCCGGCGGCAACGGCCGCAGTACGGGCGATGACCGCGCCCTGGTCGCCGACCGGCGACACCACGCCGATCAGGACGTCCTCGATCCGGGCGGGGTCGAGGCTCGGATTGCGGCGCTGGATCTCGTGGATGAGCCCGGTGAGCAGGGTGACCGGCTTGGCCTCGTGCAGCGAGCCGTTCTTCTTGCCGCGGCCGCGCGGCGTCCGGATCGCGTCGTAGACGAATGCTTCGGTGCTCATCGGCTTGACCATTCTCGGGCGGGAGGGCTGTCCAGTGCAATGCCGTTCACCCTAACCGCAGCCTCCGACAGGACGAATGACCTGTTAAGCGACGTTGCTCACCCGGTACCAGCCGGTGCCGGCGCTGGTGGCGGGAGTCAGTTCCGGAGCAGGCCGGGCAGCAGCCGCAGCACCGTCGCCCAGGCCTCCGAGCCGGTGTCGATGAGGGCGAAGTGATCGCCTGGCACCTGCAACAGCTCCGCGTCGTCGCCCGCTGCCTTAGCGGCCTTGACGTAGTCGACGCTCTGGTCGAACGGCACGTTCTGATCGTCCGGGCTGTGCACGCACCGCACCGGGACGGTGATCGGAAGCTGCGCCTGCGGGCTGGCCTCGCGGTAGCGCTGGGCGAATTCGGTTATCGGGCCACCGAGCAGGTCCGGCACCGCGGTTCCGCCGACCTCCTCGCGGGCGGCTCGTTCGAGATCGAGCACACCGGCCTGCGCCACTACGCCGGTGAGCCGCACTACCGGCTGCGCGCCAGGGGCGGCAGCCGGAAGCTCAGCGCGGCCCGCCGCCCAGGTGGCCAGGTGCCCGCCCGCGGAGTGCCCGATCGCCACCACGTCGGTCAGGTCCAGCTCCGTACCGTCGGCCTTCAACGTGGCCAGGTGGTCGATGCCGGTGGCCACGTCGGCCAGGGTGTTGGGCCACCCGCCGCCCGCGCCGACGCGCCGGTACTCCAGGTTCCACACCACCCAGCCGCGCCGGGCCAGGTCTGCCGCCAGCGGAGCACCGAGCTCCACGCCGTACATCGCGCGCCAGAAGCCACCGTGCAGGACGACCACGGTGCCCGGCTTACGCCCTGAGGTGGGCAGGTACAGCTCCCCGTACTGGGCCGGATCGCTGCCGTAGGCATGCCTCACCGGGCTGCCGCTGCCGCTCCCGCTGTCGGGGTCGCTGCCGCTGTCGGGGGAGTGAGAAAGAGATGTCACCGCGTCAGTCTGCCGCCTCCCGGAACCGCATCCGGTGATCAGCGTCAAGCCCATGGCTGCCAGTCCCGCCAGCACCCCGCGCCGGCTGACGTGTGCGGGCGGCGGAATGAGGGTCACTCCAGCTGTTCGGCGCGAGCGGCTCGGCGGATGGGCCGCTGTGTCACGCTGGTTGTCGTGAAGGTCGCCGTCCTGTCGGACACCCACGCGCCGCGCTTCTGGAAGGGCTGCCCGCGCGGTGTCGCGGCCGTGCTGGAGCACGTCGAACTCATCCTGCACGCCGGCGACGTCTGCACGGCGGCGGTGCTGGAGGAGCTGTCGACCTGGGCTCCGGTGCACGCGGTGCTCGGCAACAACGACGGTCCGGACGTGGCGGCATGGGGTACTCCGGAGACACTCAGCCTCGATCTGGACGGCCTGCCCGTCGCGATGCTCCACGACAGTGGCCCCGCCAAGGGCCGCCCGGCGAGGCTGCGACGCCGCTTTCCGGACGCCCGGCTGGTCGTCTTCGGCCATTCCCACATACCGTTCGACGAGTTCCACGACGGGCAGCGGATCTTCAACCCTGGCTCGCCCACCGACAAGCGCCGGCAGCCGCGCGGCACGATGGGACTGCTGGAAATTTCCGACGGCACGTTGGTATCCGCTGACCTTCTCCGGATGTAGCACACTGAGTCGCATGACTACACGCTTTGGAATGTTTGTTCCGCAGGGCTGGCGAATGGACCTGGTCGGCATCGGTGACCCGATCGAGCAGTGGGAGGCGATGACCGCGGTCGCCAAGGCCGCGGACGAGGGGTCCTGGGACTCGATCTGGCTCTACGACCACTTCCACACCGTTCCGGAGCCGACGACCGAGACGACGTTCGAGTGCTGGACGGCCACGACGGCGCTCGCGCGCGACACCAAGCGCGTGAACATCGGCCAGATGGTCGGCTGCAACGGCTACCGCAACCCCGCGCTGTACGCCAAGATCTCGTCCACGGTGGACGTGGCCAGCCACGGCCGGCTCTACGCGGGCATCGGGGCCGGTTGGTACGAGCAGGAATGGAAGGCCTACGGCTATGAGTGGCCGGAACTCAAGGATCGGATGGGCGCCTTCCGGGAGGCCGTCGAGATCGTGTTCGGCATGTGGACGCAGGACGAATTCCAGTTCCAGGGCAAGTATTACTCGGTCGACAAGCCGATCAACGAGCCGAAGGGCGTCCGCAAGCCGCACCCGTCGCTGTGGATCGGCGGCGGCGGTGAGAAGGTGACCCTCAAGCTGGTGGCGAAGTACGGCGACGCGGCGAACGTCGGTGGCGGCGACCCCGCTGTCGTGCGCGACAAGCTCGCGATTCTCAAGGGCCACTGCGAGACGGTCGGACGCGACTACAACGAGATCATCAAGTCCACCAGTCTGAACGTCTTCCCGCTCGACGCGGGTGAGGACCCGAAGGCTGCCACCGAGAAGGCCCGCGGCGGCATCGACTTCGAGCAGTTCGCGGCGCAGACCGTCATCGGCACCGAGGACGAGATCGCCGCGAAGGTGGACGCCGTCCTCGAGGCGGGGGCCGACTACATCCTGTTCTACGTTCCCGGTGTCGCGCACGACCTGAACCTGGTTGCCCGCGCCGAATCGGTGGCCCGTCGCTTCGCCTGAGTTCGGGGAATTCTGCTCGGTCCACTCTGCGTTGTGGTCCACTCTGCGTCGCGGAACAGTCGCCGCGCTGCTGGGCCACTGGTCTGCAAGAAATCGTTGCTGATCAGGCCGGCTTGCCGTTGATCCACGTCTGGTGGATCAACGGCACCCCGGGGCGGTAGGCCAGGTGGACGTAACTGGGCGCGTCGAGGACGACCAGGTCCGCCCGCTGGCCGACCGCCAACCGTCCGATGTCGTTGCGCCGCAGCGCATCGGCTCCACCCGCTGTCGCGGCATGTACCGCCTCGGCCGGCGTCATCCGCATCTCGCGCACCGCCAGTGCGATAGCCAGCGGCATCGAGGTCGAGAAGCCTGAGCCGGGGTTGCAGTCGGTGGCAAGGGCGACGGTGGCGCCGGCGTCCAGCAGCCCGCGCGCATCTGGATAGGGCGAGCGGGTCGAGAACTCCACCAGCGGCAGCAAGGTCGCGACGGTCGACGAATTGGCCAGGGCATCGATGTCGGACGGACGCAGATGGGTGCAGTGATCCGCGCTCGCCGCGTCGAGTTCCACGGCCAGCCGCACACCGCCGCCGGCCGTGAGTTGGTTGGCGTGCAGGCGGGGCAAGAGCCCGGCCGCCTTGCCCGCCGTCAGTACCGCGCGGCTCTCGTCCACGTCGAACGCACCCTGTTCGCAAAAGGCATCCACCCACCGGGCGTGTGGCGCGCAGGTAGCGAGCATCTCGCCGCAGACCAGGTCGACGTACTCGCCCCGGTCGATTCCGGCGGGCACCACATGCGCACCCAGATAGGTGACCTCGGAGGTCTGCTCCGCGGCCAGGCGTACCGAACGCTCCTCGGTGGCGGTGTCCAGACCGTAGCCGGACTTGCACTCGAAGGTGGTCACGCCTGCCGCCCGCAATTCGGCCGCGAGCCGGGCGAGATTGGCACGCAGGGCCTCGTCAGACGCTTCGCGGGTCGCGGCAACAGTGGAGCGGATTCCCCCTGCGGAATAGGCGGTTCCGGTCATCCGGGCCGCGAACTCGGCCGCCCGGTCACCGGCGAACACCAGGTGGGCGTGCGAGTCGACGAAGCCCGGTAGGACGCAACGGCCGGCCAGGTCGACGCAGCTGTCGGCGGCCGGAGCGTCAGCGGTGGAGCCGATCCATGCGATGCGCTCGTCCTCGATCACCAGTGCCGCATTCTCGATCTCACCGAGGGCGTCGTACTGGGTGGCGAGCAGGCCGATGCCGGTGAGCAGAGTTGTTCTCGCCGGAGGGGATGTCACCGATGGAGCATAGGTCTCTTCGCCGGTGGGTTCGCCGGACCGGCGGCGAGGCAGCGCTTCAGTTCAGGTCAAGTCGGATGAGCCAGCGAGTCCGTCCGGCGCTGTGCGCCTTCGTCTCCAGCGTCTGCGGAGCGGCGTGTGAAATGCCGCAGGCTGCTGGATCGTGCCGCGCGGCGACGAGGTGACAATTGAGGTATGGCGACTGCTGATGGAACAGATCCCGGGATCTCCGACGAGGTGCTCAGCGGTTGGCATGGCGGCAGGCTCTCGCGTCGTCCCGGACCCGCACAGGCCGCAGAGCTGATAACCCCGTCGGCGCGGGCCGTCCTGACCAGGCTGGGGGATGGTCCGCGCGCGGCGCTGCTCTTCTCGCCGTCCGAACTGCCCGCGAGCCCGGTTCCGCTCGTGGTCGCGTTCCACGGCGCCGGCGGCGAGCCGACCCGCACGGTGCAGCTGTTCCAAAAGGAGGCGGAGCGGCGCAAGTTTCTGGTGCTCGCGCCGAAATCCCGCTTCGCCACCTGGGACGTGATCAGCGGCGGGCTCGGCCCGGACGTCGGTGCGCTCGACATCGCGCTGGGCACGGTCTTCGAGCGGTTCGGCGTCGACGCCGACCGGGTGGCGAGCGCCGGCTTCTCCGACGGCGCCTCGTACGCCCTAACCCTGGGCTTGATGAACGGCGATCTGTTCAGCCGGGTGTTCGCCTTCTCGCCCGGCTTCGTCGTGCCCGGGGAACGACGAGGCCGCCCCAGGGTGTTTCTCTCGCACGGCCGCGCCGACACCGTCCTGCCGATCGACCGCTGTGGCAGGCGCATCGTCGCGACGCTGCGGTCCGAGGGCTACGACGTCGACTACCGCGAGTTCGCAGGCGGCCATGAGGTACCGCCGGACCTCGTTACCGCAGCGACCGGCCCTCTGACGTCGTAGGGCCGCCGGTGAAAGAACTCAGCTTTCGCGCATGGGCACCCGGACGCCACGCTCGGCGGCCACCTCGTCGGCGCGCGGATACCCGGCGTCGACGTGCCGGATGACGCCCATGCCCGGGTCGTTCGTGAGCACCCGCTCCAGTTTCTGCGCGGCCAGCGGCGTGCCGTCGGCGACGCACACCTGGCCGGCGTGAATGGAGCGCCCCATGCCGACACCGCCGCCGTGGTGGATCGACACCCACGAGGCGCCGCTGGCAACGTTCACCATCGCGTTGAGCAGCGGCCAGTCCGCGATCGCGTCGGAGCCATCGGCCATCGCCTCGGTCTCCCGGTAGGGCGAGGCCACCGATCCCGCGTCCAGGTGATCGCGGCCGATGACGATCGGGGCGGACACCTCACCGCGGGCGACCAGGTCGTTGAACACCAGACCGGCCTTGTCACGCTCGCCGTACCCGAGCCAGCAGATCCGGGCCGGCAGGCCCTGAAAGTGCACCCGCTCCTGCGCCATGGTGATCCACCGGTGCAGGGACTCGTTCTCGGGGAACAGCTCGAGAACCGCCTTGTCCGTACGGGCGATGTCCTTGGCGTCACCGGACAGTGCCGCCCACCGGAACGGGCCCCTGCCCTCGGCGAACAACGGTCGGATGTAGGCAGGGACGAAGCCGGGAAACGCGAACGCGCGGGAGTAACCCGCCAGCTGGGCCTCGCCACGGATGGAGTTGCCGTAGTCGAACACCTCGGCACCGGCGTCGGCGAACCCGACCATCGCCTCGACGTGGCGGGCCATCGAGGCGCGCGCCCGTCCGGTGAACTCCTCCGGCTTTCGGGCGGCGTAATCCTTCATCTCGTCGAACTCGACACCGATCGGCAGGTAGGCCAGCGGGTCGTGCGCCGAGGTCTGGTCGGTGACGATGTCGATCGGCGCGCTGTTGGCCAGCAGTTGCGGCACCAGCGACGCGGCGTTGCCGAGCAGCCCGATGGACAGCGGCTTGCGGGTGTCCCGGGCCTCGACGGCAAGGTCGAGCGCGTGCTGCACGCTCGTCGCCTGGACGTCGAGGTAGCCGTGCTCGATGCGCCGGGCGATGCGCGAGGGGTCGGCCTCGATGCAGATCGCGACGCCGTCGTTCATGGTGACGGCCAGCGGCTGGGCGCCACCCATCCCGCCGAGCCCGGCGGTGAGGGTGATGGTTCCGGCCAGGGTGCCGCCGAACCTCTTGGCGGCGACGGCGGAGAACGTTTCGTACGTGCCTTGCAGGATGCCCTGGGTGCCGATGTAGATCCACGAGCCGGCGGTCATCTGACCGTACATGGTGAGCCCGAGCTGCTCCAGCCGGCGGAACTCCTCCCAGTTGGCCCAGTCGCCGACCAGGTTGGAGTTCGCGATCAGCACCCGGGGCGCCCACTCGTGCGTCTGCAGAACGCCGACCGGACGGCCGGACTGCACGAGCAGCGTCTCGTCCAGCTTCAGTGTGGTCAGCGTCCGGACGATGGCGTCATAGCTGTTCCAGTCGCGAGCCGCCTTGCCGGTACCGCCGTAGACCACCAGGTCCTCGGGGTGCTCGGCGACCTCCGGATCGAGGTTGTTCATCAGCATCCGCAGCGGGGCCTCGGTCTGCCAGCCCTGCGCGGTCAGTTGCGTGCCACGGGCGGCGCGGATCACCCGGGAGGGAGTAGTCATAGGCCCAATCCTGCAAGCCGTACGCCTTGATGACCAGCCGGGGGAGTGTTGATCTGTCTCGGATCTGAGATAGTTGTGGCGATGACCGACCGCGCACCCGCCTTGGCCGCCGGGCTCGGCCTGCTTCGGCAGCTGGCGCAGTCCACCGAGCCGCTGCCCGCCTCGGCCCTCGCCAGCCGGCTCGGCCTGCCCCGCTCCAGCGTCTACCACCTGCTGGGGGTGCTGGTCAATGCAGGCTTCGTGGTGCACTTTGCCGAAGACCGGGCGTACGGACTGGGCGTCGGCGCCTTCGAGATCGGCACCGGCTACCTGCGGCAGGAGCGGCTGGAGCGCCTCGGCCGCCCGGTGCTGACCTCCCTGGTACGCACGACGCGAGCCACCGCGCACCTGGGCATCCTGCTCGGCCAGGAGCTGCTGTACCTGCTGAAGGAGCAGCCCCGGAACTCACCCGGCCTGGTGACCGACGTCGGGGTGCGGCTGCCGGCACACCTCACCGCGTCCGGACGGGCCGTGCTGGCCGCGCTGCCCGACAACGAGTTCCGCGCCATCTATCCGGGCTCGGCTCGGCTCACCGCGCGTACCGACGTCGGGCCGCACACCGTTGCCCACTTGCGGCGGCTGATCGAGGTCGAGCGGGCAGCGGGAGTCAGTGAAGAGGACGGCCATGTCAGCGCGGGCATCGCCTCGATCGCGGTCGCCGCGCGCGATCGCACCGGCCGTCCGGTGGCCGCTATCAGCGTGTCCCTGCGCAGTCGCGATCTGGCCGGACGTCGCGAGCAACTCGTCGAGGTGACGAGCCGGGCGGCGGCGCTGCTCAGCCGCCGGCTCGGCTGACACGAGGGACGACATGATCTGGTCCGGCACGCCGGCGTTCAGAGACCGAGATATGTGCGCAGCTGCACCCCATGCGCACCATGAACTCCGGTGTCGAGCAACTCGACCAGACCCAGGCACGAACATCCCGACCCGCGATTCGAGCTTGAAGTGTTCGCATTAGCCTTCGCCGAGAACGCCGCGAGTAGGCGGGTGCCGGAGAAGGCGGCCTTCACGCTGGTGGACGAGCGCATGCACCGTGACCGGCTGCACGCCTGCTACCAAGCGAGTTAGGGAGCCGGTTCATGGGATGGATGCGACGGATGCCGTGGTGGGCGGCGCTGCTGTGCGTTGTCGGCGTGATCTGTCTGGCGCTGGCCGTGTCCGTCCGCGAGGGCGCGTCAGCCGAGCACCCGATCGTCGACGAGTTCGGCGAGCGAGGGCAGTAGTCGCTGCGCCACTTCCAGGTCGCCGGTGAGGTCTCGGTCATCCAGCACGGCTGAGAGTTCGGCGCACGCGTCCACCGCCTGCTGCTGCGGGCCGGTCAGCACCGGGGCGCTCATCCGGACCGCACGCAGGGCCGCCACCAGCTCACAGGCGACCAGCAGTTGGTACCGGTCCGAGGCCGTGAACAGCTGCCGCGCCGCCAGCGAGGCGAAGCTGGCGGTGTCCTCGATGCCGCGCGAGAGGGTGATGCTCTGCGTCGAGGCCGGGGCCGCCGCGGCACGCAGGTCACCCAGCGCCGTCGCCGCCACGTACTCGACCACCATCACCCCGGACGCCCCCGGGGTGCCGTCACCGAGAAAGGGCTCCAGGCCGGTGTGATTCGGCTCGCTGACATAGGTCAGCCGGTTCAGGGCAAGCTGCCCGGACTGGACGGCGGCGATGGCGGCGGTGTCACACGTCAGCGCGAGGTAGCCGGCGTGGAAGCCGCCGTGATGCGCGACAGAGCCGTCGGCCAGGATCGACGGGTTCTCCGACGGTGCGTTGGCGTAGGCCTCGATGGTGCTTCGCAACGTCGACAGGGCATCGAGCAGGATGCCGTGTCCCTGGGGAAGTGCCCGCAGGCCGTACGGGTCCTGGATGCGGGCGGGCTCCGGCGAGCCGACCAGGTAGCGCATCACCCGGCAGGTCGTCCGGGCCCCTGGCATCGGGGTGGCGCGCTCGACCGGCGGCGCGTACGCCTCGGAGTTGCCGCGGACGGCGGCGAAGCTCAGGGCGGCGACGATCAGCGCGGCCCGGGCCGTCGTGTCGAAGCAGCGGGCCGCCAGTGCCGCGTCCGCCAGCGCCGCCGCATTGCTGGAGATGAACGGCAGCGCGTCGTGCGGCCCGAACACCAGCTCGGGATGCTCGGACAGCAGCGAGCGGCCCTGCAGTGCGAGTGCCGTGGTGGCGAGGGCCGACAGCTCCGCCGTCCCGATCCCGACGAACTCCCGGATCGTCGGCAGGGTGTCGGTGTTGACCATGCGTTCCAGGGCCTCGACGATCACCGGCCGCAGCCCGGCACCGCCGGCGCACAGCTGGTTGAGCCGGATCAGCAGCATGGCCCGGACCCGGGCGGCCGAACGCGGCGGACCGGCCGAGGTCGCGTGGCTGCGCAGCAGCGCCTGCGCGCCTTCGGTGTCCGGTTCCACGTCGATCAGCCGGTTCGCGCCGACCCCGGTCGTGAGGCCGTAGATGGGACGTTGCCGGGCGGCCCGAACCGCTTCGGCATGCGATCGCCGCACCGCTTCGAGAGCGTCGTGGGTAACCTTGACGTTCAGCGGCCCCTCCGCGGCCGCGGCGATCTGATCCGACGTGAGGTGCTGGCCATCTATGTCGATCACACAATCCTGCCATTCAGCCCACCCCAGCGAGCCGGAGTAACGATCCGATAAACGCGCCCGGACGGGGACCGCAGCGGTCTTCCGCGGAACTGCGCGGTGCGGCACCATCCAACAGATGAAAAGCTAGTGCCATTCAGTAGCAAGATCTCGGGAAAGTCAACACATCGGGGAGGGCGGATGGCCAATTCGGTGGAGCACGCTCCCTCCGTGCCGACGCTGTCCTCCACCCGAGCTGTGGAGCGGGCGCTGGACCTGCTCGCCGAGGTCTGCGCGCAGGGATCCATCGCGCTGTCGGATTGCGCCCGGCGCGCCGAGATCCCGACCAGCACGGCGCTACGGCTGCTGCGCACGCTGGAGAACTCCGACTTCGTCACCCGGGACGCGGACGGCCTGTTCGGCGCCGGCCCGCGGCTGCTGCAGCTCGGTGCGGCCGCCCTGGGCAGGAACCACCTCAGCAAGATCGCGCAGCCCTGTCTCGAGCGGGTGGTACTCGCGACCGGAGAGTCGGCTTATCTCGCGGTCCGCGGTCCGGGGGACACGGCGCTGTACCTGGCGGTCGTCGAGGGAACCCACGCCATCCGGCACACCAGCTGGGTGGGGCGCACGGTGCCGCTGCGGGCCAGCGCCGTCGGTGCCGCGCTGCGCGGGGACGTCGGGGACCTCGGCTACGTCGCCCTTCGCTCGGCGGTGGAACCGGACGTCACCTCGATCGCCGCCCCGATCCGGCGACCCGACGGAGTCGCCGGCGCCGTGAGCCTGGTCGGGCCGACCTACCGGATAAGCGATGAAACAATGCGGCACTACGGTGCGATGCTCCATGATGAGGCAGCAGGCCTGTCCGCTCACTTCGAGGCGTTGTCCTCGACCGGCAGAGGAGTGACCCGCGCGTGATCCGATTCGACTCGGTATCCAAGCAGTACCCGGATGGCACGGTCGCCGTCGACACCCTGGACCTGGTGGCGCCGTCCGGCCAGATCACCGTATTCGTCGGGCCGTCCGGCTGCGGAAAGACCACCTCGCTGCGGATGATCAACCGGATGATCGACCCGACCTCGGGCACCATCTGGCTGGACGACCGCGACACCGCCACCGTGCCGACCCACGAGCTGCGCCGCGGAATCGGCTACGTCATCCAGCATGCCGGCCTGTTCCCGCACCGCACCGTTCTCGACAACGTCGCCACGGTGCCGTACCTGCTCGGCTGGGACCGCAAGAAGGCCCGCTCCCGCGCCCGGGAACTGCTGGAGCGGGTCGGCCTGCCCGCGCACTTCGCCGACCGCTATCCCGCGCAGCTGTCCGGTGGTCAGCAGCAGCGGGTCGGAGTGGCTCGGGCGTTGGCGGCGGATCCCCCGGTGATGTTGATGGATGAGCCGTTCAGCGCGGTCGATCCAGTCGTACGCGATCAGCTGCAGGACGAGTTCCTCCGGCTGCAGGGCGAGCTGGGCAAGACCATCGTGTTCGTCACGCACGACATCGACGAGGCCATCAAACTGGGCGACCAGGTCGCGGTGATGCGGGTCGGTGGCCAGCTCGCGCAGGTGGCGGCTCCAGCGGACCTGCTCAACCGCCCGGTGGACGCCTTCGTCGCCGGCTTCGTCGGTCGCGATCGCGGTTACCGGGCCTTGGGATTCACCAGCGCCGGGCAGCTCGCCACTCACCCCGAGCCGACGATCGCGATGAACGGGCCGGTAACCGGAAGCGACTCACGCGACGGCTGGCTGCTCGCCGTGGACGACCGGGGAGCGCCACAGGGCTGGCTGCGGCTGAGCGATCTCAAGCCCGGCGAGGGCACCGTCACCGAGAATCTGCTGCACCGCGGCGGAACTGTGGCTCAGCAGGGCGGCTCTCTTCGCTCGGCGCTGGACGCCTGCCTGTCCTCACCGACCGGCCGCGGCGTGATCGCCGACGAGAGCGGGCGGCTGCTGGGCACCGTCACCGCGGCCGAGGTGCTCGTCCTGATCGAGCACCGCGACGAATCCGGCCGCACCCAAGAGCCGGTCGGTGGCGCCCAATGATCCAGTATTTCCGTGACAATCAGGGTGAGATCGTGAGCTGGTTGGGCTGGCATGCCCGGCTGTCCGCGCTGCCGCTGGTGTTCGGGCTGATCATCGCCCTGCCGCTCGGCTGGCTGGCCCGGCGCTACCGGTGGGCCTATCCGCCGCTGGTCACCGTCGCCGGTCTGCTCTACACGATCCCGTCCCTGGCGCTGTTCATCCTGCTTCCCGGACTGCTCAAGACCAAGATCCTCGATCCCAGCAACGTCGTGGTGGCGCTGACGATCTACACCGTCGCGCTGATGGTGCGGGTGGTCGCCGATGGTCTGGCGGCCGTTCCGGGCGAGGTGCTGCAGGCGGCCACAGCCATGGGCTACCGCCGGGTGGGCCGGCTGATGCGGGTCGAGCTGCCGATCGCGGTGCCGGTGATCGCGGCGGGCCTGCGGGTGGCCGCGGTGTCCAACGTCAGCCTGGTGTCGGTGTCCGCGCTGATCGGCGTGCCGGAACTCGGCCAGCTCTTCACCAACGGGTTCCAGCTGTCGTACCAGACGCCGATCGTGCTCGGCATCATCCTGTCGGTCGCCCTCGCCCTCATCTTCGACACGGTGATCCAGCTTCTCGCCCGGCTGCTCACCCCTTGGCGTCGGGCGGTGGGTGCCTCGTGATCAACGACATCGCGAAGTGGCTTTCTGCTTCGGCACATTGGCACGGTGCGGACGGCGTTCCCACCCATCTCAAGGAGCATCTGCAGTATTCACTGATCGCGCTGATCATCGCTGCCGCCATCGCGGTGCCGCTCGGCCTGCTCATCGGGCACACCGGCCGGGGCAGCTTCATCGTGGTGGCGATCGCGAACTCGTTCCGGGCGCTGCCGACGGTCGGCTTGCTGACCTTCTTCGTCATCCTCATCTCGCCGCATATCCACAGCACGGGTCAGGCCCCGTATCTTCTCCCGAGCGAGATCGTACTTATTCTGCTGGCCATCCCGTCGATGCTCACCAACACCTACGCCGGAGTGGACGCCGTCGATCCGGCCGTGCGCGATGCGGCCCGGGGGATGGGGATGCGCGGTTCAGAGGTCCTCTGGCGGGTCGAGCTGCCCAACGCGCTGCCGCTGATCTTCTCCGGAATCCGCAGCTCCTTCCTGCAGGTGATCGCGACCGCGACCGTCACCGCCTACGTCGCGCTCGGCGGTCTGGGGCGCTACCTGATCGACGGGCTGGCGCAGCAGGACTATCCGCAGATGGCCTCCGGCGCGGTACTCGTCGCCGTGCTGGCCCTGGCGATCGACTTCCTTCTTGCGCTGATTCAGCGATACGCCGTTTCGCGCGGCATCACGGGCCGTTACTCGCGCAAGGTCGTCGTGGACTCCTCCGCGCAGAAGGCGCTGATCGCGGCGTCGCCCACAACCTGAACCGGACTACCGGCATGATCGGTAGGATCTCCATAAAATCGATAGGAGAGCTGGAAGATGAACCCTCTACGCACCCTGGCCACGGCCGTGGTCGGCGCGAGCCTGCTGGCGCTGGCCGCCTGCGGCGGCAGCTCCGACCCGACCTCGACCGGAACATCTGCCGGCGCGGGCGCCGGTTCGGCCGCTCCCACCGACACGATCGTGGTCGGCTCCGCCAACTTCCAGGAGAACGTCGTGCTTGCCGACATCTACGCCGAGGCGTTGAAGGCCAAGGGCGTCAAGGTCACCACCAAGCTCAATATCGGAAGCCGGGAGACCTACATCCCGGCGCTCAAGGACGGTTCCATCGACCTCATTCCGGAATACTCCGGCGTCCTGCTGCAGTACTTCGACAAGAAGGCCACCGCGGTCAGCTCGGACGAGGTGTACAGCGCGCTGCAGAAGGCGACCACCGCACCGCTCACCGTCCTCACCCAGTCCCCGGCCGAGGACAAGGACGCGATCGTCGTCACCAAGGACACGGCCGGCAAGTACAACCTGAAGTCGATCGCGGACCTGGCGGCGGTGGCGAACAAGCTCACCCTCGGCGCGCCGCCGGAGTTCCAGACCCGCGCAGACGGGATTCCCGGGCTGCAGAAGACCTACGGCGTGACCTTCAAGTCCTTCAAGAAGCTCGACGCCGGTGGCCCGCTGACCCAGAACGCCCTCAAGAACGGCCAGATCGACGCCGGTGACGTCTTCACCACCGACCCGCTGATCGCCAAGAACCAGTGGGTTGCGCTGGCCGACCCGAAGAACCTGTACACCGCGCAGAACGTGGTGCCGCTGATCAACAGCAAGAAGGCGTCGGACACCGTGAAGTCGGCGCTGGATGCGGTATCGGCCAAGCTGACCACCGATGACCTGGTGCAGCTGAACGAGAAGGTGGCGCTGAACAAGCAGAACCCGGTCACCGTGGCCAAGGCGTGGCTCTCGACGGCGGGCCTCAGCTGAGCCAGCCGGTGGCCGGTGCGGCGTCGTTCGATCGGATGTGGGCCGAGCTCACGCCGGTCGGACGGGCGGCCGCCACCGGTGGCTACCGGCGCTTCGCCTGGACCACGGTGGATTCCACGCTGCGCGAGTGGTTCACCGCCGAAGCCGGCCGCCGCGGTCTGGACGTGGTGCGGGACCGGGCAGGCAACCAGTGGGCGTGGTGGGGGAACCCCGCCAGCGTGCCCGGTGGTGGCGTGGTGATCGGCAGCCACCTGGACTCCGTTCCCGATGGTGGCGCCTTCGACGGCCCGCTCGGCGTGGTGTCATCCTTCGCGGCACTGGACTCGTTGCGCGCACAGGGCTTCGCGCCGTCCCGGCCGATCGCGGTCGTCAACTTCGGCGACGAGGAGGGCGCCCGGTTCGGCATTGCCTGCGCCGGCTCGCGCCTGATCACCGGTGCGCTGTCCGCGGACCGGGCACGAGCGCTGCGCGACGCGGACGGAACGAGCCTGGCGGACGCGATGTCCGGTGCCGGCTTCGACCCGACGCAGGTCGGCGCCGATGACGAAACCCTCGGCCGCATCGGCTGTTTCGTGGAACTGCACGTGGAGCAGGGCCGGGGCCTGATCGACCTCGGCCAACCCGTCGCGGTGTCGTCGCAGATCTGGCCGCACGGCCGGTGGCGGATCGAGTTGCCCGGGGAGGCGAACCACGCGGGCACGACTCGGCTGGTTGATCGCCACGATCCGATGCTGGCCTGCGCCGAGCTGATCCTGGCCGCCCGGCAGGCAGCGCAGCGGCACGGTTCGGTGGCCACCATGGGCAAGGTTTCGATCCAGCCGAACGGGGTGAACGCGATCGCCTCGCACGTCACAGCCTGGCTGGACGCCCGGGGTGCCGACCCGGACGCGGTGCGCGCGGTCGTCGACGAGCTGGCCGGTCTCGCGACGGCTGCGGATGGATCGCTGGAGCTGGAGTCCTGGACCGACAGCACCGTCTTCGACGCCGGCCTGAGCGACCGGGTGCGTGCGGTGCTGCCCGATGCCCCCGTACTGAGCACCGGGGCGGGCCATGACGCCGGCATCCTCGCCAACGCCGGCGTGCCGACCACCATGCTGTTCGTCCGCAACCCCACTGGTGTCTCGCACTCCCCGGTGGAACACGCCGAGACCGACGACTGCCACCGTGGTGTGGACGCGCTCGCGGCAGTGGTCGCCGAGCTGGCCGGGCCACCGGCGACCGTGCGGTGACCACCGCCTACTGGGCCGGCCACGCCTGGCTGGACGGTGGCGTCGCCGAGCGCGTGCGGCTGGTTGCCGGCGGCGGCCGGTGGGTCCGCGTGGAACGCGATGCCCCTGTCGTCGAAGGTGATCAGCGCTTGCCGGGCCTCGTGCTGCCCGGATTCGCCAATACCCATTCACACGCGTTCCACCGGGCGCTGCGGGGCCGCACGCACGACGGTGGCGGCACCTTCTGGACCTGGCGCGAGCGGATGTACGCCCTGGCGCGGATGCTGGAGCCGGAGTCCTACCAGCGGCTGGCCACCGCGGTGTACGCCGAGATGGCGCTGGCCGGCGTCACGAGCGTGGGGGAGTTCCATTACCTGCACCATCGCCTCGACGGCAGCGGTTACGCCGACGAGAATGCCTTCGGCCGCGCCCTGATCGCCGCGGCCGGAGCGGCCGGAATCAGGATCACCCTGCTGGACGCGTGCTATCTGAGCGGCGGCCTCGGCGCGGCGGGCTACCTGGGCCTGGACGACGTGCAGCGACGGTTCAGCGACGGGTCGGCGGCGCGCTGGCGACAGCGCGTCAGCGCGCTCACCATTGCGGAGTCGGATACCGCGCGGATCGGCGCGGCGATCCACTCGGTGCGCGCGGTGCCGGCCGACCAGCTTGCCGAGGTGGTGAGCTGGGCTCGGCAAAGACCGCTGCACGCCCACGTCTCCGAGCAACCGGCCGAGAACGAGGCGACCCTCGCCGCGCACGGCTGCACGCCTACCGAGCTGCTGGCGCGATCCGGCTTTCTGGGGCCGCTGCACACCGCCGTGCACGCCACCCATCTGAGCGCCTCGGACATCCGCCGCTATGGCGACACCGCCACCAACATCAGCTTCTGCCCGACCACCGAGCGCGACCTCGCCGACGGCATCGGGCCGGCCTCCGAGCTTTCCGCAGCCGGGGCGCGGCTCACCCTGGGCAGCGACCAGAACGCGATGGTGGACCTGCTCGAAGAGGTCCGGGCACTGGAGATGAACGATCGGCTGGCCTCGTTGCGGCGCGGCCGGTTTCCGCTGCCCGCGCTGGTGGACTCGCTCACGGCGGCCGGGCACGCAAGTCTCGGCTGGTCCGACACCGGCAGGTTGGCGGTCGGGCAGCGCGCGGACCTGGTGGCGCTCAGGCTCGACACCGTCCGGACGGCAGGTGCCTTGCCCGAGCAGGCGATCCTGGCCGCCGGAGCGACCGATGTGGATACCGTGCTGGTGGACGGCCGTGTCGTGGTCTCGGGCGGTCGGCACGTCCTCGGCGACATCGGCGCCCTGTTGCGCGAGGCCATCGAACCGCTCTGGCGCTAGCCGGTTCGATGATGCGGCTCAGGTAGTTCGTGTTGAGGGTGTTCTTGGCGCCGTGCCGACAGCCGGTCATGCACTCGCCGCACTCGATGCATCCGGTGCGCTCGGGACCGGCGCCGCCGAAGAACGGGTCGGGGACCGTCCTGCCCGGCTCCTTGACACCGTCCCGGCCGAAGGACACCCCGACCGGCGCGAGACCGAAGGTGTGCCCCCTGCCGAACTGCTCGGCCAGCCGCTTCATCTCGATGTCGGCCGGGGTCATCGTCGGATTGGGAACGACGCCCAGCATCCGCTTGGCCTGGGCGTAGAACGGCGCCAGCTCGGCGTGCCAGTCGGTGATGTGAGCCCACTGCGGATCGGCGAAGAACGGCAGGGCCGGTTCGTACAGCGTGTTGGCGTAGTTGAGCGAACCGCCGCCGACCCCCGCGCCTGCCAGGATGACGACGTTCTTCAGCAGGTGGATGCGCTGCATGCCCTTGAGCCCGAGCTTGGGTGCCCACAGGAAGTTGCGCAGATCCCAGGAGTTCGAGGGCAGGTTGTGCGGGCCGAAGCGCTGGCCCGCCTCCAGGACGCCGACCTGGTAGCCCTTCTCGGTCAGCCGCAGCGCGGTGACGCTGCCGCCGAAGCCGGAGCCGATGACCACGACGGCGTAGTCGAACCCGTCCGGCCGCTCCCGCTGTGCTGGCAAACCGCACTCCCGACTGACTGATGGTGTTCCGGTGGCCACACCATGCAGCAGCGCGGGTGCGATGTCCACGTCACCGAATCACGCCACCGAATAGGGTAGCCCGGTGAGCCGTTACCGGGACCAGTTGTGGAACGAGATCGAGCATATCTACGCGGCGATCCTGGAGCATCCGTTCGTCACGGGCCTCACCGACGGGTCGCTGCCGGCCCCGGTGTTCCAGCACTACGTCCTGCAGGATGCCCACTACCTGCGCGACTACGCCCGGGCACTGGCGATCACCGGCGCGAAGGGCGACGACGAGGACGCGATCGTGCTGTTCAGCGCCGACGCGGCTGGTGCCATCACCGTCGAGCGCAGCCTGCACGCGGGTTTCGTCGCGGACTTCGGCCTGAGCCCGGAGCAGGTGGCGGCCACTCCGGTGCTGCCGACCACGCTGGCCTACACCTCGTACCTGCTGCGGACCGCGCACCAGGGCTCGTTCGCCGAGGCCGTCGCCGTGGTGCTGCCCTGCTACTGGATCTACGCCCGGGTCGGCGAGGCGCTGCTGGCCGAGGGGTCGCCCGAGCCGCTCTTCCAGCGCTGGATCGCCACCTACGGCGGCGAGGAGTTCCAGCTCACCGTCGAGCGCGTGCTGCGGATCGTGGACCGGCTGGGTGAGCGACTCTCGGACTCGGAGCGGGCCCGCTGCACCGAGCATGTCGTCACCACCTCGACGTACGAGTGGCTGTTCTGGGACGCGGCCTGGCGGCAGGAAAGCTGGCCCGCCGAACTCGCCCGCTAGCTTCCCGGCGCCACCGCGGTCCAGGCGACGGTCAGCTCGCCGAGGCGGTGCCGCGCCGGCGGGCTGAGCACCGGCCACCGGCCGGCGACCTCGACGCACATGGCCTGCCAGCGCTGCCGAGCGCCGAAGGCTGCCAGCGGTGCGTGCAGGTCCCAGGCCGCGTCCATGGCGCGCAGCAGCGCGTGGATCGGCTCGCCGGCGACGTTGCGGTGGATCAGGGCCTTGACCAGCCGCTCGGCCAGGTCCGACGGCCGCTCGATGGCGTCCACCTTGCAGCACAGTGTCAGCGTCAGGGGGCCGGTCGCGTCCAGCAGCACCCAGCTGGCACGCCGTCCGACCTCGTCACAGGTTCCCTCGACGATCACGCCACCCGGCTCCAGTGCCACCTGCATCGTCTGCCAGTACCCGGCAACCGAGGGCTCGGGGTACTGGCGCAGCACATTGGCCGCGCGGACGATCACCGGGCGCCGGCCGGCGAGCTCGAAGCCACCCCGCTCGAAGCTGAGGCCGGGACGGGTCGCGGGCAGTGCCGCGGCCACCCGATCCGGATCGATCTCCAGACCGAGCACCGTCACGTCGGATCGGACCGGCTGCAACCGGGTCAGCAACTCGACCGCGGTGATCGGGCTGTCGCCGTAACCGAGGTCTATGACCAGCGGGTCCCCGGCGAGCCGCAGCCGATCGCGCAGCGCGAACGCCATCCAGTTGTCCATCCGGCGAAGTCGGTTCGGGTTGGTAGTTCCTCGGGTGGGCAGGCCGAGTGCCCGCGCCCGCCCGGCAGCCAGCCGGGGTTGTCTCTTCACAGATGGCCACGTTATCGGTGCCGATGCCCCAAAGCGGAGTGCAGCCAGCTACCGTAGGAGGTCATATCGGGCATCAGGAAGTGTGGCAGGAAGTGTGGTAGGCGTGGCCAGCGATCGGATCACCTTCGCTGACGTGCTCCGGGTGCGTGAGTTCCGGGTGCTGTGGCTGGCCGACGCACAGTCCGCCGCCGGTGACCAGCTGGCCCGGGTGGCCCTGTCCGTCCTGGTGTTCGAGCGAACCGCCTCGGCCGTGCTCACCGCGCTGGCCTACGCGCTGACGTTCCTGCCGGCCCTGATCGGCGGGGTGCTGCTCTCCGGCCTGGCCGACCGGCTGCCGCGCCGGCGCGTTCTGGTCGGCTGCGACCTGGTCCGGGTGGTCCTGGTCGGATTGATGGCGCTACCCGGGATGTCGCTGTGGCTGTTGGGTGGCCTGCTCATCCTCGTGGTCCTGGTCGACGCCCCGTTCAGTGCCGCCGATTCCGCCCTGGTGCCCGACATCCTCGACGGCGAGCACTACGTGGTGGCGACCGGGCTGCGCACCATCACCAACCAGCTGTCGCAGTTGGCGGGGTTCGCCGGTGGCGGGATCGTGATCGCCGCGATCGGAGCGCGCGCCGGACTGGCTGTGGATGCCGCCACCTTCGCGCTCTCGGCCCTGCTGATCATGGCCGGCGTGCACGCGCGGCCGGCGCCGTACTCGGTGGCCACCGAAGGCCATGAGCATCCCCCGAACACCGGAATGCTGTCCTCGTTCACCGGAGGCGTCCGGCTCATCTGGCGCAATCGCAAGCTGCGCACGCTGCTGGCCATGGCGTGGCTGGCCGGGTTGTACGTCGTTCCGGAGGGCGTCGCCGCGCCGTACGCCGACGTGCTCGGCGGTGGAGCGACGGCGGTCGGCCTGCTGATGGCCGCAATGCCCGCGGGCACAGCGCTAGGCACCTACCTCTTCCTGCGCTGCGTGCGGGCGCAGGCACGCCCGCGCTGGATGGGCCCCTTGGCGGCCGTCGCGGGCGTCCCGCTGGTGCTGTGCGCGGGGACGCCGGGTATCACGGCGTCGGTGGTGCTGTGGGCCGTGAGCGGGCTCTGCTTCGCCTACCAGGTACAGGTCATCGCCGAGTTCATGCGGACGGTTCCCGACTCCCAACGCGGTCAGGCAGTGGGCATCGCCTCATCCGGACTGCTGGCCGTCCAGGGACTGGGGGTACTGCTGGGCGGCTTTGTCGCGGGGAGGTGGGGAACCGAGTGGGCCGTAGCCGGCGCGGGGGCACTGGGTGCGGTGTTCGCGCTCGGTCTGACGTCGTCGTGGGCGCGGGCGAGCCGGGATGTCGAACTCGCTGATCCGGCACCGGTGACTTCGGCCGAGAGTTGAGCGCGTGGGGTGGACGTGGTGGCCTACGGCCAGCGGACGTTGCTGAGCATCGACTTCCTCCTCTCCGGCGGTTTCCGGTTAGTGTTCGAGCGATGACTTACGGCCAGCGGACGTTGCCGAGCATGGCGCACCTCCCTGTTCGTGTGCATTTGGATCATGTGCGGACTTGTGCGGTTGCCTTCCGGAAATGGGCTTCAGCGTGCAACCGCTACGTGCTGCGCCGTCCAAGTTCGTTGGTTTGCCGCAGGCCGATGACAATGTGCCGTCTATCCACTACCTTCGGCTGAATACGTAGGAGTGTCAGTATGTCTCGCACAGCACGCGGCGCAAAGCTTTCGCCGGCAGCAAGGATAGGTTCGTGGGATCTCTGGTCCACTCCACGGGCCATGCAGGCGTTCGTTCTGTCCGTCGACGTGCTGGTGCTCACCACGATGGTGACTCTGGTCGCCACCACGCAGCCGAGATGGTTCGACTACTCCAGGCTCGCGCTGTTGCTGGGCCTGTGCGTCGTATTCGAAGAGATCTCTACCCGGGTGTCCCGGCTGCGGGTTCGGTTGGCCGGCTACGGCCACGTCGACATGACCTCGGTCTGGACCTTCGCCGGCGCGGTGGTGCTGCCGCCCGCTGAGGCCGCCTTGTTGTGCGTGGCCGTCCTGGGCTACTCCTGGGCGCGCCGCGATCGCGACATCGGCATGCGCGCGTACCGGCAGGTGTTCGGCGCCGCGGTTGTCATCGGCTCCTGCTTCGCCGCCCGGGCAGCCCTCATGCTGTGGAACGCACACGGTGGCGTGCTGAGCCCCGCGCTGATCATGCTGGCGAGCGTTGCCACGGCGATGCTGGCGTACGCGGTGGTGAACACCGGCGTGCTGTTCGCCGCTATCTACCTGGCGGTCCGACCGCAGCGCCTGCGCGAGCTGTCGGACAACTGGCAGGACCTGTCACTCGAGGCGGCGACCCTCTGCCTGGGCGGTCTCACCGCCGCCGCTCTCTTGAGCGAACCGCTGCTGACGATCCTGGTCGTCCCGCCGATGTTCGTGCTGCAGCGCAGCGTGCTCACCAAGCAGCTCGAGATCGCCGCCACGACGGACGGGAAGACCGGTCTGCTGAACGCGGCGACGTGGCAGCACCTGGCTCAGCGCGAGCTGGCCAGGGCTGAGCGCGAACACCAGTCCGCGGCGGTGCTGATCATCGACATGGATAACTTCAAGCGCGTGAACGACACCTACGGTCACATCGCCGGCGACGCCGTGCTGCGGGCGGTAGCCGGCTGCCTCGCCGAAGAGATGCGCCGCTACGACGCGATCGGCCGCTTCGGTGGCGAGGAGTTCGTGGCGGTTCTCTCCGACGTCGACCAGGCGGCCGCGGTGGCGATCTCCGAGCGCATCCGTGAGCGAATCGGCGCGCTGGAAGTGCCACGTCACGACGGTGAGCCGCCGATCACCGAGCTGTCCGGCTCAATTGGCATCGCCTGCTACCCGGCGCACGGGAGCACCGTCGAGGATCTGCTGCACGCGGCCGACTCAGCCATGTACGCCGCCAAGCACTGCGGCCGCAACCGCGTCGAGGTGTCTGCTCGGTAGCCCGTACCTCCGCTCTACGTTCCTTCGCCGGCGCGCTGCTGTCGGGTTTGCGACCCGACACCGGTACCCGGCCACGTCCACTACCCACTCGTGCCCGGCCGCGCTATGGCCGGAAGTAGGCCGCCGGACGGTGGCCACCACACATCGGAAGTGAGGTCTGCGCTCACATGGCTGACGTCATCACCAGCGGGCGGGTGTCCTTCCGCGACGTGCTCCGGAACCGGGAGTACCGGTCGCTGTGGATCGCTGATGCCCAGTCGATGGCCGGGGACCAACTCGCCCGGGTGGCGCTGTCGGTGCTGGTCTTCGAGCGGACGTCCTCCTCGGTACTGACCGCCCTGACCTACGCCCTGACATTCCTACCGGCGCTGGTGGGCGGAGCGATGCTGGCAGGCATCGCCGACCGAATGCCGCGCCGGCGCGTCATGATCGGCTGCGACGTCCTGCGTGCCGGGTTGCTCGGTTTGATGGCCATTCCGGCGCTGCCTGTGTGGGCGGTTTCTGTGCTGCTGGTGCTGGCCGTGCTCGCGGGCTCGCCGTTCAGCGCGGCGGAGTCGGCGCTGCTGCCGGATCTGCTGGACGGCGAACGCTATGTCGTCGCGACCGGCCTGCGGACAATCACCAATCAGATGGCCCAGCTGGCGGGTTTCGCCGGTGGCGGCGTCGCCGTGGCCATCATCGGACCGCACGCGGGCCTGGGTGTCGATGCGGTGACCTTTGCCGTGTCGGCGCTGCTGATCACTGTCGGGGTCAGGCCCCGGCCCGTTCCCCGGCTCGGCACCGCGACGGGGGAGCCGGAGCAGAGCTACCTCGCCTCCATCGCGGCGGCCATCCGGCTGGTGGCGCGGCAGCCCAAGCTGCGCACCTTGCTGGCCTTCTCCTGGCTGCTCGGCCTGTACGTCGTCCCCGAGGGCATCGCACCTGCCTACGCCAGCTCGGTCGGTGCAGGCGCGGTCGGAATGGGACTGTTGATGGCGGCCGGTCCGGCGGGAACCGCCCTGGGCACGTACCTGTTCGTACGACTCGTCCCCGCGGCCGTGCGCAGTCGGTGGATCGGTCCGATCGCGATAGCCGGCGGTATTCCGCTGGCGCTCTGTGCCTTCCGGCCCGGCCTGGTCCTCTCGATCGTCCTCTGGGCGATCAGCGGAGCCGGGGCCGCCTATCAGGTGCAGGTGGCCCCGGATTACGTCCGGGCGGTGCCGGACGAACGGCGGGCTCAGGCGATCGGGGTGGCCGCGTCCGGCCTACTGGCCTCACAGGGAATCGGGATCCTGCTGGGCGGCTTCATTGCCGCCGGGCTGGGACCCGCACCCGCGGTCGCCTGGGCCGGCGGGGTGGCCGCGATGCTGGCCGGCTGGCTGACGGTTGCCTGGTGCCGGATGGACCGGCGTGCCAAGGCTGACGACGGTTCCCGGTCGCTCAGCAACTGAGAGATCCGGACGGAACTACCACTGGTGGTTGGTCATGGGTCCTGCTCCTGTCAGCTTGTGTGCATCTCAGCTTGTGGGCGTCGAGTTGACGATCATGGACGGGAGCCCTGATGGCTCCGACCGACTACCACTGGTGGTTGGTCATGGGTCTCGCTCCTCCCGGGTATCGCTGTGCACCCTGGGGTGGTGGCTCGGTCAGCTGGTTACCACTGGTGATTGGTCATCGGCTTCTCCGCTTCTAGCTGGTGGCGTGTCGATCATGGCGTCGGGGGCGAGTTCACCACTGGTGGTTACGCATGGGTCACCTCTCGGCAAATTTTTGAACGGTCCCGGTATCTTTTCGGCGTTCCGCCCCTCCGTAGCGGCGGGTGCCTAGCGGGATACTGCCCGCTGGTACGTCTAATCTGTGTTTGGTTACGCTATGTGACTAACTTTTCGGATTCCCGCGACTATTGAGCGCGTTACTCGCTAGTGTGTCCAATACCCTGGTGAACCGGCATTTCCCTGGCTTCGTACGCATTACTCACGGTGATGCCACGTTGCCGTCGGAGGTCGGATCTCCCGGCAAACTATGGTCAACTGGCTGATGACAGGTGGCTATCAACCGGTTACTGTGAGGACTCGAAACCCCTATCTCTGGAGCAGGCATGGTGTCGGTCGCGTCGATGTCACGTGCCTGCCTGCCCGGCCGATGGCGCTCGCTCGAGTTTTCCCGGCTGCCCCGCGACCTGCTCGGCTATCTACTGGTCGCCGAGATCGCCGCGATCGGATGGACGGTCCTGGCCTTCCGCAGCAGCCACCTGCACCGAGCCGAGTTGACCAGCTTCGTCATCCTGGCGGCCTTCTTCGCCGTCTTCGAGCAGATCTCTCCGCGAATAGAGCGCCTGCGCATCCGGATGACGGACAGTCACACCATCGACATGACGTCGGTGTGGACCTTCGCGGGCGTCATCGCGCTGCCCGCGGCGCTGTCCTCGACCTTGGTCATCCTCATCTGTCTGGTGACCAGCCGCGCCCGGTTGCGGGGCGGCAAGCGTCCGCACCGGCAGGTCTTCAGCGCGGCGAGCATGATGCTCGGGGCCTTGGCCGGCTCGATGCTGTTCCATGCCCCGCGGCCGCACATCCCGTACCTGGCAGACGGCGCGCTCGAAGCGGTGGCCGTGGCGCTCGCCCTGGCCGCGTACACCGTCCTCAACACCTCGATGGTGGCCGGAGCGATGTACCTGGCGGCCAGGCCGCTGCCGGTACGGGCGCTGTTCGGCACCGGCGAAGAGAACGCCCTGGAGCTGGCGACGCTCTGCCTGGGCGGAATGACGGCCCTGGCCCTCATGTACAAACCGTGGCTGAGCTTCCTCGTCATCGTGCCGCTGGTGTTGCTGCAGCGCGGGGCGCTGATCAAGCAGCTGGAGATCGCGGCGACCACAGATCCGAAGACCGGACTGCTGAACGCTGTCGCCTGGCGCCATATCGCGCAGAAGGAGCTGTCCCGGGCGGAGCGTGACCGGCGCGCCTCAGCGATCCTGATCATGGATATGGACAACTTCAAGTCCGTCAACGACACCCACGGTCATCTGGTCGGCGACGCCGTGTTGCAGGCAGTGGCCGACTGCCTGGTCGACCAGCTCCGCGACTACGACAGCGTCGGCCGGTTCGGCGGCGAGGAGTTCGTCGCCATCCTGCCCGAGGTGGATCTCGAGATGGCCCGCGCGATCACCGATCGGGTGCTCAGCAGCGTGCGCATCCTGGAGGTGCAGACCCCGGAGGGCAACACGGTTGCGGTCTCCGGCTTCTCGGCGTCGATCGGAGTCGCCCTGTACCCCGCGAACGGCGGCGACGTCGAGGCCCTGCTGCACGTCGCCGACTCCGCGCTCTACGCGGCCAAGAGCGCGGGCCGGGACCGGGTCGAGTTCGTCGGACTCGCGGACTAGCGGTGCCGATTCGCGTTGCGCGGACTAGCGTCGCCGATCCACCTTGTACGACGCTGCCTGGGCCAGCGGCTTGACGACCGTCAGGTCGATGTTGACGTGCGGCGGCCGGGTCGCCACGAACGCGATCACGTCGGCGATGTCGTCGGCGGTGAGCGGTTCCGCCACGCCGTCGTAGACGGCTTCGGCCCGCTCGGCGTCGCCACGGAAGCGGACCAGCGAGAACTCCGCTGTCGCCACCATGCCGGGCGCCACCTCCGAGACCCGGACCGGCCGGCCGTTGAGCTCCAGCCGTAGTGTCTCGGCCAACGCGCGGGCGCCGAACTTCGCCGCCGAGTAACCGGCGCCGCCCTCGTACACGCCGTAGCCCGCGATCGAGCCGGTCACCAGCACGTGGCCGCCGGCACCGACCTCGAGGGCCGGCAGCAGCGCCTGGGTGACCCGCATGGCGCCGAGCACGTTGGTCTCGTACATCGTCAGCCAGTCCGCCGGATCCGCCGACTCGATGGGATCGAGGCCGACCGCGCCGCCGGCATTGTTGACCAGCAGGGCGACCCCGTCCGGCCGTTCCGCGACCCGGTCAGCCAGCTCGGCAACGGACGCCTGATCGGTGACGTCCAGGGGTACGGCTGTGATGGCCGGCACCTCGGCCGCGAGCTCGTCCAACCGCCGCACTCTCCGGGCCGCGGCCCAGACCTCGAATCCTTCGGCCACCAGGCGGCGTGCGGTCGCCGCACCGATCCCGCTCGACGCCCCGGTCACCACAGCAAGCCCGCGAGAAGCACTCATGGCAACGATTCTGCCTTCGCGTCGACGTGCGGCATGATCAGGGGCGTTTGTGCGTTCAGTGCTGCGGAGGCACCAGTCCGCGCACCGAAACGAGGAGGCGCCGTGCGACACGGCCGGATCAGCCCACACGGGGTGCTGCCCCAGCGGGTGGCGACGATCAGTGTGCACACCTCTCCCCTGGAGCAGCCGGGTGGCGGGGACGCCGGCGGAATGAACGTCTACGTGCTCGAAACCGCCCGGCGGCTCGCGGCCTCGGGCATCGCGGTCGAGATCTTCACCCGCGCCACGTCCTCGGACCTGCCCTGGATCGTCGAGGTCGAGCCGGGCGTCACCGTCCGCCATGTCATCGCCGGCCCGTTCGAGGGGCTCTCCAAGAGCGACCTGCCCGCGCAGCTGTGCGCCTTCACCTCCGCGGTGCTGCGGGCCGAGGCGCAGCACGAGCCCGGTTGGTATGACCTGGTGCACTCCCACTACTGGCTGTCCGGCCAGGTCGGCTGGCTGGCGCGCGAGCGCTGGGGGGTGCCGCTGGTGCACACCGCGCACACCCTGGGCAAGGCCAAGAACGCCAGCCTGGCCGCTGGTGACACACCCGAGCCGCTGGCCCGGATCGTCGGTGAGCAGCAGGTTGTCGCCGAGGCCGACCGGCTGATCGCCAACACCGACGACGAGGCGCGGCAACTCATCGACTGGTACGGCGCGGACGCCGAGCAGGTGGTGACCATTCCACCCGGCGTCGACCTGGGCACGTTCAGCGTCCGGGACCAGGCCGCTGCCCGGCGCCGGTTGGCCGTCGCGCCGGACGCCCTGGTGCTGCTCTTCGTCGGACGGCTGCAGCCGCTGAAGGCGCCGGACGTACTGCTGCGGGCGGCGGCTCGGCTGGTTGCGACCGATCCGTCGCTGGCCCGCCGGCTGCAGGTCATCGTGGTGGGAGCGCCCAGCGGCTCCGGCCTGGACAACCCGGACGCCATGCCCGAGCTTGCGGCCGAACTCGGCATCGCCGGCCAGGTCCGGTTCGAGCCGCCTGCTTCCCGCGACAAGCTCGCGGATTTCTACACGGCCACGGATCTCACGGTCGTCCCGAGCCACAACGAGTCCTTCGGCCTGGTGGCTCTGGAGTCCCAGGCGTGCGGCACCCCGGTGGTCGCCGCGGCGGTGGGTGGTCTGCCGACCGCGGTCGCCGACGGCCGTACCGGACGGCTGGTCGGCAGCCATCGGACGGAGGACTGGGCGGCTGCGCTCGCCTGCCTGCTGCATGCCCCGGCCCATCGCGCCGAGCTGTCGGTCGCCGCCCGCGCGAACGCCGAGCAGTTCTCGTGGCGGCACACCGCCGACGGCCTGCTGCGCGCCTACCGTGATGCCCTGAGCGACTTCACCACAGTGGCGCTGACCGGATCGGGCCGGCCGTGACCGCCGACGTCACCGCGGCGGCCGAGATCGTCCGCGCTGCCCTGATCGACGCCGGCGTGGAGTTCTCCGAGCCGCGGCCCGGCGGGTTCGTCGCGAACCTGCCGGGCCAGAAGCGGCTCAAGACCGCCTGCTGGCTGATCGTCGGCGGCCAGGGGCTGAGCGTCGAGGCCTTCGTCGCCCGCGCTCCCGACGAGAACCACGAGCAGGTGTACCGGTGGCTGCTCTCGCACAACGCGCGGATGTTCGCGGTGTCCTGGTCGATCGACGACTCCGGCGACATCTACCTGACCGGGCGGCTGCCGCTGCCGGCCATCACCGCCGACACCGTCGACAAGCTGCTGGGCGTGGTGCTCGACTACGCCGACTCGGCCTTCAACACGCTGCTCGAACTGGGCTTCGGCTCGTCCATCCGCAGGGAGTGGGCGTGGCGGGAGAGCCGCGGCGAGTCGCTGGCCAACCTGGCGGCGTTCGAGGGCTTCGTGAAGCGCCGGGGCGGAGCGGTCAGCCGGTGAGCGTCCCGACACTCCGCATTCCGGCCCGGTTCAACGGACCGGCGGAGTCGGCCAACGGCGGAGTCGGCCAACGGCGGCATCACCGCCGGTGAGCTGGCCGAGCTGCTGCCGGCCGCCGGGCGGTGCTGGGCCGGCTGACCGCTCAGGTGGCACGCATCGCCGAGGTGGGTGAGCGCGCCGGGCGGTAGATCGCGAATGGCAGGATTGGCGCCATGACCGCAAACCTCGTGCTGCTCCGCCATGGTGAGAGCGACTGGAATCGCAAGAACCTCTTCACCGGCTGGGTCGACGTCGACCTGACCGAAACCGGCGAGGCGGAAGGCAAGCGGGGCGGCGAGCTGCTGCGCGAGCACGGCCTGCTGCCCGAGGTCGTGCACACTTCGCTGCTGCGCCGGGCCATTCGTACCGCGCAGCTGTCCCTGGACGCGGCCGACCGGCACTGGATTCCGGTCAAGCGCAGCTGGCGGCTGAACGAGCGCCACTACGGTGCGCTGCAGGGCAAGGACAAGGCCGCCGTCCGCGCGGAGTTCGGCGACGGGCAGTTCATGCTCTGGCGCCGCTCCTACGACATCCCGCCACCGCCGCTCGCCGACGACGACGAGTTCAGCCAGGCGCGCGACGTCCGCTACGCCAACCTGCTGACCAGCGTGCCGCGGACGGAGTGCCTCGCCGACGTGGTGGCGCGGCTGCTGCCCTACTTCTACGACTCGATCGTGCCCGACCTGCGCAACGGCACCGTGCTGATCGCCGCGCACGGCAACTCCCTGCGCGCGCTGATCAAGTACCTCGACGGCCTGAGTGACGCCGCCGTCGTCTCGCTCAACGTCCCCACCGGCATCCCGCTGCGCTATGAGCTGGACGAGACGACCTTGCTGCCGGTCAAGGCCGCCGAGTACCTCGACCCGGACGCGGCCGAGGCGGCCATCCACGCCGTCGCGAACCAGGGCAAGTGACGCCGATCAGAAGGCTGCCTCAGTTCTTCGGCGGCTTCACGGCGGCCGAGCCGGCCGGCATCGAACCGGTCGCGATGAAGACGATCCGCCGGGCAACGCCGACAGCGTGGTCGGCGTAGCGCTCGTAGTAGCGGCCCAGCAGCGTCATGTCGATGGCGGCCTCGGTGCCGTGCGACCAGTTGTCGGCGAGCAACTGGGTGAACAGCTTGCGGTGCAGCGCGTCCATCGAGTCGTCCTCGGCCTCGATGGCGGCGGCGAGCTGGACGTCCCGGCCCTTGATCACCTCGGCGACCTTGTCCACCAGCGACAGCGCCACCTTGCCCATCTGGGAGATGACGTCGCGCAGCTCGGTGGGAACGGCGACGTCGGGGTAGCGCATCCGGGCGACCTTGGCCACGTGCAGTGCGAGGTCGCCCATCCGCTCCAGGTCGGCGACCAGGTGCAGGGTGGTGACCAGTACCCGCAGGTCGGTGGCGACCGGCTGCTGCAGTGACAGCAGCAGGAACGTCCGGGCCTCGAGGTCGGCGCGCAGCGCGTCGATGGCGGTGTCGTCGCTGACCACCCGCTCGGCGCCGTTGAGGTCGCCGTCCAGCAACGCGTTGGTCGCGCGCTCCATCGCGGTGCCGGCCAGGTAGGTCATGGCCACCAGGGAGTTGCCGATGTCGTCGAGTTCGTCGTGATACAGGTCGCGCATGCCGACCAGCGTAAAGCCTGCGGTGGTCAGCCGGACGCTCCGCGATGAATGCGGCACAGACGCGGGGTGAACAGTGCGTGACGCCGCCTTCGCCGCCGCGAAGCTGGCAGGAGGCCGCGGCCGGACGGTCGTACGATGCGGCTGTGACCCTCGCAGTGGCCATCGCGGCGTTCCTCGTCGGAGCCGCGGTATCGGCGTTTCTCGCGGCGCTCTTCGTCCGCCGCTCGACGGCCGGGGTCCTGCCGACGCCGTCCGGACGGCCGGAACCGGGGGCGGCACTGGCGCCGCGGGTGCTCGGCGCGCTGGACGTCGGCGTGGTGGTGGTCGACCGGGACGAGACCGCCATCCTCGCCAATCCGGTCGCGCGCAATATGCGGGTGGTGGACGCGGACCGGCTGGCCCTTCCGGTGCTCTCGGAGCTGGTCCGGTCGGTGACCGACAGCGGCGAGCCGGACAGCGCCTCGCTGGATCTGGCACCCGTCGGACGAGGACCGGAGTTCCAGACCTTCCTGGTCCGGGCGATGCCGCTGCGGACCGGGGACCGGGTCACCTCCGTCGTCCTGCGCTTCTCCGACATCACCGACGCACGCCGGCTGGAACTGGTGCGGCGGGACTTCGTCGCCAACGTCTCGCACGAGCTCAAGACTCCGGTCAGCGCGCTGACCCTGCTCGCGGAGGCAGTGCAGGAGGCGGCCGATGACCCGGAGGCCGTCCAGCGCTTTGCCAGCAGGATGCAGCGCGAGGGGTCCAGGCTGGGGCGGCTGGTGCAGGAGCTGATCGAGCTGTCCCGGCTGCAGGGTGCCGAGGCGCTGCCGGGGACCACGCCGGTCAGCGTGGAGCACGTCCTGTCGGAGGCGGTCGACCGCAGCCGGCTGCTCGCCGAGCAGACCGGCATCACGGTGCTCGCGCGACCCGAGCCCGGCTTGCTGGTGTGCGGCAACGAGATCCAGCTGACGACCGCGGTGGGAAACCTGGTCGACAACGCGATCGCCTACAGCCCGGAGCGCACCCGAGTCGGCGTCACCAGCCGGGTCACCACCGATGCAGACGGCACGGAGTGGGTCGAGCTCGCCGTCACCGACCAGGGCATCGGCATTGCCGAGCCCGAGCTGGACCGGGTCTTCGAGCGCTTCTACCGGATCGATCCGGCTCGGTCCCGAGCCACCGGGGGCACCGGGCTCGGCCTCGCCATCGTCAAGCACATCGCCACCAACCACGGCGGCGGGGTTTCGGTGTGGAGCGTGGTCGGTTCGGGCTCCACCTTCACGATCCGGCTGCCGCTGGCCGGCCGGGACGCCGAGGCTGGTGACGTTGCGGCCGAGGTCGCCGCACCAGCGCTGCCCGCTTCGGTGATCGACACCGCCACCCGATGACCACGATCGACGAACGCACGGAAAGGACTCGCCCGTGACCCGGGTACTCGTAGTCGAGGACGAGGAATCGATCTCGGACCCACTGTCGTACATGCTGCGCAAGGAGGGTTTCGAAGTGTCCGTCGCGGCCACCGGGCCGGACGCGCTCAACTCCTTCGACCGGACCGGCGCCGACATCGTCCTGCTCGACCTGATGCTGCCGGGCCTGTCCGGAACCGAGGTGTGCCGGGCACTGCGCCAGAAGTCCGCGGTGCCGATCATCATTCTCACCGCCCGGGACTCCGAGGTCGACAAGGTGGTGGGCCTTGAGCTGGGCGCGGACGACTACGTCACCAAGCCGTTCTCGCACCGGGAACTGATCGCCCGGATCAGGGCCGTGCTGCGTCGGGGTGTGGAACCCGACGAGCTGGTCTCGGCGACCATCGAGGCCGGTCCGGTGCGCCTGGACGTGGACCGGCACACCGTGGTGGTCGGGGGCGAACCGGTCTCGCTGCCCCTGAAGGAGTTCGACCTGCTGGAACTGCTGCTGCGCAACTCCGGCCGAGTGCTCACCCGCGGCCAGCTCATCGACCGGGTGTGGGGCGCCGATTACGTCGGGGACACCAAGACCCTGGACGTGCACATCAAGCGGCTCCGTTCCAAAATCGAACCGGAGCCGGCGAACCCGAAATTCCTGCTGACCGTGCGCGGGTTGGGCTACAAATTCGAGGGCTGAGGCCGCTCGGGCCGCGCTCCTCGGACTTGACGGTCAGCTCACCAATCGTGCGTAGCCTTCGGCGGACGGTGTGAACCCGGTAACCCACCGCGCCATTGCCCTCGTCCGGCCGGACGGCGACGTCTCGGCGGATTGCTCGCTCGCCGCGATCGGGCAGGTGATGGCGGCGATGTCGGCGTCGTCCGACCCGGCTGAAACCTTCGCCAGCGTGGCGCGGGCAGCCGTTCCGCTGCTCTGCGACGTGTGCACGGTTGCTCTCGACCGGGATGGCGAGGCGCCGTACCAGGTGACCTACCCGGTGCCCGAAACGGCGGATCCGCTGGCTGGATCGAGCGCCGCCGCCGCGGCGCAATCCTCGAGCGCGATGCTGTTCGGCGCCGTCAACCCCGCCTCCGTTGCCCGGGTCACCGAGGACACCGTGCTCACCCCGTTCAGCCCGCCTCCGATCGAGGGCGAGAAGGGTTACCGCGGCGTGTTGGCTCTGAGCTACTCCGGCTATCGCCCGACGTCCACGCAGGCGCTGATCGGCCGGCTGCTGGCCGAGCGGGCGATGGCCGTCGTCCAGCGCGAGCGGTTACAGGCCAAGAACGAGCACCTGCAGCGGGCGCTGGCCAGCAACCGCGAGATCGGCGCGGCGATGGGCATCCTGATGATCGAACACAAGCTGACCGGCGATCAGGCTTTCGACCTGCTGCGCCGCGCCAGCCAGCACAGTCACCGAAAACTGGCGGCACTGGCGGCCGAGGTCGCCGAAACCGGGGTGCTCGACCTGCCGCCGGGCGTCGGTCTGCTCGGTCAGGCCCCGCGACCGCCACGGCGTTCGGGCTCTGCCGGCACCGCCTGAGCACGGCGCTGGAAGTCACTGTCCGAAGACGGCCCTCGCCGGCTGAGCCGTCCCCTTGTCTCGGCGTTATCGAGGACGCCCCGGTCGGCGTTCCGCGCGGCCACCGTGGCCGGATGCGGGGCGAGCAGCCCCTGCTCCAGGCGCTGCTGGCACAGTCGGGCCAGCTCGGCGTAGGCGGCCTGGCCGATCAGGGCCGTGATTTCGGGGGCGTAGCTCACGTACAGCGGCTCCGCTCCGACATGGGCCTCCGGCGAGGACGTGCACCACCAGTGCAGGTCGTGGCCGCCCTCGCCCCAGCCCCGGCGGTTGAACTCGGTGACCGTGGACACCAGGATCCGGGTGTCGTCCGGACGGGTCACCCACTCCTGCTCCCGTCGCACCGGCAGCTGCCAGCACACCTCGGGCTTGGTGTCGAGGGGATGCAGGCCGGTGCGCAGCGCCAGCGCGTGCAGCGCGCAGCCCTCACCGCCGGCGAATCCGGGACGGTTCAGGAACACGCAGGCGCCGTCCACCGTCCGGGTACGCACTCGGTCCTCGTCGTCGCCGACAGAGTCCTTCTCGGTGATGCCGCGCTTCTTGCCGACCGTGTGGTATTCCCAGGTCTCGGGCGTCAGCTGCTTGGCGTACTTGCGCACGCGCTTGAGGTCGTCGTCGTCGGAGAAGAAGGCGCCGTGGCTGCAACAGCCGTCGGCGGCGCGTCCGGAGATCACGCCGTGGCAGCCGCGGCCGAAGATGCACGTCCACCGCGAGCAGAGCCAGGTCAGGTCGACGCGGATGTGGTGCTCGGAATCGGTGGGGTCGGTGTACTCGATCCACTCCCGCGGAAAGTCGAGGCCCACCTCCCGGTCGCGGGGCGACGCGGGCTGGAGTACGGGCAGGTCGCGAGCGCTGGCGGACACAGCCGCGACTGTAGTCGGCATTCGGCGGGGCACTAGCGTTGAGCCATGCGCCTCGGAGTTCTGGACGTCGGATCGAACACCGTCCACCTGATCGTGGTGGACGCCCATCTGGGCGCGCAGCCCACGCCGCAGCTGTCGCGCAAGAGCGTGCTCCGCCTGGCCGAGCACATCGACAAGCGCGGAAACCTCGATATCGAGGGTGCGGACGCGCTGGTCGGCGCGACCCTGGGCGCGCGGCGGCAGGCGGCGGAGCTGCACTGCGACGAGCTGCTGGCCTTCGCGACCTCGGCCGTCCGGGACGCGCGGAACTCCGCCGAGGTGCTGACCCGGGTCCAGGACGAGGCCGGTGTCGAGCTGAAGGTGTTGAGCGGTGAGGACGAGGCCGTGCTGACGTTCCTCGCGGTGCGGCGGTGGTTCGGCTGGAGCGCCGGCCGGCTGCTGTGCCTGGACATCGGTGGCGGGTCGCTGGAGCTCGGGGTCGGCAACGACGAGGTGCCGGAGGTGGCGCTGTCGGTTCCGGTGGGCGCGGGCCGGCTGACGCGGGAGTGGTTCGACGGCGACCGCCCGCCCAAGCAGACGGTCGACAAGCTTCGGACGTACGTCGCCGAGCAGCTGAACGGTCCCGCCAAGGAGCTGCTCGCCGCCGGCCTGCCCGACCGGGTGGTGGCTACCAGCAAGACGTTCCGGACGCTCGCGCGACTGGCGGGCGCGGCGCCGTCCAGCGCCGGTCCCTGGACCCGGCGGGTGCTGCAGATCAACGGCCTGCGGCAGGTCATCGGTTTCATCTCGCGGATGGACGCCGCCGACCTGGCCGAACTGGACGGGGTGTCACCGGCCCGGGCCCACCAGACGCTGGCCGGTGCCGTCGTCGCGGAGCAGGCGATGCTGGCGCTCGGCGTTACCGAGCTGCAGCTGTGCCCGTGGGCGCTGCGCGAGGGGTTGATCCTGCGCCGACTCGACCACATCGGCTGAGGGTGCGGCAGGTCCCGTCCGGAGCTGGCGGGGTGTTCCGGCTCGCGTCCGGCCGGATGCTGGAATGATGGCGCCCATGACCGGCATCCAGGGTGGGCTCGCGATCATCGGCGGCGGCAAGATCGGCGAGGCCCTGCTGTCCGGGCTGTTGCGTGGGCACGCCAAGCCCCAGGACATCGTGGTGGTCGAGAAGTACCCGGAGCGCGTCACCTATCTGACCACGCGGTACGGCGTGCGGGTGGTGGACGTCGA
Source organism: Jatrophihabitans lederbergiae (assembly GCF_031845305.1). NCBI lineage: Bacteria > Bacillati > Actinomycetota > Actinomycetes > Jatrophihabitantales > Jatrophihabitantaceae > Jatrophihabitans > Jatrophihabitans lederbergiae. Next base: position 186,025 of record NZ_JAVREH010000005.1, on the reverse strand, counting down.
CGAGGCGGTCCGGTCCTCGCGCACCGTCCTGATCGCGGTCAAGCCGCAGGACATCGATCCGCTGCTCGACGAGCTGGCCGGATCGGTGACCACCGAGCACCTGATCGTCTCGATCGCGGCCGGCATCCCGACGTCGCATATCGAGGCCGCGCTGCCCGCCGGGGTGCCGGTGGTGCGCTGTATGTCCAACACCCCGGCGGTGGTCGACGAGGCGATGACCGCCATCTCGGCCGGCTCGTTGGCCACCGACGAGCACCTGGGCCTCGCCGACACGCTGCTGTCCGCCGTCGGGCGGGTGGTCCGGGTGCCTGAGTCACAGCTGGACGCCGTCACGGCGCTGTCCGGCAGCGGTCCGGCGTACTTCTTCTTCCTGGTCGAGGCGATGATCGACGCCGGCATCCTGCTGGGCCTGCCGCGCGCGCTGGCGGCGGAGCTGATCGTGCAGACCCTGTTCGGCTCGGCCGTGATGCTGCGGGATTCCGGCGAGCACCCGGTCCGGCTGCGCGAGGCGGTGACCAGCCCGGGCGGCACCACCATCTCGGCGATCCGTGAGCTGGAGAACCACGGGGTGCGGGCGGCGTTCCTGGCCGCCATCGAGGCCGCGAGCAACCGTTCCGCCGAGCTCGGACGGGCCTCCGGCGGCTAGGCCATCTCATGCAGGACGGCGTCCGCCGGCGCCTTCGCCACGCCTTCTCGCGGGCGACACGCGCTGGTAGCGGCGCGGAAGCGTTCGGTAGACCGAACGAGTGCAGGTATGTGGCGGTGGCGAGAGAGAAGAAACCGCGTCGCCATCACGACGTACTTCCGGTCTGGTGCTACGTCGGCGAGCGGTGTCCAGGGCATGCTCGGCATGGGAGGTTCCATTCAAGGTCGTCGGAGACCCGCACCTGCGGACGTGATTCGGCGGCGGTCATGGGTCTAGTTCGTGAAGTAGGTGCCGCGCGCGAGGTCGTCGAGCAGTGGGCGGTGGGTGGGTTCCCAGGTCAGTCGGGTCCTGGTCGACGCGCTGGTCACGGGGTTGTCGACTTCGATGAAGGGCGCGATAAAGCTGAACCGGTCCTTGATCTCCTTCGGTGTTGCGGCGGTCACGGGCAGGTCCAGGCGCCGGCCGATCGCGGTCGCGATGTCGATCACCGGGATGCCCTCTTCCGCGACCCCGTGGTATACCGAGCCTGCCTCGCCGTTCTCCAACGCCTGCACGAACAGGTGTGCCGCGTCGAGGCGATGCACGGCGGCCCACCGGTTGCGTCCGTCGGCGCCGTAGTTGGACACGTTGCTCTTGCGCGCGGTGCTGATCATCTGGGGGATGAACCCGCCGCGGTCGCCGTCGCCGTGCACGACCGGCGGCAAGCGCACGACGGAGGTCCGCACACCTCGCGAGGCCAGCTCGAGCATGGTGCGTTCGGTGGCTCCCCGAGGGCCGCCGACGGCGTTGGAGTCGACTGCGTCGTCCTCTGTTCCGACGCGCCCCGGTGTCAGCGCCATGGTGGCGAACGTCGCCACGAGAGGGCGGTCGGAACCCTTCAGCGAGGTGCCGATCGCTTCGATGGCGCTGCGGTCGGCGGCCAAGGTCGCGGCCAGGAACCTGGGCACGATGTTGCGGGGGTTGCCGCCGAGGATCACGCGCATCCGTGTGCCGAGGCTGGCGTGGGAGAACTCGTGGAAGAACGCGGTGTGGATCGCGCCATCCGCCTTCGCCGCGCCGGCGCGAAGGCTGTCGAGGTCCTGCACCGAACCGAGGTGGGGCGTCGCCCCCGCCGCGACGAGCGACTTGGCGGACGCATCGGAACGGGCGAGACCGATCACGTCGTGGCCGTGTTCGACGAGCTCTTTCACGATTGCTGAACCGATGAAACCGGTCGCACCGGTGACGAAAACACGCATGATCCCTACCTCTGTCGGACCTGGGCCCCGGTGCGGTGCACCAGCGATGACACCAGGTGTCTTCATTGAAGCTAGCACGTGATGACACTCAGTGTCGCTACGCGTCTAGGATGGGGTCATGTCACGTTGGGATCCGGACGCGCAGGGCAGGCTGCGAGCAGCCGCCATGGAGCTGTTCAGCGAACGCGGGTACGACGACGTCACGGTGGCCGAGATCGCCGAGCGCGCCGGCTTGAAGAAACGGTCGTTCTTCCGCCACTACACCGACAAACGCGAGGTGTTGTTCACCGGGTCGGTCGATTTTCAGCGCGCAGTCGTTGACGAGGTGCGTCGCGCTCCGGAATCAGCGCGGCCTGTCGAGGCTGTGACGACGGCGCTCGCCATCGGCGGCGCCGCCTTGGTCAAGTGGGGTGAGCCTGTCCGCCAGCGACAACAGCTCATCGCATCCTCTCTGGAACTTCGCGAGCGCGAACTCATCAAGATGGATGCACTCACGACAGCGGTCGCTGACGCCCTGCGCACCAGGGGCGTCGACGATGTGAGCGCCACCCTCACCGCCCGCGCGGGCATCGCAGCGTTCACCACCGCATTCGACAGGTGGGCCGGGCAGTCGGAGCAGGAGGACTTTCCCACCCTCATGGACGATGCAATCGAACAGTTGCGCGTAGCGCTTTGCGGCTGTGACACCGATTCGTGAGCGCATCGGCCACATCCGCCACAGCGGTACCGCTAGTCTCGTGCGAGCACGTGCGTGTCAGCTTGCCGGCGGGAAGCCGGCTCACTGTCACGTGCCGAAGGTCCGGTGAAGCATGAGCATCTCCTCCGAGGGGCTGCGCGAGGTGCGTTTTCTGACGGTGGCCGAGGTCGCCGCGGTAATGCGCGTGTCCAAGATGACGGTGTACCGCATGGTGCACGCGGGCGAGTTGCCTGCTGTTCGGGTCGGTCGGTCGTTCCGGGTGCCCGAGCAGGCCGTCCAGGATTATCTGAAGGGCGCCTTCTTCGAGGCCGGCTGATCAAGCCGCTCAGCTGCCCAGGGCGGCCGGTGCGCTCGCGGTGCTCAGCAGTGGTGTCATCCGCGGCCGACACCGCACGGTAAGCTGCCTCCCAGTGGCACGGAGTTCAGCGGTGCCAGCCACGTTTCGCAGGTTCTGCAAAGCAAGCCAGCTCTTCCAGTCAGCCAAGGTCACGCGACTTCGCAGGTCCAGTGACGCGAGTCGATCATGCTAGTGAGGTAGTGCAATGGGTTCTGTCATCAAGAAGCGCCGCAAGCGGATGGCGAAGAAGAAGCACCGCAAGCTGCTGAAGAAGACGCGCGTGCAGCGCCGCAACAAGAAGTAACACCACCCGTTCTTTTGAGCTGGCCTCCCACGTCGTGGGGGGCCAGCTCTGTTTCTGCCTCTGTTTCTGCTCAAGACCATCGAGGGGTTGCGGTTCGTCGCGGGACCCACCGCGCGACAACTACTATCGGCATTTCAAGCAGGCGCGACCGCTTACGTCGTGGTTGTGCTGTTCCACGCGGGGTGAGGTGCTGGCGTGACCCGAGTCGTTCTTGTCACCGGTGTGAGCCGTTACCTCGGAAGCCGGCTTTCCGGGCGGTTGGGCGCCGATCCGACCATCGACCGCATCATCGGGGTCGACACGGTACCGCCGTCCCGCGCCGACCTGGACCTGCTGGGCCGCACCGAGTTCGTCCGTGCCGACATTCGTAATCCGTTGATCGCCAAGGTCATCAGCCAAGCGCGCGTCGACACCGTGGTGCACGCCTCGGTGACGGCCACCCCGCACGGCGCCGGCGGTCGGACGCCGATGAAAGAGCTCAACGTCATCGGCACGATGCAGCTGCTGGCGGCGTGCCAGAAGTCCGAGACGGTCCAGCGGCTGGTGGTGAAGTCGACCACGTCGGTGTACGGCACGTCACCGCGCGATCCGGCCATCTTCAGCGAGGACATGGCGGCCAAGTCACTGCCACGGAGCGGCTACGCCAAGGACGCCGTCGAGGTCGAGGGGTACGTGCGAGGATTTCTGCGGCGCCGACCCGACATCGACGTCACCCTGCTCCGGTTCGCCAACTTCGTCGGGCCGTTCATCGACACCCCGCTGACCCGGTACTTCCAGCTGCCCGTCGTGCCCACCGCGTTCGGCTTCGACCCGCGGCTGCAGCTGCTGCACGAGAGCGACGCCATCGAGATCCTGCGGCTCGCCAGCACATCCAGCCGTCCCGGCACGTTCAACGTGGCCGGGGACGGCGTTCTCATGCTCAGCCAGGCCATCCGCCGGGCCGGCCGGATCGCGCTGCCGGTGCCCGCACCTGCGGTCGCCTTCGTCGGACGGGCGGTCCGCCGCAGCGGGATGGTGGACTTCTCACCCGAGCAGATGCAATTTCTGAACTTCGGCCGCGTCGTCGACAACACCAAGCTGAAATCCGACTTCGGTTACACCCCTGCCTACACCACGGCTTCGGCGTTCGAGTCGTTCCTCACCGGACGTCCGGTGGAGCCGGTGCTGGCACCCCAGCTCGTCCGGGCCGGCGAGGCACGGGTCGCGCGGCTGCTCGGAACCGAACCGGAGCTGGAACCGATACCATCGAGCCCGCTGCGTGCTCCGCGGGGCCAGGTGGCGCGGCATGGCTGAGGCACGGATCATCCCACTACACCCGGATCAGCAGCCGGCCGAGCCGCCGGCCCGCGTTGAGTCTGAGTGGGAACGCCGGGCAGCCGCGGGCCTGGCCTTCCTGCGGCGGCGGATCACCGGCGACTACGACGTGGACGAGTTCGGCTTCGATCCCGAGCTGACCGAGTCGACAGTGCTGCCGGCGGCCAGGCAGCTTTACCGCAACTGGTTTCGCACCGAGGTGACCGGAGTCCAGCACCTCCCGGCGGACTCCGGTGCGCTCATCGTCGCCAACCATGCCGGCGGCCTGTGGGCGCTGGACGGCGTGATGACGGCGACGGCCGTGCACGAGGAGACTCCCGACCACCGCTTCCTCCGGATGCTCGGTGCTGACCTGGTGTTCACCACCCCGGTGCTCGGGCAGCTCGCTCGCAAGACCGGCAGCACGCTGGCCTGCAATCCGGACGCCGAGCGGCTGCTGAGATCCGGTGAGCTCGTCGGGGTGTGGCCGGAGGGATTCAAGGGCATCGGCAAGCCGTTCGTGGACCGGTACAAGTTGCAGCGCTTCGGCCGCGGCGGGTTCGTCTCGGCGGCGCTGCGTACCGGGGCGCCGATCATTCCCACCGCGATCGTCGGCTCCGAAGAGATCCACCCGATGCTGGGCAACGCCAAGACGATCGCCCGGGTGCTCGGGCTGCCGTACTTCCCGCTCACCCCGACGTTTCCATGGCTCGGCCCGCTCGGCCTCATCCCGCTGCCCAGCAAGTGGCACATCGAGTTCGGGGAGCCGATCGAGACGGCAGGGTACGGCCCGGAATCCGCCGAGGACCCGATGCTGGTGTTCGAACTGACCGACCGGGTACGGGAGCAGATCCAGAGCAGCCTCTACCGGCTGCTCATGCAGCGTCGCTCGGTCTGGCACTAGCGGCGGCGGTGTCCGGCCTGACGTGCCCGTTCCTGCCGCCGGCGGATCGCGATGCCGGAGGCGACCGCACCACCCGCCGTGCTGACCGCAAGCGCGGTGGGAATGCCGATCCGGGCGGCCTTGCGTCCGGTTCGGAAGTCGCGGATCTCCCATCCCCGCCGCCGCGCCTCGTTCTGCAGCGCCGAGTCCGGGTTGACCGCGACCGGCCGCCCGACCAGGGACAGCATCGGAAGGTCGTTGATCGAGTCGGAGTACGCCGCGCACTGGGCCAGGTCCAGGCACTCCCGAACGGCCAGGTCGCGCACCGCGGCGGCCTTCGCCTCGCCGTGCAGCAGCTCCCCGATCAGCCGCCCGGTGAACAGGCCGTCCCGTTCCTCCGCCCGGGTACCGATGGCTCCGGTCACGCCCAGCCGGGTCGCGATGATCTTGGCCAGGTCCTCCGGCGTGGCCGTCACCAGCCAGACCCGCTCACCGGCGTCGAGGTGGAGCTGGGCGAGTGCCCTGGTGCCCGAATAGACCTTGGCCGCGATGACCTCGTCGTAGATCTCCTCCGACATGGCGACGATCTCGGCCACCGGCTTGCCCGCCACGAACGCGAGTGCCGACTCCCGGGCGCGGGCGATGTCCTCGGCGCCCTCGCCACCGGCCCGGAACTTGACCTGCTGCCACACGAACCTGCGCAGGTCCTTGGTCGAGAAGTGCTTGCGGGCGGCCAGCCCCTTGGCGAAGTGGAAGATCGACGCCCCGACGACCATGGTGTTGTCCACGTCGAAGAAGGCGGCGGCCTCGGCTCGGGCGGGAACCCGCAGGGCGTCCTCGACCTCGCGCGCGGCTGCGCCCGCGGAACGGCTGGGCACTCGGGCCTCCTTCGGCGCTCGGCGTGGAAACCGGATCGGCCGGCCCGAGCGTAGTCAGCCGATGCGTCAGTTCGGTTCCTTGCCGCCCGGCACTGTGATTCCGGGCAGCGGTGACACCGAGGCAGAGACTCCACTGGGACCGATGCCGGTGCTCACGCCGGGGGCCGAGCCGCCCGCGCCGCCGGTTCCGAGGCTGACCGAGGGGAGCGGCGGGCCGGGCGGCAGTGCTGTCGGCGGTGCTGTCGGCAGTGGCGGCAGGGACACCGGCGCGCTGACGGTGCCGATGCCGCCAGGGGCGCCGGTGCCTGAGCCGCCAGTCCCTGAGCCGCCAGTCCCTGAGCCGCCAGTCCCTGAGCCGCCAGTCCCTGAGCCGCCAGTCCCTGAGCCACCGGTGCCGCTCGAGTTCCCGGTGCCGCCTGAGTTGCCGCTACCACCCGAGGTGCCGGCGCCGCCTGGGTGCCCCGAGCTGCTTGCGCCGCCGCCCGAGCTCGGTGTTCCACCGCCGCCGCCCGAGCTCGGTGTTCCGCCGGAGCCGTTCGTACCGGAGCTGTTCGTACCGGAGCCGTTCGCACCGGTGGAGTCCGCCGAGCTGCCACCCTGGCCGGAGGAGGCCGGCGCGGGTAACCCCGTACCGGGAACCGCGGTGCTGCCTGGCGGAATCGCGGACAGCAGCCCGGAGAGGTTAGGGGCGGTCGGCGTACCGGTCGAGTCAGGCACCTTCACCTGGCTGCACGGACCGCACGGCAGCGGCCCCAGTTCATCGGCGACGGCCAGCGACAGGCAGAGGCATCCCAGCTTCGCCGTCAGCTCAGCCGTCCGGACATCGATCCGCTGCAGCACGTCCATGGAGGTCTGCACCCGGTTCCGCAGGCCGCCGGCCGGGGCGCGGGTCCACAACGCATCGAGTCCTGCCCGCTGCGCCGGCGACCATGCCACCAGCCCGGCCAGCGGATCGGCGGACACTTGCGACACCGCCGCGCGCCCCAGCAGTTGCATGCCGCTTCGGGTGTCGCTGTCGGCGTTGGTGAGGGTGTCGTCCACCAGAGCGGCCGTATGCGCGCTTACCCCGCCGCCCGCCGCGAGAATGCCCGTCGCCCGTCCCCCGGAGGGCGAGCGACCGTGCCGGCCGGGTTCGGGGAACGCCAGGGCGTCAGGCTTGCCCAGCAGTTCGGTGGCCTCGTGAATCCGTTTCGTGGCCAGGGACAAATACGTCCGGCCCCTCGCCGCGTCGCCGCTGACCATCGAGAGCTGGACGTTCTCGCTGGCCCGCTTCACCCGGTAGAGCGACTGCCCGGGCAGCGACCCGCCCGACATCCACACCGTCAGCCCCAGCAGCACCACCAGCACCAGCGATGCGACGGCGAAGGTCAGGATCGGCCGGCGGAGGAACCCGAACGCCCTCAGGCGCCGCCTGGCGGCAGGCGTTTCCACGCGTCCGGACGGTGGCTCGGCGGCCGATTCCGCGACGACCCGGGCGGTGATGGACGCGAGCTGGGAGCGCAGGTCGGCCTTGAACTCGGGGTCGGGTGCGGCAGCTGCCGGAAGTCGGCGGAGCCGCGAGGTCAGGTCGTGCTCGACCCCGACGGAGTCGCGGGCCGGGTCACCGCCGGACGGACCCCGGACACTGCGCCGGCCGAGGGGTTTGGGAGCGAACTTACCGGCGCTCATCAGACCCTCCGTCCGCCATCAGAAGTGCAGTCCGGGCTGGGCGACCGGCAGGAACTGGCGCCCCGGACGTGGTTCGCTGCGTTCAACGACGCCCGCGCGGCCAGGGTTACGAGGTATCCATCGGCAGCTTGCGCGCTCATTGGAGCTCATCGCCCAGGATGCCCGCCAGCCGTTTCACCGCCCGGTGCTGCAGGGCTTTGATCGCGCCGTCGTTCTTGCCCATCGCCGACGCGGTCTCCGCCACCGAGAGCCCGCTGAGGAACCGCAGGACGATGCATTCCTTCTGCTCGTCCCCGAGGTCGTTCACGGCCTGCAGCAAGCGGGCGTTGCCGAGGTGGGCCAGGACGGTCGCCTCGGGGCTCGTCTCGCTCTCGTTCCCCACCAGCACGTCACCGGTCGTCAGCTCCAGCCGGAACCGGGCCGACTTGACGTGGTCGAACACGATGTTCCTGGCGATGGTCATGAACCAGGCCCCGATGTCGCGTCCCTGGTAGGTGATCGTCGAGATCCGCCGCAGTGCCCTGAGGAAGGTCTCGGAGGTGAAGTCCTCGGCGAGTGCCCGATCGTTGACCCGGTAGTAGATGAACCGGAAGACCGAGTCGACGTAGCGGTCGTACAGCGTCGCGAACGCCTCGCCGTCGCCCTGCTGCGCCGCCTGCACCAGCGTCCAGCTCGGGGCGTGCTCCGCCTCCATCGTCGCGGTCTCGCTGCCGGCGTCCTGCTGCACGGCCGGATCGTCGGCGGCGGCTGGGTCTTGCTGTGCGTTGGCGCTGGGTTCGCGCCGGACGGCCGGATTCGACGGCCCGGCTGCCAGCGGACCCATGGCGGAGGCGCTCATCTCACCTCGCCCGCTTCCTGATGGTCGACGCCGGTTGGCCAGCACTCCGCAGCACGGAACGTACTCTGCGATGCAGCGTGCTGGAAGGTGCCCGCTTCCCCCATCCGACGGACTCGTCCAGATTACGGATCATGACCCGAGGAATCGAGCTCCATCGGTAACATGCTGGAATTACTCGGCAGTAGCGTGCCATAACCTGTCAAAGCCCGGCTGTTGCCGCGCCCGCGTCCGCATCCGAAGGAGGTTCGATGGTCACATCATTCGGTGAGCTGGTCCGTCGGGCGGCCGCGTCCCGGGGCGCCTCGGTGGCCGTGGTGGATGCCGCACTCCGCTGGACCTGGGCCGAGCTCGACGGGATCGTCACCGACCTCGCGGCAGCCCTGGCCGGTCGCGGTCTGCGTCCCGACGATCGCATCGCGATCCAGGCACCGACGTCGGCCGAGTTCCTCGCCTGCTACCTGGCCTCGTTACAGGCCGGCCTGGTGGTGGTTCCGGTCAATCCTTCGTACCCGGTCGCCGAACTCGGCCACATCCTGGACGACTCGGGCGCGCGGATGCTGGTCACCTCCTCCGTCGCCGTGGTGGCCGACGCCGAGCGCCTGCGGGCGCACCATCCGGCCCTGGAGCACATCGTCGTCGCTGCCCGCTCCGGAGCCGACGGGCTGCCGACGGTGATGGAGCTGCGTGCCACGGGACGCAACGCGGAGCGCGTCAGCCGGGACCGGACGGGTGAGGACCTGGCAGTGCTGCTCTATACGTCCGGGACGTCAGGACGGCCCAAGGGCGCGATGCTGCCGGTGCGCGCGTTGCTGGCCAACCTCGCTCAGCTCGGAGAGCTCCGGCCCGCGCCGGTGACCGCCGCTGACACCTTGTTCCTGCCGCTACCGCTGTTCCACGTGTTCGGGCTCAACGCCGGGCTGGGGCTGGGCCTGTACTTCGGGGCGACCATGGTGCTCTCGTCCCGCTTCGACGCGGCCGCCGGCTTGCAGACCATGCGGGACGAGGCGGTGACCGTGGTCATCGGCGCGCCGCTGGAGTTCGCGCTGTGGGCCGGTCAGCCAGCCTTCGCGGACGGCTTCGCCCACGTCCGGTTCGCGCTGTCCGGTTCGGCGCCGCTGCCGGCCGAGCTGGTCGGGCGCTACGCCGAGGCGGGCATCCCGCTGTACGAGGGGTACGGGCTGACCGAGGCGGCTCCGGTGATCACGCTGAACCTGGTGCCCGGTGCGGTTCCGGAGCGGGTTCCCGGAGCGGACACCGCACCGGCCCGGGTCGAGCCCAAGGCGGGCTCCGTCGGGCGGCCGCTGCCCGGAGTGGAGGTGCGGCTGCTCGACCAGGACCACGAGGTGGTGGAGGCCGGGGACCTGGGCCTGCTGCAGGTGCGCGGCGACAACCTGTTCACCGGCTACTGGCCGGACGGCGCGGACGGCCCCGACCCGGCCGGCTGGTTCTCCACCGGCGACCTGGCCGTCGCGGACGACGACGGCGACTACTACCTGGTCGGCCGGCGCAGCGACCTGGTGCTCGTCAACGGCTTCAACGTCTACCCGGCCGAGGTCGAGGCGGTGTTCAGCAAGCTCGCCGGCGTCCGGGAGGTCGCGGTGCTGGGCGAGCCTGACACCGGAGTTGTCGCGGCCGGCGAGGTCATCGTGGCCTACGTCGTGCCCGAAGTGGGCGCGTCGCTCGACCCGGGGCTGCTGATCGCCGAGGCCGGTAACTCGCTCGCCCGGTTCAAGCTGCCGAAGCGGATTGCGGTGGTACCGGAGCTGCCGCATACGGCCACCGGCAAGGTCATGAAGTGGCGGCTGCGCGCGGCGGGTCTGTCCGGAGGTGGAACCGGTGCCCCCCGCTGAGCACCGCGAGCACCCTCCGGACCGTCAGCACCGCGTCACGCTGATCACCCGCGCCGGCTGTCACCTCTGCGCCAATGCGGAAGGCCGGCTCGCCGAACTCGCGAACGAGCTCGGGTTCGCCCTCGAACTGCTCGATGTGGACGCCGACCGGGCACGCGCGAACGAGTACTCCGACCGGGTGCCGGTGATCCTGATCGACGGTGCCGAGCACGGCTACTGGTACCTGGAAGAGGACCGGTTCCGGGCGGCTCTGAACCGCTGATCCGGACCCCTGCGGCTGCCTGAACTCGGGGCTCTGAGGATGGGATTCGCGTGTGGCCAGCTCCCTTTATCACACCGGTTCGCGATTTTGTGAATACCTTCACAAGGGCGTACGTTGATCGTTGTCAACCCCCATTACCACACCGGTCCGTTGCCCAGTCCAAGGGGCCACAACCACCGCCTCGACCGGTTCGTTTCGAGGAGCGCATGATCGCCCAGCGAGATCAGCTGAACGCGGTCGGCGGCCACGCTGATGAGCGTTCGGTCGCTGGCACCGACCAGCGGTCCATTCCTGAAGCCACCGTTGCCCGACTTGCTATTTATCTTCGCGCGCTCGTCGGCATGGGCAAGGTCGGCGTCGCCACGGTGTCGTCCGGGTCACTGGCCACCGCCGCCGGCGTCAACTCCGCCAAGCTCCGCAAGGACCTCTCCTACCTCGGGTCGTACGGCATCCGTGGGGTCGGTTACGACGTGTCCCTGCTCACGGACCAGATTCACAAGACCCTCGGTCTGCACCAAAACCGCGCGGTCGCCTTGATCGGCCTCGGCCACCTCGGACGAGCGCTGGCCGGCTATGCGGGTTTCGCCTCCCGTGGCTTCCGGATCTCGGCGATCGTCGACGCCGATCCGGCCATCGTCGGCACGCGGGTGCGGGGGCTGCCCGTCCAGCACGTCGACGACCTCGACGCCATCGTGCGTACAGAGAACATCGCCATCGCCGTGCTCACGGTTCCCGCGGGCGTCGCGCAAGAGGTGTGCGACCGGCTGGTGGTGGCCGGTGTGACCTCCATCCTGAACTTCGCGCCTACCGTGCTGGCCGTTCCGGCGCACGTGGACGTCCGCAAGGTGGACCTCGCGGCGGAGCTGCAGATCCTGTCGTTCCACGACAACCGCAAGTCCGCCCGCGCCGACTGCGAGCCGGCTCGGTCCGGTTCGAGCACCATGGCGGTAGGCCCGTGACGCTTCTGGTTGTCGGGCTGTCCCACCACTCCGCGCCCGTGCCGGTGCTGGAGCGCGCCAGCATTTCCTCCGATGACGTGACCAAGGTGCTGGACGAACTGCACCGCGGCGAGGCGATCTCCGAGGTGATGGTGCTCTCGACGTGCAACCGCATCGAGGTGTACGCCGACGTCGCCCGCTTCCACCCCGCTGTGGTGGACGTGTCCACGGTGCTGGCCCGCAACGCCGGCATGGGCGTCACCGAGCTGGGCGACAACCTCTACGTGCACTTCGACGAGGCGGCGGCGGACCACATGCTGCGGGTCGCGGCCGGGCTGGACTCCATGGTCGTCGGCGAGTCCCAGATCCTGGGGCAGCTGCGCAATGCGTACGCCATCGGCACCGAAACGGCCACGGTCGGCAAGGTGCTGCACGAGGCCAGCCAGACCGCGTTGCGGGTCGGCAAGCGGGTGCACAGCGAGACCGGCATCGACCGCGCCGGCGCCTCGATCGTCTCGGTGGCGCTGCAGCACGCGTCCACCGTCTTCGGCGGCCAGGACCAGTTGCTCGGCAAGCGCATCGTGATCCTCGGCGCCGGTTCGATGGGCGCGCTGGCGGGGGCCACGCTGCAGCGACTGGCCGGCGGAGCTGAACTCGATGTCGTGGTGATCAACCGCAGCCTCACCCGCGCGCGGCGGCTCGCCGAGAACCTGGGCGGACGGGCGGCAGAGCTCGACTCGCTTGCCGACGAGCTGGCGGACGCGGACGTCCTGATCTCGTCCACCGGCGCCACCGGCCTGGTCGTCGAGGTTCCCGATGTCCGTCCCCGCGCGGGCCGGCCGCTGGTGGTGCTCGACCTGGCGCTGCCCCGCGACGTCGACCCGGCGGTGTCCCTGACCGCCGACGTGCACTACGTCGACCTCGAGGTGCTGCGCGACTCCGGCGCCATGGTGAGCGATGCCGAGGTGGCTGCCGCGACCGCGATCGTGGCCGCGGAGCTGCGGGGCTACCTGACCAACCAGCAGGCCCTGGCCGTCGCGCCGACGGTGACCGCGCTGCGCGCCCGCGCCGCCCAGGTCGTCGACGGCGAGCTGCTGCGGCTGGACAGCCGGCTGCCCGGCCTGGACAACGCCGTCCGCGAAGAGGTCGCGACCGCTGTTCGCCGCGCCGTCGACAAGGTGCTGCACGCCCCGACGGTGCGGGTGAAGGAACTGGCGGCGACGCCCGAGGGCAACTCCTATGCCTCGGCGCTGCGCGCGCTGTTCGACCTCGACCCGGCCCGGCCCGGATCGGTGACCGCGGTGCGTGCCGACAGCCCAGAACCGGTTTCGGAGGTGCCAGAGAAGTGACCACCCGGACCACCACCCGCACCATCCGGGTCGGCACCCGAGCCAGCCTGCTGGCCCAGACCCAGACCCAGCTGGTCATCGACGCGTTCACCGGCGTGAACCCCGGAGTGCCGGTCGAGACGGTGCTGGTCTCGACCGCGGGCGACCGGTCGCCGGCACCGCTGGCGCAGATCGGCGGCACCGGGGTGTTCGTCTCGGCGTTGCGGGACGCGCTGCTCGCCGGGACCATCGACGTTGCCGTGCACTCGTTCAAGGATCTGCCCACCACTGCGATGCCCGGCATCGCCCTCGCCGCGGTGCCGCGTCGAGAGGACCCCCGGGACGCGCTGTGCGCCCGAGACGGCCGGACGCTGCTGGAACTGCCCCGCGGCGCGAAGGTCGGCACCGGCTCGCCCCGGCGGACGGCCCAGTTGCGGGCGCTGGACCTGGGGCTGGACATCGTCGCGATCCGCGGCAACGTCGACACCCGGCTGGCCCGGCTGGATAAGGATCTCGACGCCGTGGTGCTTGCGGTGGCCGGATTGCAGCGGCTGCGCAGGGCGCATGTGGTGACCGAGCTGCTCGATCCGATCCAGGTGCTGCCTGCCGCCGCGCAGGGTGCTCTCGCGATCGAGTGCCGGGAGTCCGACGAGGACGCGCGGTCGCTGCTGGCACCGCTGGATGACCACTCGACCCGGGCGGCTGTCGCCGCGGAACGGTCGCTGCTCGCCGCCCTCGAGGCCGGCTGCACTGCCCCGGTGGGGGCGCTCGCTGAAGTCACCGAGGGTGACGACGGCTTGCTCGAAATTTTCCTTCGCGGTTCGGTCACCGCAATCGACGGCAGCGACGCCGTCCGGTTGTCGGCGTCCGGCCCGCTCAACACTGCCGAGGAGATCGGGCGGCGCCTAGCCGCTGAGCTGATCGATCTCGGCGCGAACACCATGATGGGGAGCTCGTAATGACCCGAGCGCGCAAGTCCGTTGGCCGCGTGTCCTTCGTCGGTACCGGCACCGGCGACGCTGGATTGCTGACCGTCCGTGCCACCGAGGTGCTCTCTTCGGCGGAGGTCGCCTACCTCGACGCCACCGTGACGGACGCGACCAAGGCGCTGATCCGTGGCGAGATACGCCTGGCCGATCCGGTGCCGGCCGACGCGGCCAAGGCAGTCATTGCCGATGCCCGAAACGGTGTGCTGGTGGCCCGAGTGGTGTCGGGGGACCCGTTCAGTTCGGACGCCGTCACCCGTGAGGCGCTGGCCGTCGCCAAGACCGGGCTTCCGTATGAGGTCGTCCCGGCGTTGTCCGAGGCATCGGCGACCGCGACGTACGCGGGCGTGCCGGTGGGCTCGGTGCACACCGACGTCGACCTGCGTTCCGGTGCGGCGATCGACTTCGAGTCGCTCGCCGCCGCGCCGGGCACGCTGGTCCTGACGCTGGACGCGGCCGAGGTGGGCTCGGTCTCCGAGCAGTTGGTCGCCTCTGGCCGCAAGCCCGACAGCGGCCTGACGGTCACCTGCGCCGGCACGACGACCGGCCAGGTCACCGTGTCGGGCACGTTGGGCGACGCCGACCTGGCCGCTGCCGGGATGTACGGACCGGTCGTCGTCACGATCGGCAAGGCGGCCGGGTCTCGGGAGAAACTGGCCTGGTGGGAATCGCGGGCGCTGTTCGGCTGGAAGATTCTGGTGCCGCGAACCAAGGAGCAGGCCGGCGCGATGAGTGAGCGACTGCGCGACTACGGGGCGGTCCCGGTCGAGGTTCCGACGATCGCGGTCGAGCCGCCGCGCACCCCGACCCAGATGGAACGGGCGATCAAGGGGCTGGTCACCGGGCGGTACGAGTGGATCGTGTTCACCTCGACCAACGCGGTCAAGGCCGTGCGCGAGAAGTTCGAGGAGTTCGGCCTGGACGCCCGGGCGTTCGCCGGTGTGAAGATCGCCTGCGTCGGTGAGCAGACCGCCGATGCCGTGCGGGCGTTCGGCATCCGGCCGGAGCTGCTGCCCTCGGGCGAGCAGTCCTCTGAGGGTCTGCTGGCCGACTTCCCGCCGTACGACGACGTGCTGGACCCGATCGATCGGGTGCTGCTGCCGCGTGCCGACATCGCGACCGAGACCCTGGCCGAGGGACTGCGCGAGCGTGGCTGGGAGATCGACGACGTCACGGCCTACCGGACTGTGCGCGCCGCTCCGCCCGCTGCCGAGATTCGTGACGCCATCAAGTCCGGTGGCTTCCAGGCGGTGTGCTTCACCTCGTCCTCGACCGTCCGCAACCTGGTCGGCATCGCGGGCAAGCCGCACAACCGCACCGTGGTGGCGTGCATCGGCCCGCAGACGGCGGCGACCGCGCGCGAGTTCGGGCTCCGGGTGGACGTGCAGCCCGAGACCGCGAACGTGGCGTCGTTGATCGACGCTCTTGCCGAGTTCGCGATCAAGCGGGCCGGGGAAGAGCGCGAGAAGGCCGCGGCCGCACCGGCTCGCCGGACCCGGACGACGGCTCGGGCTCGCACCGTTCGCTGAAGGCTTCGCCGTTCACTGGCGGGATCTCGGCCCTTCGGGCTGGGTCCCGCCAGTTTGCTGTCCATCGCTGTGGCCGTGCGTTCAGTGCGGTACGACGAGGGTGCTGCGGGACTCCTTGACCGTGAAGGCGGTTCGGGATGGCGTGGTGGCGGTGACCTCGCCGGGGATGTCGGTCCAGGGCTCGCCGCCGATCCGGAACTGGGCCTGCCAATACACCCGGGCCGTGACCGTAATGGCACCCGCAGCGGTGTAGTCGTGGCCGAAGCGGTCTGAGCACTGGCCGCAATCCTCGGCCGGGTTGTACGGGGTTCCGGGATCGGGGCTGAGCTCACCGGTGGTGCCGTCACCGAAGTCGAAGTCCGTACGGACGTAGTGCACCCGCAGATTCACCGGAAAGCCGATCAGCTTCGAGCGGCCCAGGTCTCGCTCGACCGGAGTGTTGACCCACAACAGGGTTCGGAAGTTCACCAGTGCGGTCCCAGTGCTCGGTGACACGCCCAGCGCCGGGGGATGCAGCAGGCGAATCACCTCGTCCCGCAGCGCGGCGGTGGACGGCATGGGATTCGTGCCGCCGGCGCACCAGGCCGCGATCGGGACGGTGGTCTGGAGCATGGACAGCACGGTGATGAACTGGTGCGGGTTCGGGGTGCCCGCCACGGGCGGGCACGGGAATCCGGTGGCTCCGCACGACTTGTTCCAGTGGGAATTGCTCTCGGCCGCGGTCGCATAGCCGCAGTCGATGACGAGGACCGGTAAGCCGCCCCGGCCCGGCAGGTCCGTCTTGATGACGCTGCACGATCCAGAGACACCGACGAATCCCGGCCCGTGGACACCAGCTAGTGAGCCATTCCCCGCACGTCCGCATCCAGCACCCGCCGCGGCGGCAGGTGTAACGCCCACTGCCAGCCCAACAAGCACCGTGACCGCGGGGATCAAGCCAAGCAAGCTACACACTTTCATTCCACACCCGCGAAGTAGCTAGCGTGCCAAGTGCCGACGGTCCACTTCGAGCAGAGCTTCCACCGAAAGTTCGGATGAGCTGCCTCGCCGCTTACGATGCTGCCCGTTTTGTCGACGACCGTCTGAGCCGTTATGTCGACGCTTACAACGGAGCAGTAGTCGGCGGGTGCCGTCACCGGGGCGATCGGCGTGGCGGTCGCCGGCCGGATGGTCAGTCGTCCGCCGAGGTACCAGTGCTTCTCGGCGGCGGTCTTGGCGATGCCGGTGGCGAGACCGTTGCACAAGCCGCACGAGGCACCGTTGTAGTGCTTCATGTACGACGGATTCGTGGTGGCGTACGCCCAGTCGAGCGTGTGCATGTAGAACTCGGCGAAGGCATTGGCCGCTGCCTGCGTCCGGGCGTTCGCCGCCGCCGGATAGACGGGTGGCTTCTCGCCCGGCTTGACGTTGTGACCGGTCAGCGGCACGTCTGCCGGATACACCCTGGTAGCCGTCGGGCTCGATGAGGCACTTGGGCTTGCGGAGGCACCCGGCGAGGCGCTCGTGCGCGGAGCCGAGACGGCCACCGTGGAGGTGTTCGGGCGCGCGTCACCGCTCGTACAGCCGGCCACCGCGACCGCTACAACAGCGATAAGCCCAAAGGTGGCCAAACGGAGTGGTAGCGACATAGCCACATCATGCCCGACGCGCCGCAGCGTCATACCCGCCCTGTGGATAACGCCACTCCACAACGGCCGTGAAGGCACTGCGGGCGCGACTACGCTTGGGTTGTGAACGAGCTTCCGGCCCTTCCCGCCTTCCCCGCCTCCCGTCCCCGCAGGCTCCGCCGAACCGCCGCGCTGCGGAAGTTGACCCACGAGGTGTCGCTACAGCCGTCCGACCTGATCCTTCCGATGTTCGTGGCCGAGGGCATCTCCGAGCCCCGTCCGATCAACTCGATGCCAGGCGTCGTCCAGCACACGATGGACTCCCTCGCCAAGGCCGCGATAGGCGCGGTCGAGGCCGGTGTCGGTGGCCTGATGCTGTACGGAGTCCCGACGTCGAAGGATGCGGTCGGTTCCGGCGCTGACGACCCGAACGGCATTCTGAACCAGGGCCTGGCACGGTTGAAGTTCGAGCTCGGTGACGCGACCGTCCTGATGGGCGACCTGTGTCTGGACGAGTTCACCGACCACGGTCACTGCGGGGTGCTCGCCAACGACGGGTCCGTCGACAACGACGCGACCCTGCGCCGATACGCCTCTATGGGCCTCGCCCAGGCCGAGGCGGGCGCCGACCTGGTGGCCACCAGCGGCATGATGGACGGCCAGGTGGCGGTCGTCCGGGAAGCCCTGGACGGAGTGCGGCGCTCGGACGTCGGCGTGCTCGGCTACGCCCCGAAGTACGCCTCCGCCTTCTACGGGCCATTCCGCGAAGCCGTCTCGTCGTCGCTCGAGGGCGACCGGCTGACGTACCAGCAGGACCCTGCGCGGGGCGTGCGCGAGGCCCTGGCCGAGGTCGCTCTGGACGTCGCCGAGGGCGCGGACCTGGTCATGGTCAAGCCGGCGCTGCCCTACCTCGACATCCTGTCCGCCGTCGCGCAGGCATCGCCGGTGCCGGTCGCCGCCTACCAGGTGTCCGGCGAGTACGCGATGGTCGAGGCCGCCGCCGAGCGCGGTTGGATCGACCGGGAGCGGATCGTGATGGAAACCCTGCTGTCCGTCCGCCGCGCGGGCGCCTCCATGATCCTCACGTACTGGGCGCACGAGGCCGCTAACCTGCTGCGGTGACGCAGGGGCCGGCTGAGCAAGAAAGCGCCGTCGGCCGGCGATGTGTGATGCGACCTGCAGCGGGCTGAGACACTGGACGGGTGACCGACGCGCCTATCTCCGCAGCACTGTTCGAACGAGCCCAGCGAGTCATCCCCGGCGGGGTGAACTCACCGGTGCGAGCCTTCCGGGCGGTCGGCGGAACGCCCCGGTTCATGGTCAGCGGCCGGGGTCCGTACCTCACCGACGCCGACGGCGTCACCTACGTAGACCTCGTGTGCTCCTGGGGGCCGATGATCCTCGGGCACGCCCACCCGGCGGTCGTCGAGGCGGTGCAACGAGCCGCGTCCAGTGGCCTGTCCTTCGGTACTCCGACCCTGGGTGAGATCGAGCTGGCCGAAGAGATCATCTCCCGGGTCGCCCCGGTCCAGGAGGTCCGGCTGGTCAACTCCGGGACCGAGGCCACCATGTCGGCGATCCGGCTGGCTCGCGGCGCGACGGGCCGCCGAAAGGTCGTCAAGTTCGCCGGCTGCTACCACGGCCACGTCGACGCGCTGCTGGCCAGTGCCGGCTCCGGGGTTGTGACCTTCGGCCTGCCCGACACCCCCGGCGTCACCGGAGCGCAGGCCGGCGAGACGATCGTGCTGCCCTACAACGACGTGCCCGCGCTCAAGGCCGCCTTCGAGCTCGACGGACCGGACATAGCCTGCGTGATCACCGAGGCAGCCGCCGGGAACATGGGCGCGGTCGCACCGCTGCCCGGCTTCAACCAGGCGCTGCGGGAGGTCACCAGCCAGCACGGCGCGCTGCTGATCATGGACGAGGTGATGACCGGCTTCCGGGTCGGCAAGGCCGGCTACTACGGCCTGGACCCGGTCGAGGCAGACCTGTTCACGTTCGGCAAGGTGATGTCCGGTGGCCTGCCGGCAGCCGCGTTCGGTGGTCGCGCGGACGTGATGTCCTACCTGGCGCCGGCGGGGCCGGTGTACCAGGCAGGCACGCTGTCGGGTAACCCGGTCGCGGTCGCGGCGGGCCTGGCGACGCTGCGCCACGCCGACGACGAGGTCTACGCCCGGCTGGACGCGACGGCCTACACGGTAGGTGAGCTCGCCTCGCAGGCGCTGACCGAGCAGGGGGTCGCTCACCAGCTGCAGTACGCCGGCAACCTGTTCTCGATCTTCTTCGCCAACTCGCCGGTGACCAACTTCGTCGAGGCGCAGGCCGCGGAGACGTTCCGGTACGGCCCGTTCTTCCACGCGATGCTGGACGCCGGTGTGTACCTGCCGCCGAGCGCCTTCGAGGCCTGGTTCGTGTCAGCGGCGCACGACGAGGCGGCGATCGAGAAGATCGCCGACGCGCTGCCCGCGGCGGCCCGGGCGGCAGCCGCCGCGGTACGGCCGTAATGGCGCTCACCGTCGTGCACTTCCTGCGCCACGGCGAGGTGCACAACCCGGCGAAGGTGCTGTACGGCCGGCTGCCCGGCTACCGGCTGTCCGAGGACGGCGTGCGGATGGCCGAGCTCGCCGCCAAGCACCTCGCGGGACGGAACGTCAGCTACCTGGTGTCCTCGCCGCTGCAGCGCGCGCAAGAGACGGCAGCGCCCATCGCGGCCGAGTTCGGGCTCGACATCGCCACCGACGACCGGCTCATCGAGGCAGCGAACGCCTTCGAGGGCAAGCGGGTGACCGGCTCCGGCGGCGTGTTGAAGCGCCCGACGAACTGGTGGCTGTTCCACAACCCGCTGCGGCCGTCCTGGGGCGAGCCGTACCGGCAGGTGGCCGACCGGATGTTCGCTGCGGCGCTGGCAGCCCGCGAGCACGCCGACGGCTCCGAGGCGGTGTGCGTGTCCCACCAGCTGCCGATCGTCTGCCTGCGCCGGTTCGTCGAGGGCCAGCGGCTGCCACATGACCCGCGCAAGCGGCAGTGCTCGCTCGCCTCGATCACGTCCCTGCGTTTCGAGGGTGACCGGGTGGTCGGAGTGGACTACGCCGAGCCCGCCGGAACGACATCCAACCAGGTCCACCGGGACCAGCCGGGAGCCTGACCCGAGCGCGTCCGGCACAGCGGGTGCTCAGAAGATGGGGCAGGTGCCGGTGTGGCTTGGAGCACGCCTCACACTGGAATGGTGAACCCCATGGGGAGAGGAATTCGGCTGCTTGCCGCGACCGTGCTGGCGACGGTGGCGCTGACGGCGTGCGCGGGTGGCAAGGACGCCGTCGACCAGAACGCGAACGGGTCCTTCGGCTACGTCCAGGCAACCGCCAAGGGGACCGTGATCGAGGCGGGCAAGCGCAAGCTCGCCGGACCGGTCAAGGGAACGCTGCTGGCCGGTGGCGACTATAGGCTCAGTACCGACAAGGGCAAGGTCGTCGTCCTGAACTTCTTCGCGTCCTGGTGCGGGCCGTGTGCCAATGAGTCGCCTCAGTTCGAGGCGGTCTACCGGAAGCGCAAGGCCGAGGGCGTGACGTTCGTGGGGCTCGACGTCAACGATCGCAAGGACGCCGCAGCGGCATTCGTCCGTGACAAGGGCCTCAGCTTTCCCGTCGTGTACGACGAGATCGGCAAGACCGCCCTGCAGATCGGAAATGTGCCCCTCGCCGGCCTGCCCGACACCGTCATCGTCGACAGGCAGGGCCGGGTCGCCGCGGTCTATGTCGGCCCGGTGCTGCCCAAGGACCTGAACCAGGTTCTCGACGAGCTCAGCAAAGAGGCCTGAGCGATGTACCTGGCCGCCGCGGCAGCTGTGCACACAGCGAGCGGGCTCACCGACACCGTGACCGGCGGGGCACTGGTACCCGCAGCCGGGGTCGCGCTGGTGGTCGGCGTGATCGGGTTCCTGTCGCCCTGCGTGCTGCCGCTGGTGCCGGGTTACCTCTCCTACGTCGCGGGCCTGGCCGGCGTCGAAGGGAGCGCGCACAAGCAGCGCCGGATGCTGACCGGCGCGCTGCTGTTCGTACTCGGCTTCACGGCGGTGTTCGTCGCGACCGGCGCGCTGTTCGGCACCCTCGGCTCCAGCATCCGGGTACACCACCTGCTGCTGGAGCGGGTGTTCGGCGTTCTCACCATCGGCATGGGGCTGGTGTTCATGGGCCGGTTCCGGTTTCTGCAGCGCGAGTTCAAGGTGCACCGGTTGCCCGAGGCCGGCCTGCTCGGCGCTCCACTGCTGGGCCTGACGTTCGGCTTGGCATGGACGCCGTGCCTCACCCCGACCTTCTCGGCGGTGTACGGCCTGGCCGCGACCCAGGGAACCGCCGGGCGCGGCGCGCTGCTGCTGGTGGCGTACTGCCTGGGCCTCGGCGTGCCGTTCCTGCTCGTGGCCCTCGGGCTGGGCTGGGTCACCAATGCACTGCAGCTCGTCCGCACGCACGCCAGGCTGGTCAGTCAGCTCGGCGGTGGCCTGCTCGTCCTGATGGGCGTCCTGCTGCTGACCGGCGTCTGGGACGACTGGATGAACTGGCTGCGGCTGGAGTTCGCCAGCACCGGCGTGGGCTCGGGAATCTAGATGAGCCTTCTTCCCCGGCCGGTCCGGACGCTGTGGCGGCGGCTCACCTCGATGCGCACCGCGCTGGTCCTGCTGTTCCTGCTGGCGCTGGCGTCCGTACCCGGCTCGCTGCTGCCCCAGCGACCACTGAACCCCACGAAGGTCGACAGCTACCTGGCGACGCACGGCTCGTGGGGCCGGCTCCTCGACCGGATCGGGGCCTTCGACGTCTTCGGCTCCATCTGGTTCTCGGCCGTCTACCTGCTGCTGTTCGCCTCGCTCATCGGCTGCCTGATCCCGCGCATCTCCGTCTACGCCCGGGCGCTGCGGAACAAGCCGATCAAGGCTCCCCGCCACCTCGACCGGCTGGCGGAGAACGGTGAGCTGACCAGCGAGCTGCCCGCGTCCGAGGTCGCCGCTCGGGTCACCAGGACGCTGCGGCCCCGGTGGCGGACGATCGCCCGGACGGAGGACTCCGGCGCGATCGCGGTGTCGGCCGAGAAGGGGTACAGCCGCGAGGCCGGCAACCTGATCTTTCACGTTTCCCTGCTGGTCGCGCTGGTGCTCATCGCCGGCGGCAAGCTGCTCAGCTACCAGGGCTCCATCGTCACCACCGAGGGCACCGGGTTCTGCAACCGGCCGCTGTCCTACGACGCCTTCCACAGCGGCCGCTGGGTCAGCCCCGGCGCCATCGCGCCGCTGTGCATCGACAACCTCAACTCGTTCACGGCCACCTACCGCGCGGACGGCAGCCCGGCGGAGTTCAAGGCCGACGTCACCTATTCCGAGGGCCTGGACGGCGCGCCTCGCCACGACGTGATCACCGTCAACCACCCGCTGCGCCGTGAGGGCGCCCGGGTCTACCTGATCAACCACGGCTTCTCGCCCACGGTGACCGTCACCCGGCCGGGGCGCGCGCCGATCACCGACACCGAGGCATTCCTGCCGGCGGACACGTTCTATACCAGCGAGGGCGCCTTCAAGTTCGCCGGCAAGGACGTCACCGCGAACAACGACATCGGGCTGAGCGCGATCTTCGCGCCGACCCCGCTGATCAGCAAGGGCGTGGTGACGTCCATCGCCCCGACGGTCAGCAAGCCGGTGCTCGCGGTGCTGGCCTACCAGGGCCTGCTGAACCCGGAAGGCGCACCGCAGTCGGTGTACACCCTGGACCCGACACAGATCGCTACCGGTGAGTTGAAGAGGGTCGCGGCCAAGAACCTGAGCATGGGGCAGTCAATGGCGCTGCCCGACGGCACGGTGGTGAAATTCACCGGCTACAAGGAATGGGCGACGCTGCAGGTGTCGCACGATCCCACCCAGACGGCCCTGCTCGTCGCCGCGATCCTCATGGTCACCGGCCTGCTCGGATCGCTGACCGTGCGCCGCCGTCGGGTCTGGGTGCGGATCACCGAACAGCCAGGGGCTCGTACGCTGGTGTCCGTGGGTGGGCTGGCGCGAAACGACTCCGGCAACTTTCCAGCTGAGTTCGAGACGATAGTCGCGAGTGTGCAGAGCAGCCTTCATCCCGGTGCGCAACCGCCGGTCGCATCAACCGCCGAGAAGATCGGCGCTGGAAGGAACTGACATGGCGATCGACAGCGGCTTGGCCTCATTCTCGGAAACCCTGTGGACGGCTGCCACCGGCACGTACCTGCTCGCCGTGGTCGGTTACACCGGCGAGTACGCGTTCGGCAAGACCGGCCGCATCGCCGACACCAGCCCGGCCGTGGTGCGCGAGCCCGCAATGGCCGGGGTGAGCAGTGGCGGTTCGGTAGCAGGCCACGGCAGCACTGGTTACGGCAGCACCAGCACCGGCTCTCCGTACGGCGCCGGCCGGGTGCAACGGGGCAGTGACGCCAGCCGGCGCTGGGGTGTGGCCGCCGTCGCGTTCACCATCCTCGGCGCGCTGTTCCACCTCGCATCGGTCGCCATCCGGGGTATCGCGGTGGACCGGGTGCCCTGGGGAAACATGTACGAGTTCACCCTCGTCGTCGCCCTGGTCGCCACGCTCGCCTGGCTCGGGACCCTCGTCAAGATGCCGCAGCTGCGCTATCTCGGCCTGTTCGTGATGATGCCGGTGCTGCTGCTGATGTTCCTGGCCGGCACCTTCTACACCAAGGCGTCCAAGCTCGTCCCGGCCCTGCAGTCGTACTGGCTGGCCATCCACGTCTCGTCCATCGCCACCGCCGAGGGCATCCTGCTGACGTCCGCCGCGATCACCGCGATGTATCTGGTGCGATCCCGGTTCGAGCGGCGCAGCGCTGCCGGCATCACCACCGGCCGGTTCGCCGGCGTGGGCTCGCGGCTACCCGCGTCCGCGTCGCTGGACAAGGCCGCTTACCGCACCGTCGCCTTCGCCTTTCCGATCTACACGGCGGGTGTCATCTTCGGAGCCATCTGGGCCGAGGCGGCCTGGGGCCGGTACTGGGGCTGGGACCCGAAGGAGACCTGGGCCTTCGTCGCGTGGGTCGTCTACGCCATGTACCTGCACGCCCGGGCAACCGCCGGCTGGAAGGGCAACCGCGCCGCCTTCATCAACCTGTTCGGCTTCGCCGCCATGACGTTCAACTTCTTCGTGGTGAACATCGTGATCTCGGGCCTGCACTCCTACGCCGGTCTGAACTGACCCGCCTAACCCTCAACTGACCCGCCTAACCCTGAATTGATCCGATAACACGGGAAAAGTTGGCGCTTCCCGGTCGGATTCCGGCGCCGTCAGTCGTATGCTTCGCCCGTGACTGAAGACGGTAACCGTCCCGTTTCGATGCGCGCGTCCAACCAGGATCGCGAGAAGGTAGCCGGCATCCTGCACGCCGCGGCCGCCGACGGACAGCTCTCGATGGTCGAGGTCGACGAGCGGCTGCGTGCTACCTACCGCGCCGTCACCCTGGACGACCTGCGACCACTGACCCATGACCTGTCCACCCAGCCGGTGTTCGAGAGCCCGCTGCCAGTCGTCCCGCTGACCGAGCCGGCTCCGGTCAGGGCCTGGTCGGTGATGTCGAGCATCGAGCGTCGCGGTCGGTGGATGGTGCCGCCCAACTTCGAGGTGTCCACCGTGATGGGCTCGGCCACGCTCGATCTGCGTGAGGCGGTGTTCGTCGAGCCGCGGGTGCACATCACCGTCAACACCCTGATGGGCAGCGCCACCATCGTGCTGCCCGAGGACGTCGAGGTCGATGTCGATGGCGTCGGGTTCATGGGCACCTTTATCGGCACCGCCGGGCAACCGACCCTGGCCGTTCGTGGCGCGGTCCGGGTCACCGGCTTCGCGTTGATGGGCTCGGTCACCGTGCGCCGGGCGAACACCCGCGAGCGTGCGCGCGGCGCGCTCAAGCGGGTCGCCGGCGGGGACCGGCCTGCCCAGGCTCAGTAACTGCGGCGATACTGGCCTGGTGGCATATACCGATCTCGCTGACTTCGTCCGGGCCCTCGAGCGCACGGGGGAACTCGTCCGGGTCAAGGCGCCCGTCGATCCGCACCTCGAGGTCACCGGCATCGTGCAGAAGGTGGTCCGGGACCGCGGCCCGGCGCTGCTGTTCGAGAACCCCACCCGCGGCGACATGCCGCTGTTGATGAACCTCTTCGGCACCACCTCGCGGATGTGCCGGGCGCTCGGGGTGAGCAGTCTGGACGAGATCGGCGACCGCATCGCCGGCCTGCTCAAGCCCGAGCTGCCGCAGGGCATCGGCGGCCTGCGCGACGCGCTCGGCAAGGCCGCCCAGCTGCGCAACGTCCCACCGAAGCACGTCAAGACCGCACCCTGCCAGGACGTCGTGCTCAAGGGCGACGACGTGGACCTGGACCTGCTGCCGGGCGTCCTCTCGTGGCCCGAGGACGGTGGGGTCTTCCTGAACCTGGGGCTGACCCACACCAGGCATCCCGAGACCGGCACCCGCAACCTGGGCATGTACCGGCTGCAGCAGCAGGATTCGCGCACGGTCAGCCTGCACTGGCAGATCCACAAGGACTCGACCTCGCACGCGGCCGTCGCCGAGCGCCGGGGCGAGCGGTTGCCGGTGGCGATCGCGTTCGGCTGCCCGCCGGCCGTCACCTACGCGGCCTCGGCACCGCTGCCGGCCGATATCGACGAGTACCTGTTCGCCGGCTTCCTGCAGAAGGAACGGGTCGATCTGGTGGACTGCCTGAGCGTTCCGCTGCAGGTGCCGGCGAACGCGTCGGTGGTGATCGAGGGCTGGGTCGAGCCGGGGGAGCGACTGCCCGAGGGGCCGTTCGGCGACCACACCGGCTTCTACACGCCGGTCGAGCCGTTCCCGGTGTTACACGTGGACGTGATGACCATGCGCAAGGACCCGATCTACCAGTCGATCATCGTCGGTCGGCCGCCGCAGGAGGACGGCCCGCTGGGCAAGGCCACCGAGCGCATCTTCCTGCCGCTGATCCGGCTCACCATTCCCGAGATCGTGGACTACGACCTGCCCGAGGCGGGCGTGTTCCACAACTGCTGCATCGTCTCGATCGACAAGCGCTTTCCCAAGCACGCGCACAAGGTGATGAACGCGATCTGGGGCGCCGGACTGCTGTCGCTGTCCAAGCTGATCGTGGTGGTGGACGCCGACTGCGACGTGCACGACTACAACGACGTGGCCTGGCGCGCGTTCGGCAACGTCGACTACGCCCACGACGTGGTGCACATGACCGGGCCGGTGGACCATCTCGACCACGCGTCCTACGAGCAGTTCTTCGGCGGCAAGCTCGGCATCGACGCGACCGCCAAGCTCGAGACCGAGGGCTACCGGCGCGAGGGCGGTTGGCCGGAGGCCTGCGTGCTCGACCAGGCCACCCTGGACCTGGTGAAGCGCCGCTGGCGGGAGTACCGGATCAGCTGAGGCGGGCCCGGCTGGCACACTCAAGAGCGTGTCCTCGTCTGCCTCCACCGTCGGCGTAACCGCCCCGGCGCCGAACAAGGTCCGGGCGTTCCTGCGCCTGGTGATGATCGAGCACTCGGTGTTCGCGCTGCCGTTCGCGCTGATCGCCGCGTTCACCGCCATGTGGATCGACAGCCGCTCGGTGCACTGGCTGCAGCTCTGCCTGATCGTCGTCGCGATGGTGTCCGCCCGGACGGTGGCGATGGCCGGCAACCGGATCCTGGACCGGCGCTTCGACGCGCTGAACCCGCGGACTGGCCGCCGCGAGCTGGTGACCGGAGTGCTGTCGCTCGGCACGGCGTGGCGGGGCTTCGCCGTCGCCCTGGTGATCTTCCTGGCCTCGGCTGCCGCGCTCGGATGGCTGCCGCTGCTGCTGTCGCCGGTCGCGGTCGGCCTGCTGATCCTGTACTCCTACGGCAAGCGGTTCACCGACTTTCCGCAGGCGCTGCTGGCATTGGCGCAGGCCATTGCCCCGGTCGGCGCCTGGATGGGCGTGACCGGCGGGTTCGCCTGGCCGGCCACCGCGCTCGGGCTCGCGGTCGGCACCTGGATCGGGGGCTTCGACCTCATCTACTCCTGCCAGGACGCAGCCATCGACCGCGAGATCGGATCCCGCTCGTTCCCGGCCCGGTTCGGCATCGCGTCGGCGCTGCGCTGGTCGACCATCACGCACCTGATCACGGTGGCCTGCTACGTCTGGTTCGGGGTCGCGGCCGGCCTGGGCATGATCTGGTGGGTGGGGCTGGCGATCACGGCCGCGGTACTGGCCTACGAGCACACCATCGTCAAGACCGATGACCTGTCGCGGGTGAACCGAGCCTTCTTCACCGCGAACGGGTTCGTCGGCATCCAGCTGTTCGTGTTCGCCCTCGCCGATCTGATAGCGCAGGGACTGCGCCCGTGAGCAACGCAGGGACTGCGCCCGTGAGCAGCGCGCCGGCGCGGCTGCCGTGGGTCGTCGGCGTCTCCGGTGCCTCGGGCACCCCGTACGCCCGGGCGGTGATCCTCGGCCTGCTGGACGCGGGTGAGCCGGTAGACCTAGTGGTGTCGCGAGCCGCCCGGCTGACCATCCTGGACGAGACGGGTATCGCGTTCCGGGACAACCACTGGGACGAGGACCTGGCCGGCTGGCTCGGACGCAAGGTCGACGAGACCGCAGTCCGCTACTGGACGGCGACCGACCTCGCCGGTGGGCCGGCCAGCGGCTCGTACCCGGCTCGTGGAATGGTCGTCGTCCCGGCTTCGACCGCCGCCGTGGCAGGAATCGCCATCGGCCTGTCCAAGGACCTGCTGCAGCGCGCCGCCGATGTCACCCTCAAGGAGCGCCGGCCACTCGTCGTGGTGCCGCGTGAGACGCCGTACACCCGGGCCACCCTGAGCCACCTGATCGAGCTGTACGACGCCGGCGCCGTGGTACTGCCGGCCAGCCCCGCCTTCTACGCCGGGGCGTCCTCGGTACAGCGGCTGGTGGACTTCGTCGCCGCGAAGGTGCTGGACGTGATCGGCGTCGAGCACTCGCTGACAACCCGGTGGACCGGCGAGTTGGGTGCCGGCCGGAAGTCCGAAAGCGGTTCCGGCTGACACACTGACGATCATGGACGCAGTGGACAGATCCATCATCGATGCGCTCAGGTCGAATGCCCGGGCCACGTACACCGAACTAGCCCGCGAGGTGGGCCTGTCCGCCCCGGCGGTCCACGACCGGGTCAGCAAGCTCGAGGCGCAGGACGTCATCACCGGCTATCACGCGGCAGTGGCACCGGAGGCCCTCGGCTACTCGATGAGTGCCCTGGTCGGGGTGTTCCTGTCCGACAACGCCGACGAGGATGCGGTGGCCGACGACCTGGCCGTGCTGGCCGCGGTGGAGGACTGCTGGTTCGTGGCCGGCGAGGAGTCGTTCGTGGTGAAGGTGCGGGTTCCGGACGTGCTGGGGCTCGAGACCGCGATCCGGGCGTTGTCCAAGATCAAGGGCGTGGCGCGGACCCGGTCCACAGTGGTGCTGTCGACCCGGTTCGAGGGCCGGGTCCAGTCCGCGGGCGAGCCCCAGCCGGAGTGAGGCCGTCCGGTGGGTCCCATCCCGGAAGCCCCCGGGAGTGACGCCGTCGGGCGAGCCGGGACTGCGCAGCGGCTTTAGGCTGCGGGCATGACACCAGGCGACGTGATCGAGGACTTCGAACTGCCCGACCAGGACGGGACTCCCCGGCGGCTCAGCATTTTGCTCGCCGACGGGCCGGTCGTGCTGTTCTTCTATCCGGCGGCGATGACGCCCGGCTGCACCAAGGAGAGCTGCCACTTTCGGGACCTGGCCGCCGAGTTCGCCGCGGCCGGTGCCCAGCGGGTCGGCATCTCGACCGATCCGGTCGCCAGGCAGGCGCAGTTCGCGGGCCAGCACAATTTCGACTACCCGTTGCTGTCGGATGTCGACGGGACGGTGGCGCGTAGCTTCGGGGTCAAGCGCCGGTTCGGGCCGCTGCCGGTCAAGCGCACGACGTTCGTCATCGGCACCGACCGCAGGCTGATCACCGAGATCAGCAGCGAGTTCAACATGGCCACGCACGCCGACAGCGCCCTGAAGGCCCTCGCCGCGGTCTGAACGATCCATCCCAGCGATTGACCTACTGAGCGGGCGCCCGGGCGACCGCTCACCAGGTCAGATTGGGCCGGCGCAGTGAGCTGGCGACCGCTCAGCAGGTCGGATCGGCGCGGCGCATCGCCGAGGCCACCGGCTGCCCCGCGCAATCACCGGCGGACAGGCCTGCCACCACACCGGACCGGTCGGCCTCGGAGCGGTTCTGACTGAGCTTGGACTTGGCCTCGATCCGGTCGATCACCAGTTCCACGCCGACGATCGCCCGCAACTGCCCGGCGATGTAGCCGGCAGGTGCGTCCGTCACCGCCCACGGACGATCCTCCGAAAAGTCGCCCGCAGCAGCCTCGTGCCGTTCTGTCAG
Source organism: Jatrophihabitans lederbergiae (assembly GCF_031845305.1). Lineage (NCBI taxonomy): Bacteria > Bacillati > Actinomycetota > Actinomycetes > Jatrophihabitantales > Jatrophihabitantaceae > Jatrophihabitans > Jatrophihabitans lederbergiae. The sequence continues at coordinate 156,318 of NZ_JAVREH010000005.1, read as the reverse complement.
CCGGGTCACCAGCGCGCGCAACCACTCCACATCGTCATGGGCGACCAGGCGCCCGTGGACATGTGCGGTGGTGTAGTTCCACGTCGGCACCACCCGCCCGTGCTCTGCCTTGCTGGCATAGAAGCGTGGTGACACGTAGGCGTCCGGTCCGCGCACGATCGCCAGCGACTGCCCGCCGGTGGCTCGCCAATGCGGGTTGTTGCGCGCCACGTGCCCGAGCAGCGAGCCCGCGACGGGGTCGTAGAGCACCGGCAGAAAGGTCGCGAGCAGACCGTCGTCCGTGGGGCTGATCAGGTCCGCCGTCACCGCGTTCGCCAGCAACTCGGCGACCTCGGGCTCGGTCATCGCAAAGTGCGCGGGTACGTACATGCGATGAGCATCGCACTCCGGGCCAGCCGAATTTAAGGGCATTCGACGGTGGAACGTAGTCTGAGCGGCATGGGATGGAACGCGGCACGCAAGTCCGAGCTGACCGACAAGATCGCCAGCGGTGAGCGGCTGAGCCGCCAGGACGGCGAAGATCTCTACGAGTGCGATGACCTGGCCTGGCTCGGCGCGCAGGCCCACGGGGTGCGCACTCAGAAGAACGGTGACGTCGTCTACTTCAACGTGAACCGGCACCTGAACCTCACCAACGTGTGCCGCGCCTCGTGCGCGTACTGCTCCTTCGAGCGCAAGCCCGGCGCGAAGGACGCCTACACCATGCGGGTCGAAGAGGCCGTCGAGCTGGCGCTGGCCATGAGGGACGACGGGCTCACCGAGCTGCACATCGTCAACGGTCTGCACCCGACCCTGCCGTGGAAGTACTACCCCCGGGTGCTGCGCGAGCTCAAGGCCGTCCTGCCCGACGTCGCGCTCAAGGCCTTCACCGCCACCGAGGTGCACTACTTCGAAGAGATCTCGGGCCTGTCCGCGAGCGAGGTGCTCGACGAGCTGATCGACGCCGGCCTGGAGTCGCTGACCGGTGGCGGCGCGGAGATCTTCGACTGGGAGGTCCGCAAGCAGGTCGTGGACCACAACACCCACTGGGAGGACTGGTCGCGCATCCACCGCCTCGCCCACCAGAAGGGCCTGAAGACGCCTGCGACGATGCTGTACGGCCACATCGAGGAGCCCCGGCACCGGGTCGATCACGTGCTGCGGCTGCGCGAGCTGCAGGACGAGACCGGTGGCTTTCAGGTCTTCATCCCGCTGCGCTTTCACAACGACAACAACCGGCTGTCGCACCTGAAGATGGCCGCACCCGCCGACGTCCTCAAGACGTTCGCGGTGTCGCGGCTGATGCTGGACAACTTTCCGCACGTCAAGGTCTTCTGGGTGATGCACGGGCTGTCCACGTCCCAGCTGGCGTTGAACTACGGCGCCGACGACATGGACGGCTCGGTGGTCGAGTACAAGATCACCCACGACGCGGACAACTTCGGCACCCCGGACAAGCTGACCCGCGACAACCTGCTGGACCTGATTCGCGACGCCGGCTTTCAGCCGAAGGAGCGCAACACCCGCTACGAGATCGTCCGGGAGTACGAGGGCCCGGTCTCGCTGGCGGATCGGCGCGCTGAGCCGCAAGCCGTCTGGGCATGACCCGAGGACCTGGCCCGGACGACGGCGCGACCGGCCCGGACGACAGCGCTACCGACCAGGGCAGGTCAGCCCCGGTTCTGCCGCCGACGCCGGGCCAGTCCCTTCGCGCGATGTGGCTGTACACGCTGCTCCGGTTCGCGCTGTTCTTCGCGGTCTGGGGCCTGCTCTGGCTGGCCCGGGTGCCCAGCCTGCTGGCGGCGATCATCGCTCTGGTGCTGTCCATCCCGCTGTCCTACATCCTGCTGCGCAAACCCCGTGAGCGGCTGGCGCAGAATCTCGAGGCGCGGGTGAACGCCCGGCACTCGCAACGGGACCGGATGGATGCCAAGCTGTCGGGCGACGAGCCCCAGGACTGAGCCTGCTCACGGCGCACCTAAGAAAACGCGGAGTGCGTCATGACAATTGGCACTGGCTCCGCCGTACGAGCCGGCGCACCATTGGCTCATGGGCGATGACAACAGCGCGTACGGGGTCCGGATCGGCAACGCCGAGCGAGAAGCGGCCGTGAAGGCCCTGGACGAGCACCTCGAAGCCGGCCGGCTCGATCCGGAGGAGTACGGCGAGCGCTACGCGAAGGCATCGATGGCGCGCACCGAGGATGAGCTCCGGCCGCTGTTCGTAGACCTTCCGGGACCGTTCTCGCCGACCGGGTCCCGGTGGGCACCGCCGCAGGCGCACCGAATCGCGACGTCACCGGAGCCGCACCGAGCCAGCAAACCACCGGGGACGGGTCGCACCGCCTCCGGCGGACCGGGCGGTGCGCCGCTGTTCGGCAAGCTGGGGGAGCGTTTCGTGGCCCTCTCGCCGTTCATCGCGCTGACGCTGTTCTTTGTCGCCGGCTTGCCATGGGTGGTCTTCCTGATCATTCCGGCCAGCGGTGCCCTGGTGTACGGCAGCATGCGCGGACCGCGGGGACAGCGCGGCCGGTCACGGTGTCACCCCGGTTGGCGCTGAGCCGGCAAGCCGATCAGGCCAGCAGCAGCTCGCGGATCTCTACCACGGCCTGCCGGTTTCCGGCGATGTGCCAGCGATGACCGCGGTGCTCCAGCACCTCGGTGACCCCACCCGCCGCCGTCACCAGGGCCACGCCGGGCAGCCAGTCCCAGTCGAGCGAGTCGTGTTGCACCCAGGCCCCCAGTCGGCCGCCCGCCACCGACGCCAGCTCGATGGAGCCCGACCCGAGCATCCGCACGGTCGCGGCACCGGACAGCGCTGACAGCAGCGGCTCCCGTGAGCCCGCGTCGGGCAGGGTTGCCGGGTGCAGGTAGCTCGCCACGCACAGCTGGGACAGCGGCGTATCGACCAGCCGGGCAACCTCGACACCATTGCAGGTCGTGGGCTGGTCGAGGCCACCGAGCCAGAGCTCGTCCGAGGACGGGTGATAGACCGCGCCGAGCACCGGCGCGCAGCTCGACACGTCGGTGAGCGCGAGCGCGGCGCACCAGTACGGCAGGCCCTGCAGGAAGTTGTACGTTCCGTCCACCGGATCGATGAACCAGGTCCGCCGGCCGGGCTGGCTGGCACCCTCTTCGCCGATGATGCCGTCGTCCGGGCGGTCCGCCCGCAGCCGGGCGGCGATCAGCTCCTCGGCGACGTGGTCGGCCGCGGACACCACGTCCGAGACAGAGGTCTTGTGCTGGATCTCCAACCCCTCCCGCAGCATTCGCGCGGCGAGCAGGCCGGCCTCGCGTACCAGTTCCGCGGCAAGGCTCAGATCATCGGTCACGGAAGCGCAGCTTAGTCCGCCGCCGTAGAGCCCCAGGTCTCGCGCGTAGCCTCGGATTCGTGACGGAGCCGTCAAACGCCCGGCCGCGTGTCGGCCACATCCAGTTCCTGAACTGCCTCCCGATCTACTGGGGGCTGGTCAACTCGGGTGCCCTGCTCGACCTTGAGCTCACCAAGGACACCCCGGACAACCTGAACCGGATGCTGGTCGACGGTCACCTGGACATCGGCCCGATCTCCCTGGTGGAGTACCTGCGCAACGCCGACGAGCTGGTGCTGTTGCCCGACATCGCGGTCGGTTCGGACGGTCCGGTCCTCTCGGTCGACCTGGTGTCGCAGCGCCCGCTCTCCGAACTCGACGGCCGCCGGGTCGCACTCGGGTCGACGTCCCGGACCTCGGTGCTGTTGGCCCAGATGTGGCTGCGGGAGGTGCATTCCGTCGAACCGGAGTACTTCACCTGCCCACCCGATGTGAACGCGATGATGCTGGAGGCCGACGCCGCGGTGGTGATCGGCGATGTCGCGTTGCGAGCTACGTACGAGGGCGAGAGCCGGGGCCTGCAGGTGCACGACCTGGGCCAGGCGTGGCGCGACTGGACCGGCCTGCCCATGGTGTTCGCGGTGTGGGCCGCGCGGCGGGAGTTCGCCGAGGCCAACCCCGGCATCGTGAAGGACGTGCACGCCGCCTTCATCCGCAGCCGGGACACTGCGCTGGCTCACGTGCAGCAGGTTGCCGAGCGCGCGGCGCGATGGGAGATCTTCGACGCCGCGACCCTGGCGAACTACTTCCAGACCCTGGACTTCTCGTTGGGTGAGCGCCAGATTCGCGGTCTGGTCGAGTTCTCTCGCCGCGCGGCCGCGGTCGGTGCGGTTCGCGGTGTGGTGACACCGTCATTTGCCCCGGTGTGATGCCCGATGTACGCCAGTAGGACGAAGGGAGAGTGACGGGAATCCGCGCTGGCTTTGCGCAGCGGATTCCCGCCACTCTCGCCGGACGGCTACACGGAATAGCCGTCCGGATTACGGCTGGCTGACAGTCGAGACGGGGTGGACTGTCAGTCCAGCCGAAGACGGTGCGTCTCCGGACATGCAGGACAAACTAGCACCCGGGACGACGGTACGGAACCGTTCGGAACGACCACGACGGTGATCGAGAACGTGGTGCCGCCGGGCAGCCGGCATGGGCCTGGTCACAGCCGTCAACGGCAGCCGGTGGCCGGCGGCTGATTCAATGAGAGGTAACGGGCGCGGCGCGCACCTCCGAGGGGCTGAGCAGCAGCCGGTTCTGCGCCGAGTTCCCGATCTCGAAAGGCCGTGGAGTGACCGAATCCGCAATCGACGCCGATATCGCGGGTTGGCTAGCAAGGACGTCTCCGGACGGCGAGCCGACCAACATCGAAGAGTCACGCGCGCTCACTCGGCGCATTCACGAGCTGGCCCTGCAGCACATGAACCCCGCCCTGCTGCCCGACAGCGAGACCGACGAGGTGATCGACGGTCCGGGCGGACCGGTTCCGGTGCGGGTGTTCCGTCCTGCGGGCAGCAAGAGCGGCGACGGCGAGCGCGCGACCATCGTCTACTTCCACGGTGGTGGCTGGGTCGTCGGCGACATCGACAGCTACCTCGGCCACGCCCGGCGACTGTGCACCCAGGCCGACGCCGTCGTGGTGTCGGTCGGGTTCCGGCTGGCTCCCGAGCACCGGTTCCCGGCCGCGTTCGAGGACGCGGTGTTCGCCACGGAATGGGCCGCAGGGCATCTCGCCGAGCTCGGCGGCCGGCCGGACAGCCTCGTGGTGGCGGGCGACAGTGCCGGTGCCCAGCTGGCGGCCTCGGTGGCGATCGCGCGCCGGAATGCCGGGCAGCCGCTCGCCGCCCAGTTGCTGCTCTACCCGGTCACCGACGTCGCCGGGCGCTACCTCGACCCCGAGATCAATGCGCACTACATGTCGCGGCGCACCACCAAGACGAACTTCGGGCTGACTCTGGAGGGCATGGCGAACTTCGCCAAGCACTACGTGGACGAGGAGTCCTCCGCCGACTGGCGGGTGTCGCCGATGCGGGCAGCCGACCTCAGCGGTATCGCGCCTGCCGTGATCCACACCGCGACCCTGGACGTGCTGCGCACCGAGGGCAACTTCTACGGCGAGGCGCTGCGCAAGGCCAGGGTCACCGTGGTGAGCCGCGAGTGGCCCACCCTGAACCACTCGTACTTCGGTCTCGGCGGGGTGTCGGCCGTCGCTGACGGAGCTGCCGAACAGGCCGCCGAGGACCTTCGGGAGCTGTTGCGGGCAGCTCCGAAGGGCTGATCGGTGAGCGGGGAACAGCCTGGCGGCTACCCTGAGCAGGTGACGTCCAGCGCTGTTTCCACAAAGATCGACACCCTGTTGCGACACGCCGCCGACGGCGGCCGGATATCGCCCGAAGAGGCCTTGCTGCTCTACACCGACGCCCCGTTGCACGCCCTCGGCGAGGCCGCGGACGCAGCCAGAAAGCGGCGGTACGCAGGCGATTCAGTCAACATCGCGACGTACATCATCGACCGGAACATCAACTACACCAACGTGTGCCTGACGGCGTGCAAGTTCTGCGCGTTCTACCGCGCCCCTGGTCACAGCGAGGGCTGGACGCACACCGACGACGAGATCCTGCGCCGCTGCGGCGAGGCCCTGGACCTCGGCGCGACCCAGATCATGCTGCAGGGCGGCCACTCGCCGGCACTGGGCATCGAGTGGTACGAGCGGACCTTCGCGGCGATCAAGCAGGCCTATCCGGAGCTGACGCTGCACTCGCTCGGCGCCTCCGAGGTCGTCCACATCGGCAAGGTGTCGAAGCTGGACCACGCCGAGGTGATCACCCGGCTGCACGCCGCGGGACTGGACTCCTTCGCCGGCGCCGGCGCCGAGATCCTGGTCCAGCGGCCGCGTACGGCGATCGCGCCGTTGAAGGAATCGGGCGAGACCTGGCTGTCGGTCATGGAACTGGCGCACGGTATGGGCGTCGAATCCACCGCCACGTTCATGATGGGCACCGGTGAGACGAACGCCGAGCGCATCGAGCACCTGCGGATGATCCGCGACGTGCAGGACCGCACCGGCGGCTTCCGGTCGTTCATCCCCTGGACCTACCAGCCCGAGAACAACCATCTCAAGGGACGGACGCAGGCGACCTCACTGGAGTACCTGCGGATGGTGGCGCTGGCCCGGCTGTTCTTCGACAACATCAACCACCTGCAGGGCTCGTGGCTGACGACCGGCAAGGACATCGGCCAGCTGACGCTGCACTTCGGCGCGGACGATCTGGGTTCGGTCATGCTCGAAGAGAACGTCGTGTCCTCGGCCGGAGCCCGGCACCGTTCCAACCGGACAGAACTCATCGAACTGATCCGGTCGGCCGGTCGGGTGCCCGCGCAGCGCGACACGCTCTACAAGCACCTCAGCGTGCACGCCGATCCGGCCGACGACCCGGTGGACGCCCGGGTGCACTCGCACTTCTCGTCCACCGCGCTGAAGTTGCTGCCGACCGGCGTCCCCGCCGCTGCCAGCTGACCCCGGTGTCGCTGACCCTCGCGGTTGTGGCGGGCCTGGGTTCAGCCCTCGCCTACGGCGCCGGTACGGCCGGCCAGCACGCCGAGGCCTACACCGGCGAGGCGGACGCCGGCCGGTTGGTGGACCTCGCACGCAATCCGCGCTGGCTGCTCGCCTCGCTCGGTGACGTCGTCGGGATCGCGCTGCAACTCCTCGCCCTGGCCAATGGCCCGGTGGTGCTCGTCCAGCCGATGCTGGTGCTCTCGCTGCCGGTCGCCGTGGTGCTGCGCTCGTTCTTCGGCGCGCCGAAGCCCAGCCGGGCGGACCTGGCCAATTGCCTGGTGGTGATTCTCGGATTGGCACTGTTCTTCGTGCTGCTCGGCGAGCCCCGGCGCGGTTCCATCATCAGCACCCAGGCGACGGCGTGGACGGCGCTGTTGTCCCTCGTGGCCGGCGGGATGGCGATAGCCGCGGTGCGCAACCGGGCGCCGGTGCCCCGGGCAATCACGTTCGGCGCGGTGGCGGGGTGCTGGTTCGGAGTGGTCAGCGTGCTGATCGAGGCGGTGTCCTCGGTGTGGCAGGTGGACGGGCTGGCCGGCTTCCGGCACCCGGTGGGAATGGTTCCGCTGACCGCCGTGGTGGTACTGGCCGTGGGCGGTTACCTGCTGGTGCAGCTCGGCTTCCAGCTCGGGCCGCTGGGGGCCAGCTTTCCGCCGAGCCTGATCCTGGACCCGGTGGTGGCCGTGGCCCTGGGTGCGGTGTTGCTGTCCGAGCGAGTGCCGCTGGGCTCGGGCCGGGTCCTCGGATACCTGCTGTGCATCGCCGCGGTCGGCTGGGCCTCGGTGCGGCTTGCCGAGCCGGAGAAATCACGACGCCTTGGGATGGGTCGCCATTAAGCGACAAACTCGACTGTCGTGAAACTTCCATTCAGGGTGAACCAGGCATAACATAGCGAAGCTTCAGCGAACCGTCCTGCTGCGGCGCCCCGCCGTGCCTGCAGGAATGGACCTGACGATGCTGAAGAACTTGGCCTGTGCTGCCGCCGCAATCCTGAGCGTGGGGTTGGCGGTGACGACCTACCCGCCCATGGCCGACGCGGCCGGTGCCAGGACCGCCCCGCATGCCACCCGGCAGCTGTGCGGCAAGGCGCCGAGACCGGGTATCAACACCTGCTTCGCCGTCGCCCAGACCACTCCAGTGCAACCGGCCGCCACGCCGAACGCCGTCCGGCCGTTCGCGACGCCGGGCGGTTACGGCCCCTCCGACCTGCAGGCGGCCTACTCGCTCCCCTCCGGCTCAGCGGGGGCTGGGCAGCTGGTGGCCATCATCGACGCCTACGGCGCTCCCAACCTCGAGAGCGACCTGGCCACGTACCGCGCGCAGTACGGCTTGCCCGCCTGCACCACGTCCAACGGGTGCTTCCACAAACTCAATCAGGACGGTCAGGCGTCACCACTTCCGGCCGGCGACACCGGCTGGGCCGGTGAGACCTCCCTGGACGTCGACATGGTGTCGGCTATCTGCCCGCTCTGCAAGATCGATGTGCTCGAGGCCAACTCCGCGGGCGGCGACCTCAATACCGCGATCAACACCGCGGTTTCCCTCGGTGCCAAGTTTATCTCGTTGTCCTGGGGCTCCGGCGAGTACGCGGCGGAGACCAGCCAGGACAGCTCGACCTACAGCCATCCCGGAGTCGCCATCACGGCGAGCTCGGGGGACGGCGGTTACGGCGTGTCCTACCCCGCCGCGTCGCCCGGCGTCGTCGCCGTCGGCGGAACCACGCTGAGCCGAGCGTCCAATGCCCGGGGCTGGACCGAGTCGGCGTGGTCGGGCGCCGGTTCCGGGTGCTCTGCCTACGAGCCCAAGCCGGCATTCCAGCACGATTCCGGCTGCGGCCGCCGCACGGTCGCCGACGTCTCGGCCGTCGCCGATCCGCAGACCGGGGTGGCGTACTACGACACCTACGGCAGTGGCGGCTGGGGTGTCGTGGGCGGCACCAGCGTCGCCGCGCCGATCATCGCCTCGGTGTATGCCCTGGCGGGAGCACCGTCCACGAGCGTGTCCGCCAACTCGTACCCGTACGCCAACAGCGGGTCGCTGTGGGACGCCGTGGGCGGCTCCAACGGCTCCTGCGGCGGTAGCTACCTGTGCACCGGAGTGACCGGCTACGACGGGCCGACGGGTCTCGGCACACCGCACGCGCTGGCGGCCTTCTCCTCCGGTGGAGCAACAGCCCGAGCCACCGGAGCGGTCAGGTCCGGCCTCGCCGGCAAGTGCGCCGATGTCAACGGCGGCAATTCGGCCAACGGCACGACCGTTCAGGTGTGGGACTGCAACGGCTCGAGCGCCCAGACCTGGACGCAGTATTCCGACGGCACCCTGCGGGCGGTCGGAAAGTGCCTCGACGCCAACGGGGCCGGCACCGCGAACGGCACCAAGCTACAGCTCTGGGATTGCACGGCCGGTTCGAACCAGCAGTGGCAGGCCTACAACGGCGGGTACCGCAATCCGACCTCGGGACGCTGCATGGACGACCCGAACTCGTCCACGGTCAACGGCACCCAGCTCCAGCTGTGGGACTGCAACGGCTCGAGCGCGCAGATCTGGAGTACGCCCGGTGGCAACCCGACCGGAGGCACCGGTGGCGGCACGGTCAGTGCCACCGCGACGATCCAGGCCGAGGGCTTCAACGCCCAGTCGGGCACTGTCACCGAGGCCACAACCGATACCGGTGGAGGCGAAGACGTCGGGTCCATCGGCAACGGTGACTGGCTGCAGTACAACAACGTCGACTTCGGCGCCGGGGGTCTGCACACGGTGTCGGTCCGTTGCGCCTCAGGGGCGGCCGCTGGCGTCAGTGGCATCGTCGAGGTGCACCTGGACAGCCTGAGCAATGCGGCGGTGGGCAGTTTCTCGGTGGGCAACACCGGTGGCTGGCAGAACTGGACCACGATTCCGGGCTCGGTGGGGACGATCACCGGCACCCACACCATCTTCTTGAAGTTCGTCACCGGCTCCGGCCAGGACTTCGTGAACGTGAACTGGTTCAGCTTCAGCTGACCGCTGGTTCAGTCTCATCCCGGGCGTGCTCGGCGGCGCGCCCGGGTGGTGAGGGCAGCAGGTCGTCAGCAACAATCAGGGACGATGACCAGAGCCACTCTCGAGAAGGAGCCCCGCGATGTCGCCACGATGTTCGACGGGGTTGCCCGACGCTACGACCTGACCAACACCGTCCTCTCGTTCGGCCAGGACCGGCGGTGGCGGCGCCGGACCCGGGACGCACTCGGGTTGCGGCCGGGAGATCGGGTGCTCGATGTCGCGGCAGGGACCGGGGTGTCGACCGCGGAGCTCGCGCGGTCCGGTGCCCACGCCGTCGCCAGCGACTTCTCGCTGGGAATGCTCAGGGCCGGCGCCGGACGTCCCGGGCGTAAACAGCTGCCCTTCGTCGCCGCGGACGCGCTGCGGTTGCCCTTCGCCGACGAGGTCTTCGACGCGGTGACGATCTCGTTCGGCCTGCGCAACATCGTTGACGTGCCAGCGGCCCTGGCCGAGTTCGCGCGGGTCACCAAGCCCGGCGGGCAGCTGCTGGTGTGCGAGTTCTCCACGCCGTCCGGTCCGCAGTGGCACGGCATCCGGCTCGCGCCCTGGTTTCGCCCGCTGTACATGAACTACCTGATGCGGGCGCTGCCGTGGGTCGCGCGCAAGGTGTCCAGCAATCCCGATGCCTACGTGTACCTGGCGGAGTCCATCCGCAGCTGGCCGGTTCAGCAAGACCTCGCCCGGACCATCGCCGCCTCGGGGTGGGCGGGCGTGCACTTCCGCGACCTGACGGGCGGCATCGTCGCGTTGCACCGCGCGGTGAAACGCGCCCAATGATCAGCGCGGTGAAACGCGCCCAATGATCAGCGCGGTGAAACGCGCCCAATGATCAGCGCGGTGAAACGCGCCCAATGATCAGCGCGGTGAAACGCGCCCAATGATCAGCGCGGTGAAACGCGCCCCGCGATCAGCGCGGTTCAGGTGATGATCGTCAGGGTGTGCTTTCCTTCGCTGGTGGAGACCGTCAGCTCGGCCCCACGGTTGGTTGCGGTGATCCGGTAGTTGTGCACCGTCCGGCCGTCCAGCAGCACGCTCGTCGGCTGTGCACCACGCGGCAGCGTATGGCCGATGAGGACCCGGTCGGCGTCCACGCTCCGACTGACGTCGATCTTCGTCCGGTACGTCGTGCCGATATGGGTGGCCAGCACGTCGGCCGAGCCGCCGCCGAGCCGAATGCCCTTTCCTTGCACGGTGGTCTGGCCCTCCGGTACCTGCGGAACGACCTCCAGCCGTTCATTGCCCAGGTCCGGACGCACGCCCAACCACTGGTGCACGACCGCCCACGCGGTGCCGTAGTTGCCCCAAGCCTGCATAAACATCGAGCGACAGGTCCAGCACCGGTCGATGTTGGCACCCTGATCGGGCGACGGGAAGATTTCCGGCATTGCTCCGGGCTGCTCGTCCGGCGTGCCGCCGGTGGCCGGCTCGGCAAACATCGTCTGGGCCAACGCGTCAAGATAACGCTGCTGCTGATCGGGTCCCAGCCGGCCGTAATTGCCTTCACCGATCGACTGAATCGAGGTCGTCAGCCCATAGACCACCTTCTCGCCCTGGCCGGTCGGACCGCCGCCGCATGCGGTGTGGAACAGCCCCGGGTTGAACGGAGGCGTTCCGCTGAAGCAAGCGTTCTCGCGGCCGGCCAGCGCCGCGTTGCCGTGGTCGAACGGAGCCAACCCTGGCACCGTCCGCCCCTTGACAGTGAGCTCGACCTCCATCGGAGTCTGGCCGATCCAGTGCTTCTGGAAGGACGGCACGTTGCCTGGGTCGTTCAGCGAATCGGCGTACTGGGACGCGGCCTGATACCACCAGGGTGTTGTCGAAGCGCTTCCGCACACTGCTGGCCAGCTTCGTCGCCCAAGCGAAGGTCGAGCGGTCATTCTTGGCTTTCGCCATGTCGGCCAGGTCGTAGAGCCCGCGAATGAAGTACACCGTGTTATCGAGCTTCTCCTGGCCCATGCCCGTCCGCTCGACGTTGCCGAGGCCCTCCGGAAATCCGTCGTGATCCGCATCGAGGTTCTTCACCACGTATCGCAGGTTGCGGACGGTGAAGTCGTACATGCCGTCCCGGAACCGGTTGTCTCCGGTCCAGCGCCAGATCAGGGCGACTGCGCTGGGGAACTTGACCGTCTCATCGGTGTTGAAGTCATAGCTGGTCGTGCCGTCCGGATTCTGGGTGCGGGAGTCGTGGCCGAAGTAGACGGACCCGTCCGACACCACCTCGTGGGCGACCACCCCCGAGCGATGGTTGAGCAGGTCCGAGACTTCGCGCAGCGTGCGCAGGTGCCCCTTGATCGCATCGAACTGACCGACGGAGACTGCAGCGAACGCGGTGTATTCGGCGTCGGTGCCGAAGATCCATGGGTAGTCCGGATAACCGGCGCCGATCCAGGTGGCCTTGGCCACCGTGCCGAGCGGCGCGGGGAACTGCTTGCCCTGGTTGGTCCAGCGAATTTTCAGGTTGTCGGCGGTCTGGGTCAGGTCGGCGATGTTCTGCTTGCCCCAGTCGATCGCGTTCTGCACCTGTGGGGCGCCCGGCAGCGAGAGCTGCGTGCGGTCGGCCAGCTGTTGACGCGACTTCATCTTGGCGGCCAGTTGGGCGTCGGGGTGGCGCAGCGCCCGGGCCAGTTCCTGACGCGCGGACGCCATGCCGGTGTTCGAACCGGCCGCGGCCAGCCACACCGTCTTCGAGCCGCCCGCCGGCAAGGAGAGCGTGTAGGTCAGCTCGCCACCCGTCCCGCGGCCGAAGGGACCGTCGTCACACTGTGAGGGCTTCGGCGCGGCGGGCGCACCGGGCTCGGCGCCGGTGCACACGTGACCTGGCTGCGGACCCCAGAACTGGTGGCCGATCTGGCCGCTGTCCGGCTTGAGCGAGGTGCCGACCAGGGCCGCGTAATGGTGCGCGGGCGTACCGGGTAGCGCGCCGTCGTCGGTGAACTTCAAATTCTTGCCGTCATAGCTTCCCTTGTCCGGAAGATTGCTGCTGGCATTCGGCGTGAGGCCGCTGAACCCCCACGGAAACTGGCCCATCAATTCGGAATGGGCATCGACGGAGAGCTTCGTCGTCCGAGCTGCTCCCGGGTTTGTGATCGTGAGACCGAACAGCGCGCCGCGGGTGCCGTCCGGCACGAAGTCGGTGCGCTTGACCGTCAAGCCAGCGGTCTCGGGAAGGTCGAAGCGGGTGTAGCCCCAGCCACTGGTGAACTTCGTCGCCGGACCGACCCACTGACCGTCGAGACCGAACCAGACCCCGTCGAGCAGCTTCAGGGGTGGCGTCCAGATCCCGCCCATTTCGCCCGTGATATGCCAGCCGTTCGCATAGAACCGGCCGTCCTCGAAGCCGATCGAGTAGGCCCGGGTGCCGGCGGCGACCTCGCGTCGGTCCTGAAGGCGACTGCTGACCGACAGCTCCGAGCCGGCCGCGGTTGAAACTTGGTGCCCGCTCGGCCGCGAGTTCGCCAGGGGTTGACCATAGACAGAGATGCTGACAGCTACCGCTGCTCCGGTAAGCCCGGCGAGGAACCTTGCAGACATCGACGTCCTCCTCTGATACGCACCACTGGGCGGGAGGTCGCGGATCGCCTTCGAGGCGGAGACGCTGCAACGGTTGACGGTGACAGCAGCTCCGATGTCAGGCGGGCCGGCGATTCACAGCGTCCACCTGATCGGCCAGAAGGTCAATGCGTTCGGCAGAGGATCCAGTGCAGCAGGCACCTCGGCGCTCTCACTCCGGGCAACGTCGCAACCGGCCTCGGTTTGATTTGGTTGCGTGAAGCAGGTAGTTTAGATGTGTGAAGCAAACATCTAACTCTCCCGAAGCGGTGGAGACGCGGGCGTGCGTGGAAAACGGCGCCTTGGCCGGTCAGGAACTGCTGGAACCGATCGCGCACGTCGAGCGGGAGTTCGGCATCCTGATGATGAACCTGACCCGCTACAAGCACCAGGTCAACGGGAACCGGCTGGACCGGATGGCGCTGATGGTCCTCGGCACGCTCGCGTACTGCGGCCCGTCCCGGCTGACCACCGTCGCCGAGTACACCGGCTTCGATCCGTCCACCGTGTCCCGCCAGGTCGCGGACCTCGAAAGGGCCGGTCTGCTCTCCCGCGAGCCGGACCCGGACGACCGCCGGGCGATCGTGCTGCAGACCACCGAGGCCGGCCGGGACCTGATGGGCCGCCTCTCCAGCGGACGCCGTAAGCGCATGGAACGGCTGTTGGGCGACTGGCCCGAACAAGACATTGCCGACTTCGGCCGGTTGCTGGGCATGTTGAACCAGGCGACCGAGAAGTACGGCGAACAGAACGCACTAGAACTGGAGCAGGAACTCAACCATGGCTGAACCCATCCGCACAGCGCCCGATGAATCGGGCCGGCTGTCGCACAACCAGATCATGCTCATCCTGTCCGGCCTGCTCTTGGGCATGTTCCTCGCCGCCCTCGACCAGACGATCGTGTCCGCGGCCATGCGAACCATCGCGGACAAGCTCAACGGCCAGACGAACCAAGCCTGGGCCACCACGGCCTACCTGGTGACGAGCACCGTCTCGACCCCGCTCTACGGCAAGTTGAGCGACATGTACGGCCGCAAGAAGTTCTACCTCTTCGCGATCTCGATCTTCCTGGTCGGCTCCGTGCTCAGCGGCATGTCGAACTCCATGGAAGAGCTCGCAGCGTTCCGCGCGATCCAGGGCCTGGGCGCCGGTGGCCTGATGGCGCTGGCCTTCGCGATCGTCGGCGACATCGTCCCGCCGCGCGAGCGAGCCAAGTACCAGGGCTACTTCATGGCGGTCTTCGGCCTCTCATCCGTGGCGGGCCCCGTCCTCGGTGGCCTGCTGGCCGGCCAGGACCGGCTGCTCGGCTTCGACGGCTGGCGCTGGGTCTTCTATGTGAACCTGCCCATCGGCATCGTCGCGCTAGCCGTGGTCAGCCGCTTCCTGAACATCCCGCACGTCCGCAAGGAGCACAAGGTCGACTACCTGGGCGCGGTCACCCTCGTCCTCGGTGTGACGTCGCTGCTGCTGGTCGCCGAGCAGGGCCGCTCGTGGGGCTGGGGTTCGAGCAAGGCGCTGCTCTGCTTCGTCGTCGGCGCGCTGCTGATCGGCGCCTTCGTGGCGATCGAGCGCAAGGTCGGCGACGAGGCCATCCTGCCGCTGAAGATGTTCAACTCGCCGGTCTTCAGCGTCGCGTCCCTGATGAACTTCATCATCGGCATGGGCATGTTCGGCGGCATCATCTGCCTGCCGCTGTACATGCAGATCGTGAAGGGCTTCAGCCCGACGAAGTCAGGCCTGTCGCTGCTGCCGCTCATGCTCGGCCTGATGACGGTCGCGATGAGCAGCGGTATCTACACCTCGAAGACCGGCCGCTACAAGATCTTCCCGATCGTGGGAACCGGCGTGCTGGTCCTCGCGCTGTTCGGCCTGTCCCGGATCAGCTACACCACCAGCTACACCGAGCTCGCGCCGCTGATGTTCTTCGTCGGCACCGGCCTGGGCTGCTGCATGCAGACCCTGGTACTGGCTACCCAGAACTCCGTCCCGGCGTCGCAGATGGGTGTCGCCACCGCGTCGGCAACGTTCTTCCGGTCCATGGGCGGCACCTTCGGCACCGCGGTGTTCCTGACGATCTTCTTCTCCGGATCGGCTACCAAGATCGGCGCCAACGTGCAGGCCGCTGCCGCCACGCCGGAGTTCCAGTCGGCACTTCGGAACCCCGCCAACGGCGTGATCGCAAAGGCGTTGCAGGCCATGCGGGGCGGCTCGACCAGCCAGCTCAACGACACCAGCTTCCTGCAGCACGGTGCCAGCATCCTGCGGGACCCCTTCCTGGCCGGCTTCGCCAGCGCCATGGACCGGGTGTTCCTGGTGGCCGCGATCGTGGTCATCCCGGCGTTCATCCTGAGCTTCTTCCTCAAAGAGGTGAAGCTGCGGACGGAGTCCGGCCTCGAGGCTCAGGCTGCCGAGCGGCTGGCCGCCGAGCGCGCCATGGGCGAGGTCGGTGCGGCTCCGTCGCAGGGCGCGTCCGTCTAGCTCTCTCCGACTGGCTCTTCCCAGTCAGCCAGCGCATGCGAACAGAGACAGGGCCTGTTCACCGAAATGGTGGGCGGGCCCTGTTGTGTTCGGTAAGCCAACGGCTACTGGACGATGACCTCGCCGCTGTCGGCGAGCCGCCGCCGACTGACCTCGATCTCGGCCTCGGCCGCGGCGCGCCCCACCCAGGACGCCCCCTCGACGCTCTTGCCGGGCTCGAGATCCTTGTAGACCTCGAAGAAGTGCTGGATCTCGAGCCGGTCGAACTCCGGGACGTTGTGGATGTCGCGCAGATGCTCCAGGCGGGGGTCGTTGGCCGGCACGCACAGCACCTTGTCATCGCCGCCCTTCTCATCCGTCATCCGGAACATCCCGATCGCGCGGCACATCACCAGGACGCCGGGAAAGAGCGGGTCGCCCTGCAGCAGCACCAGCGCGTCGAGCGGGTCGCCGTCCTCGCCGAGGGTGTTCTCGATGTAGCCGTAGTCGGCCGGGTACTGGGTCGAGGTAAACAGGGTCCGGTCCAGCCGGATCCGACCGCTCTCGTGATCGACCTCGTACTTGTTGCGGCTGCCCTTGGGGATCTCGATCAGGACGTCGAACTCCAGCATGGGAGCTCCTCTCGCGGTACTCGCTCGGGTGCCCATTCCGCGGAACGCGGGGCTCTTACGATTATTGTGACCTACCGTGACGGCACCCGGTACCAAGCGGCTGAGCGTTGTGCTGCTGGTCATGCTGGCCGTGGTACTCGCTGTGCTGGCCTATCTGGGCGTCGGTGGAGGTCGGCAATACCTGGCAAACCGCGGGTTCACGCCGCTGGCCATCCCCGCCGAGACGGTGGCGCCCGCCGCCATCGCCAGCGCTCTGGCGGGCGCCCGCACCGCACCGGCAGCCCCGTCCGCCGACCCGGGAGCGCCCGCGCCCACCGCGGCCGGCGTCGCCGCGGCGCTCGCGAAGAAGCTGACCAGTACAGACCTCGGACCGTCGGTCTCGGCACAGGTGTATGACGCGCGCACCGGCGCCTCGCTCTTCGGCCGGCGCCCGGACGATGTCATCGCCCCGGCGTCCACCGCCAAGCTGTTGACCGCCGCGGCCGTCCTCACCGCACGCAACGCGACCGACCGGTTCGCCACCCGGGTGCTGGCAGGCAGCGCGCCCGGCGAGGTGGTGCTTGTCGGCGGCGGCGACCCGACCCTGTCCGCCGCGGTGGCCGGCCAGCCGACCGAGTACCCGCAAGCCGCCCGGATCTCCGACCTCGCGGCGAAGGTCCGGGCCGCGCTCGGATCCACTCGGGTCACCCGGGTCCTGGTCGACGGCTCCCTGTTCACCGGCGCCTCCACTGCGCCGAGCTGGGAGCCGGAGGACGCCCCGTCCGAGTACGCCAGCGCGATCACCGCGCTGATGGTGGACGCCGGCCGGGACAGGCCGGGGGCCGGCACCCGCTCGGGGGCTCCCGACCTGGCCGCCGGTAACGCCCTCGCGGCCGCTCTCGGCGGCGCGGACGTCAGCCGCGGTGGCGCGCCGGCCGGTGCGAAGGTGCTGGCCGAGGTCCGCTCAGCCCCGGTCGGTGAGCTCGTCGAGCAGATGCTGCGCAACTCCGACAACGTCATCGCCGAGGTGCTCGCGCGGCAGGTGGCGATTGCCGCCCACCAGCCCGTGACGTTCGCCGGCGCCGCGGCGGCCGTCAGCGCGTCCCTCCGGCCGCTCGGCGTCACCGCCGGCGATGGGATGCGGGATGGCAGCGGCCTGTCCACCGCGGACCGGTTGCCGGCCTCCGCGCTCACCCAGGCCCTGCTCGCCGCCGTCGATCCGGCGAAGCCACGGCTCGGCCCGCTGCTGAGCGGCCTGCCGGTCGCCGGATGGGACGGAACGCTCACCGAGGAAGACCGGTTCACCGGTTCGTCCGCCGTCGCCGACGGGTTCGTGCGGGCCAAGACCGGCAGCCTCACCGGTGTCTCGTCGCTGGCCGGCGTGGCCACCGATGCCGACGGCCGGCTGCTGGTGTTCGCCTTCGTCGCCGACCGGGCTCCGAGCGAGGGCGCCACCAGGGCGGCCATCGACGGGCTGACCGCGGCGCTGGTCCGCTGCGGTTGCCGCTGACGCCCGCTCGCCCCGCCCCGGTAGCGTGAGAGATATGACGTCCCTGATCGATTGGTCCGTTGCCGAACGCACCGCCCGGACGCTCGCCCCGGCCCCGCCGGCCGTGACGCCGGCCGAGGCACAGGCGACGGTCGCCGAGCTCCGGCAGGCCACCGACCGGGCCGCCGCGCAGGTGGCCGAGCTCACCAGGCTCACCGAGCCCGCCGTCACCGCGAGCACGGTGGTCGTGGACCGGCCGGGCTGGCTGGTGGCCAACACCGCCAGCATGGCGACCGTGATGGACCCGCTGTCGGAGAAGCTCATCGCCAGCCGTCCGCCCGGCAAGCTCACGGCGGCGATCGGGGGCCGCGTCACCGGCGCGCAGGCCGGAGCCGTGCTGGCCTTCCTCTCCGGCAAGGTGCTCGGCCAGTACGAGTTCTTCTCCGTGGAGAAGGGCCAACTGCTGCTGGTCGCTCCCAATATCGTTGCCGTGGAGCGCGCGCTGCGGGTCGATCCCGCCGACTTCCGGCTCTGGGTGTGCCTGCACGAGGTCACCCACCGGGTGCAGTTCACCGCGGTGCCGTGGCTGCGCCAGCACATGCTGGACGAGGTGGCGGCGCTGACCGACGCCATGGACCTGGACCCGGACGCGCTCCGGGACCGCCTCAAGGGCGCGCTCGGCGAGCTGGCCAGGACCGTGCGCGGCGACGGCGACGGAACCGGGCTGATCGCGGCGATCACCTCTCCCGAGGCCCGGACCGTGATGGATCGGGTGACCGGGTTCATGTCGCTGGTCGAGGGCCATGCCGAGTACGTGATGAACGCCGTCCCGCCGAACGTCATCCCGTCCCAGCCCGACATCGAGCGGAAGTTCGCGGCCCGTCGCAAGCGCGGCGGCAACCCCCTCGACCGGCTGCTGCGGACGCTGCTCGGCATGGACGCCAAGACCCGGCAGTACACCCAGGGGTCCCAGTTCGTCCGGCAGGTCGTCGACAAGGTCGGCGTGGACGGCTTCAACGCAGTGTGGACGTCGCCGAGCACCCTGCCGACCAAGGCCGAAATCACCGCGCCCGCCGACTGGGTGCAGCGCGTGCACGGCTGAGCATGGGCCCGCATCCGGCGGTGGCCGACGTCCGGCTGGCGGTGCGGCGCGCCCTCGCCGGGTTTCCGGCCGGCCGACCGGCGCTGGTGGCCTGCTCCGGCGGGGCGGACTCGGTTGCCCTGGCCGCCGCACTGGCGTTCGAGGTGGCCGGTTCGGGCCGTCCGGCGGGGCTGGTGACCGTGGACCACAACCTGCAGCCGGGCTCGGGCGAGCAGGCGGCCCGCGTGCTCGCACTGGGCCGGGAACTGGGGCTCGACCCGGTGCTGGCCGAATCGGTCCGGGTCGAGCCCGGTGGTGGCCCCGAGGCTGCCGCGCGTACCGCTCGCTATCGGGTCCTGGACCGGTTCGTGCCCGCGAACCTCGTCCTGCTCGGTCACACCGCCGACGACCAGGCCGAGACCGTGCTGCTGGGGCTCGGGCGGGGGTCGGGACCCCGGTCCATCGCCGGCATGCGCCCGGTGTCTGGCGGTTACCTGCGTCCGCTGCTGAACCTGCGCCGGCACCAGACGGAGGCGGCCTGCGAGGCGCTGGACCTGCCGTGGTGGCACGACCCGTACAATTCCGATCCCCGTTACGGCCGGGTCCGGCTGCGCCGCGAGGTGCTGCCGCTGCTCGAGGACGTGCTCGCCGGCGGCGTTGTCGAGGCCCTCGCGCGTACCGCCGAGCAGCTGCGGGACGACCAGGACGCCCTGGATGAGTTGGCCGAGCGGGCTCTGGTCGCAGCCCGGACGGACGCGGACTCGACCGGTGGGCTGGCAGTCGATGCGTTGCACACCCAGCCGGACGCCATCCTCGGCCGGGTCCTGAAGTCCTGGGCCGAGCGGGGTGGCACGGGCGCGCTCACGGCGGCGCACGTGCGCGAGCTCCGGCGGCTGATCCGGAACTGGCACGGCCAGGCGGCGATCGATCTGCCGGGCGGTTATCGAGCGATTCGAGCGTCTGGCACTCTGAACCTCATTTCGCCAGCAGACAACGATGCCAACTGGGAGTAAGCGTGTCCGTCCTGGACGACGACATCGAGGCCACCGTGGTCTCAACCGAAGAGATCCAGAGCAAGATCACCGAGCTGGCCGCGCGGATCGACGCCGATTACGCCGACCGCGAACCGCTGCTGGTCGGCGTGCTCAAGGGCGCGGTCATGTTCATGTCGGACCTGGCGCGTGAGCTGTCGCGTCCGTCCACCATGGAGTTCATGGCGTGCAGCTCCTACGGTTCCAACACGACCTCGTCCGGGGTGGTGCGGATTCTGAAGGACCTGGACCGGGACGTGACCGGTCTGGACATCCTGATCGTCGAGGACATCATCGACTCCGGGCTGACGCTGTCGTGGCTGCTGAAGAACCTGCAGGCCCGCAATCCGGCGTCCGTCGAGGTGGTGGCGCTGCTGCGCAAGCCCGACGCGATCAAGGTCCAGGTGCCGGTGAAGTACGTCGGCTTCGACATTCCCAACGAGTTCGTCGTCGGGTACGGGCTGGACTATGCGGAGCGGTATCGCGACCTGCCCTACATCGGACGCCTCCGGCCCTCCGTCTACGGCGGTTAGCCGCTCCGGAGACAGTGTGATGGTCTACGGCGGTTAGCCGCTCCGCCGCTTTGGATTGACATGCCCACCGGTCGCCATGGCGGCCTCACGGCAGGTCGATTCGCGCAGACGGGGCCATAGGCGGTTGCCGCGAACGCCCTGGCAACCGGCTGGCGAGAATCTCACATATCCTGGACGGCAGGAACTCGCTGGTGTTGCGCAGCGTTCGACAGATGCGGGCCAGTTTCACCCGTGGGTACCGTCCCAAGCCGTCTTTACCGGCACTGATCAGGAGGAAACGCCCGGTGTTTCTCGCCGAGCGGACGCCCTATGGATCGTAAGCGCTTAGCTCGCTCGCCGATGCTGTGGATCGCCCTTGTGGTAATCCTGCTGCTCACCTTGCCGCAATTGCTGGCCGGTGGCAGCGACTATAAATCTGTCAAGACCTCTGAGGCTCTCGCCCAGGTCGACGCCGGGAATGTGAAGACGGCGACGATCCACGACAAAGAGCAGTCCATCGACCTGGAGCTGAAGTCTGCCTACAACGGCAAGACCAAGATCAGTGCCTCGTACCCGGCGGACGCCACGCTGGCCATCTTCAACGAAACCCGTGCCAAGGTCGGTGCCGAAGGCCTGCAGACGAAGATCAGCAAAGAGAACGCGTTCGTCAGCATCCTGCTGTCGCTGCTGCCGATCCTGCTGATCGCCGGCGTGCTGTTCTTCGTGATGTCGAACCTGCAGGGTGGCGGCAGCAAGGTGATGAGCTTCGGCCGTAGCAAGGCCAAGCTGGTCAGCAAGGACACGCCGAAGACGACCTTCGCTGACGTGGCCGGTGCCGACGAGGCCATCGAGGAACTCGAAGAGATCAAGGACTTCCTGTCCAACCCGGCCCGTTACCAGGCCATCGGCGCCAAGATCCCGAAGGGCGTCCTGCTCTACGGCCCGCCCGGGACGGGTAAGACCCTGCTTGCCCGAGCGGTCGCCGGCGAGGCGGGGGTTCCGTTCTACTCGATCTCCGGCTCGGACTTCGTCGAGATGTTCGTCGGTGTCGGCGCCTCCCGCGTCCGTGACCTGTTCGAACAGGCCAAGTCCAACGCCCCCGCCATCGTCTTCGTCGACGAGATCGACGCGGTCGGGCGTCACCGTGGCGCGGGCATGGGTGGCGGTCACGACGAGCGTGAGCAGACCCTCAACCAGTTGCTGGTCGAGATGGATGGCTTCGACGTCAAGGGCACCGTCATCCTGATCGCCGCAACCAACCGGCCCGACATCCTCGACCCCGCGCTGCTGCGGCCGGGCCGCTTCGACCGCCAGATCGCGGTGTCACCCCCGGACATCATCGGCCGCAAGGCCGTGCTGGAGGTGCACGCCAAGGGCAAGCCGTTCGCGCCCGACGTCAACCTCGACACCATTGCCCGCCGCACGCCCGGCTTCACCGGCGCGGATCTGGCCAACGTCATCAACGAGGCCGCGCTGCTGACGGCCCGCACCAACGGCCGGCTGATCACCAACCACTCCCTGGAAGAGGCGATCGACCGGGTTATCGCCGGGCCGGAGCGCAAGACGCGCGCCATGAGCGACAAAGAGAAGCGCGTCACCGCCTACCACGAGGGCGGTCACGCCCTCACCGCATGGGCGATGCCGAACTTGGATCCGGTGCACAAGGTGACGATCCTGCCGCGTGGCCGCTCGCTGGGGCACACCCTGGTGCTGCCGCTGGAAGACCGCTACACCCAGACCCGCGCCGAGATCCTGGACCAGCTGGTCTACGCCCTCGGTGGCCGGGCCGCCGAAGAGCTGGTATTCCACGAGCCGACCACCGGTGCCAGCAACGACATCGAGAAGGCCACCTCGCTGGCCCGCTCGATGGTCACCGAGTACGGCATGAGCGCGAAGCTGGGCGCCGTCAAGTACGGCACCTCGGACGCCGAGCCGTTCATGGGACGCGACTACGGCCACCAGCGCGACTACTCCGAAGAGATCGCCGCGTGGATCGACGAAGAGGTGCGCAGCCTGATCGAGGCTGCGCACGACGAGGCGTGGGAGATCCTGGTCCAGTACCGGGACGTGCTCGACCAGCTGGTGCTGGAGCTCGCCGAGCGCGAGACCCTGAACAAGGAAGACCTGGAGCGGATCCTCGAGCCGGTGCACAAGCGGCCTCCGCACAGCACCTTCGCCGGCTTCGGCAAGCGCACGCCGTCCGACCGGCCGCCCATCGACATTCCGGCGGCCGTGCGGCCCACCTCGTCCAACGGGGCCACCGCGATCGGTGCGTCCAACGGCAGTTCGCCGAACGGCGGTTCGCCGAACGGCGGTTCGCCGAACGGCGGCAGCCCGGCTCCTGAGCCCGCCACCATGCCCGGTGGCGGAAACTACCCGCCGGCACCGAGCTACCCCGCTGGCGGCTACCAGCAGTCGCCCGGGTATCCGCAGTCGCCCGGGTACCCGCCGCCGCAGAGCTACCCGCCGGTGCAGGGTTACCCGCCGCCGCAGGGTCAGCCACAGGCCTACCCGCCGCCGAACTACCAGCCGAACCAGCCGCAGCAACCCGGCCAGCCGCAGCAACCCGGCCAGTCCGGCGACAACTCCGGCAACCGGGGACGCGCGGAGGCTGACAACGAGACCCAACAGCTTCCGGCAGTCGACTCGCACAAGCACTGGCCGTTCGGCCACCACGACGACCACCGTTGACCGGGCCGCGGGACGCTCCGGACGGCGTCGATCTACCACGTGCCGAGGCAGCGGTGCGCGAACTGCTGATCGCGATCGGCGAGGATCCGGACCGGGAGGGATTGCGCGACACTCCCAGCCGGGTCGCCCGGTCGTACCTCGAAATCTACGCCGGCTTGCACCTCGACCCGGACGAGGTGCTGCAGACGACCTTCGACGAGAACCACGATGAGCTGGTACTCGTCAAGGACATCGCCCTCTACTCGACGTGCGAGCACCACCTGGTGCCCTGGCACGGGACGGCCGCGGTGGGCTACGTCCCTGGTACGGACGGCCGGATCACCGGGCTGTCGAAGCTGGCCCGGCTGGTCGACCTGTACGCCAAGCGTCCCCAGGTGCAGGAGCGGCTGACCGCGCAGGTCGCGAACGCCGTGATGCAGCGGCTGGAGCCGCGCGGCGTGATCGTCGTCATCGAGGCGGAGCACCTGTGCATGGCCATGCGCGGCGTCCGCAAGCCCGGGGCGCGCACCATGACCTCGGCGGTGCGGGGCATCTTCAAGAGCGATCCGCGCACCCGTGCTGAGGCGATGAGCCTCATCCTGGGTCGATGACCCCACCGTCCGGCCTGCCCGAGCGCGACGATCGGCTGATCGTGATGGGCGTGCTCAACGTGACACCGGACTCGTTCAGCGACGGTGGCCGCTACACCGACCTAGAGGACGCTGTCGGCCACGCTCTGCAGATGTCGCGGCAGGGCGCCGACCTGATCGACGTGGGCGGCGAGTCGACGAGGCCCGGCGCTGGACGGGTGCCGGCCGATGAAGAAGCGCGCCGGGTCCTGCCGGTGATCCGCCAGTTGGCCGAGGAGCGGATCGTGGTCAGCGTTGACACCTACCGCGCGGCGGTCGCCGAGCAGGCCATCGAGGCCGGTGCGCGGGTGGTCAACGACGTCTCCGGCGGGCTGGGGGATGCCGACATGGCGCGGGTCGTCCGCGACGCCGGCTGCCCGTGGGTGCTGATGCACTGGCGCGGACACTCCTCCGACATGGCCGCGCTCGCGCAGTACGACGACGTGGTGATCGAGGTCCGCGCCGAACTGCTCAGCCGGGTCGACGAGGCGGTCGCGGCGGGAGTCCGGCCCGAACAATTGCTGCTGGACCCGGGCCTCGGGTTCGCCAAGAACGCCCGGCACAACTGGGCGCTGCTGGCGCATCTGGACGCGCTGGTGAGCACCGGGATTCCGGTCCTGATCGGGTCCTCGCGCAAGTCTTTCCTCGGCTCGTTGCTCGCGGATCCCAACGGCACACCGCGGCCGACCGCCGCGCGCGAGGACGCGACCACGGCGCTGACGACGTTCTCCGCGTTGAACGGCGCCTGGGGCGTTCGGGTGCACGAGGTACGCCCGAACGTCGACGCCGCGCTCGTGGCCGCCGCCATCGAGGCCGCGAAGTGACCGGCTGCGATTCTTCTGACCGGTCAACACCAGACCGCGATTCTTCTGACCGGTCAACACCAGACCGCGATTCTCCTGACCGGTCAACACCAGACCGGATTGTCCTCAGTGGCCTCACGGTGCGCGGTAAGCACGGCGTCTTCGACTTCGAACGCCGGGACGGCCAGGACTTCGTGGTCGACGTGGCGCTCGACATCGACACCGGTACCGCCGCGGCCACCGACGACATTGCCGACACGATCCACTACGGCGAGCTGGCGGAGGCGCTGGCCGTAGTCATCGCCGGCGAACCGGTGAACCTCCTGGAGACCCTCGCCGCACGGTTGGCCGACGTGTGCCTGGCGGATCGGCGCGTCCACGCGGCGACGGTGACCGTGCACAAGCCGCAGGCGCCCATTCCGCTCACCTTCGGCGATGTGGCGGTGACCATCCGGCGGCTGCGCCCGGATACCGCACGATGAGCCGGGCCGTACTCTCCATCGGCTCCAATCTGGGCGACCGGCTGGAGCAGTTGAGGTCCTGCGTCCGGGCGCTGTCGCCCTATCTCGTCACCGCGTCCCCGGTCTTCGAGACGCCGCCGTGGGGTCCGATCGAGCAGCAGCCCTTTCTCAACGCGGTGCTGATCGTCGCGGACCCGGCGGCCGGCCCAACGGAGTGGCTGGGCCGCGCGCAGGCCTGTGAAGAGGCCGCCGGGCGCACCCGCGACGTCCGGTGGGGACCGCGCACCGTGGACGTGGACGTGGTCGCCGTCGACGATGTGATGAGCGAGGACCCGGTGCTCACGTTGCCGCATCCCCGGGCCGCCGAGCGGGCGTTCGTCCTCGTGCCGTGGTGGTCGGTCGATCCCGAGGCGATCCTGCCGGGCCGGGGCTCCGTCCTTCAGCTGATGCAGCAGCTGCCTGCCGCGGACGTCGACGCCGTCCGGATGCTGTTGGGAACGGAGTTGGTCCCGTGATCAGGCGCACCAATCTGAGCGACGTGGTGGTCCCGTTCCTGGCCGTCGGGGTGATCTGCTACCTCCTGCTGCAGTTCAGCTACGAGTCGCTGCCGCCCTTCCAGTGGTTCACCGCGCTGCCGATCGCCGCGCTCACCATCGCGGAATTCGTCATCGCGCGGCGGGTTCGAGCCGCCGTCCGGCACACGGCTCTGGCCAGGCCGATGACCGCCCTGGCGGTCGCCCGCGCAGTGGCTCTGGGCAAGGCGTCGGTGCTTGTCGGTTCGGCGGTCGCCGGAGCGTCCGTCGCGCTGGTCGCCAGGGTGCTGCCGGACGCCGACCGGACCAGCGCCGCCCAGCACGATCTCAAGGTCGGCCTGTCGCTGCTCGTGGTGGCGGTCGCGCTCGCGCTGTCCGGCCTGGGGCTGGAACGCGCGGGCATCAACCCCAATCACGACCGGAACTGACCCGTGCGCGTCGAGTCACTGCACCTGTACCCGATCAAGTCGACCGCGGGTTTGGACGTGGCCGAGGTGACCGTCCAGCCGTGGGGCTTCGAGGGTGATCGCCGCTGGGCGGTGATCGGACCCGACGGCAACCGGCTGTCCGTGCAGCGTCATCGGGGCCTGATGCGCGTCCGGGCGGTCCCGACGCCGGCCGGCCTGCGGCTCGCCGCGGACAGCGCCGCCCCGCTCGACGTCGCGTTCCCGGTGGGCGGCCCACGAGTGCCGGTTCAGCTGTCCGGTCTGGATTCGGCAGTGCTGGCCTGCGGTGCGGCCGCGGGCTGGCTCTCCGCCCTGCTCGGCGCGGACGCTCGGCTGGTGTGGCTCGACGATCCGCACCTGCGGCCAGTGCGGCCGTCCAAGGGCGGCCGGCCCGGGGACCCGCTCAGCCTGGCGGACAACACCCCGGTCCTGCTGACGTCCCAGGCCTCGCTGTCCCGGCTCAACGACTGGATCGTCGACGAGGCGGTAGCCCGCGGCGAGCTGCCGTCCGCGCCGCTGGTGATCGGCAGGTTCCGGCCGAACATCGTGATCGACGGCGACGTTCCCTTCGCCGAGGACGGCTGGTCCGGCGTACGGATCGGCGGGGTCGAGTTCCGGTTCGCGTCGGTGTGCGACCGGTGCGCGGTGACGACCATCGACCCGAGTTCGCTGCGCAACGGCAAGGAGCCGGTTCGCACGCTCGCCAAGCACCGTAAGTGGGACGGTCAGATCTGGTTCGGGGCGTCGTTGATTCCGGTGAGCCGCGGCTCCGTCCGGGTCGGTGATCCGGTCGAGGTGACCGCCGGCAACCTGAGCCGCGCGCCCCGCGGACCACTGCGTCCACATTGACGACCGTCTGATCCGCCAACAGATAGCCGACATGGGTCAGCCGGGACAGCCGATCAGGAACCGCCTTCGTCACAGCGCGGCCGGTGCGCTCACCCGTGCGGATTAGGCTCTACGCCGTGATCGAACACTCTGACGCGCCGCGGCTGCGGGTAGCCGTCATCGGCGTCGGACGGGTCGGGTCGGTGATGGGCGCGGCGCTGCGCCGGGCCGGCCATCTGATCGTCGCCGGCAGCGGTGTCAGCGACGAGTCGACCCGACGGGCCGCGCGGCTGCTCCCCGGCGTATCTCTGGTACCCGCCGACGAGGCGGTCGGCCAGGCGGACCTGGTGCTGCTCACCGTCCCCGACGACCAGCTCAGCTCCCTCATCGATGGACTGGCGGCGACCGGCGCCTGGCAACCGGGACAGCTCGCGGTGCACACCTCCGGGGCGCACGGCATCGCAATCTTCGCCCCGGCAGCCGCGACCGGGGTGGTCGGCATGGCGCTACACCCCGTGATGACCTTCGCCGGACGGTCCGAGGACCTGCTGCGGCTCGACGGCGCGGCCTTCGGCGTGACGGCTCCGCCCGAGTTCCGCCCCGTCGCCGAGACCCTCGTGCTGGAACTCGGTGGTGAGCCGGTGTGGGTTCCCGAATCCGCCCGCGCGGCCTATCACGCGGCCCTCAGCATGGGCTCCAACCACCTGGTCACGCTGGTGAACGACTCCAGCGACGTGCTGCGCGCGTCCGGGGTCGAGGACCCGGTGCGGCTGCTCGGCCCGCTGCTGAACGCCTCACTGGACAACGCCCTGCGGCTGGGGGACGAGGCGCTGACCGGACCGGTGTCGCGCGGTGACCGGGCCACCATCGAGGCCCATCTGGCGGCACTGCACGGAACGCCCTTCCTGCAGCCGTACCTCGCGATGGCGCTGCGGACGATGCAGCGGGCGCACGCCGCCGGCCGGCTGTCGCGGGAGCAGTGTGCCGAGCTCATCGAGGGCATCGAGCGGGCCGGAGGCACCGACACATGACCCACCTGGTTCGCGGCAGACAGGAACTGGCCGCCGCCCGCAAGGTGCTGCCCGGCAGCGTCGGCCTGGTGCCGACCATGGGAGCCCTGCACAAGGGTCACCTGGCCAACATCCGGCAGGCCAAGGCGCGCTGCGAGTCGGTGGTCGTCAGCATCTTCGTCAACCCCATGCAGTTCGAGCGGGCCGACGACCTGGAGCGCTATCCCCGTCGGCTGGCCGACGATCTCGCGGTGTGCGAGGCCGAGGGCGTCGACGTGGTGTGGGCGCCCGGCGTGCCCGACGTGTACCCGAACGGTCCGGCGCAGGTCTGGGTCACCGCCGGGGAGCTGGCCGATCAGCTCGAGGGGCCGAACCGGCCGGGCCACTTCGACGGGGTCCTGACGGTTGTCAGCAAGCTGTTCGCCCGGGTCGCTCCGGACCGCGCCTTCTTCGGCGAGAAGGACTACCAGCAGCTGACCCTCGTCCGCAGGTTGGTGGCCGACCTCGACACCGACGTCGAGATCATCGGCGTGCCGACGGTCCGGGAAGCTGATGGGCTCGCCCTTTCGAGCCGTAATGTGTTTCTTTCCACCGAAGAGCGACGCCAGGCCCTCGTCCTCATCACCGCGTTGCGCACCGGCCGGGACGCCGCCGGCAACGCGAGCGCCGTGCTGGAAGCAGCCGGTACTGTGCTCGCCGCCGCTGAAGGAGTCGATGTGCACTACCTCGAACTGCGCGATCCCCAGCTCGGTCGGGCGCCCGCGTCCGGCCCCGCGCGGCTGCTGGTGGCGGCCTCCGTGGGCGCTACCCGGCTGATCGACAATCTCGCCGTCGAGCTGACCGGATGAATATGCCGCAGCGGCTGCTGGCGCCCGCTCCGGGCTGGATCGTCGACACCGATGTGGTGGTGGTCGGCTCGGGAATCGCCGGCCTGACCACCGCGCTGCGGATAGCCGCCGGCGGCTTGCGGGTGATGGTGGTGACCAAGGACGTCCTCGCCGCCGGTTCCACCCGCTGGGCGCAGGGCGGCATCGCGGCCGCGCTCGGTGACGACGACACCGCGGACGAGCACCTGAGCGACACCCTGATCGCCGGAGTCGGGCTCTGCGACGAGGCCGCCGTCCGGGTGCTGGTGGATGAGGGCCCCACCGCGGTCCGCGAGCTGATCGAGCTCGGCACCAGGTTCGACCGGGCCGGCGACGGGCGGCTGTCGCTGACCCGCGAGGGCGGCCACCACAAGGACCGGATCGCCCATGCCGGCGGGGACGCCACGGGTGCCGAGATCGAGCGCGCACTGGTCGCGGCCGTCCTGGCCGCAGCCCGGATCGAGGTCATCGAGCACGCCCTGGTGCTGGACCTGTCCCCGACCTCCACCGGTGGTGTCGGCGCCGTCACCCTGCACGTGATGGGAGAGGGCCAGCTCGACGGTGTCGGCGCGGTGCGGGCGCGGGCCATCGTGCTCGCCACCGGCGGCATCGGGCAGGTGTACGCGGCAACCACGAACCCCCCGGTCTCCACCGGGGACGGGGTCGCGGCGGCGCTGCGGGCCGGCGCCGTGGTGCGCGACCTGGAGTTCGTGCAGTTCCATCCCACCGTCCTCTGGCTCGGTGGCTCCGCGGCGGGTCAGCAGCCGCTGGTCAGTGAGGCGGTCCGCGGCGAGGGCGCCGTCCTGCGCGACGACAGCGGGGTCGCGTTTATGCAGGGCCAGCACGAGCTTGCCGACCTGGCGCCGCGGGATGTGGTGGCGAAGGCGATCCTGCGCCGGATGCGGAAGACGGGCGCCGAGCACGTCTGGCTGGACGCCCGGCAGTTCGGCGCGGAGAAGTGGCGGGTGCGGTTCCCGACCATCCTCGCGACCCTGACGTCCCTGGGAATCGATCCGGTCAACCAGCTGATCCCGGTGGCCCCCGCCTGCCATTACGCCTCCGGGGGCATCGCCACCGATCTGCGCGGCCGGACGTCGGTAACCGGGCTCTACGCCTGTGGCGAGGCGGCCTGCACGGGGGTGCACGGGGCGAACCGGCTGGCGTCCAACTCCCTGCTCGAGGGCCTGGTGTTCGGCCGCCGGATCGCCGACGACGTGCTTGCCGAGATCCGCGCGGACTCCCCGCTGCCCGAGCTCGGGATCGACCTGCGGAACAAGGCCGTCGTGTCGTCCGCCATCCGCGCGCAGGTGCAGGGCGAGATGTCCGCCGACGCCGGCGTGATGCGAGACGCGGCCGGCCTGGCGCGGGCCGGGACGGCACTGCGCAAGCTCTCCGCCCAGCGCGGCAGCGACCCCGGCACCGAGTCGTGGGAGGCGACGAACCTGCTCACCGTCGCCAGCGCGCTGGTCACCGCCGCGGCACGGCGTACCGAGACCCGCGGCGCGCACTGGCGTGAGGACCATCCCGACCGGGACGACGAGAACTGGCGCGGCCACCTCGACGTGCGGCTCGGACCCGACGGCAGCATGGTGGCTGACTACAGCCCGATCGCACAGCCCGATCAGACAGCGCCGAATCGGACAGCACCGAATCAGACAGCGCCGAATCGGACAGCGCTGAATCAGACAACTTCAGCCCGCCATCCGACGTCAGCGAAGGCCGAGTAGATGACCAGCTCCTTCCACGATCCCGACGCGCGGCTCGACCCCGCGATCACCGCCGCCATTGCGGCGGCCGGGCTGAGCTCCGCCACCGTGGCCGAGGTCGTCGGGCGCGCGCTGGCCGAGGATCTCGCCGACGGCCCCGACATCACCACGATGGCCACCATCACGGCCGGCCAGCAGGGCCGGGCGGACGCCGTACCGCGCGAGGCCGGGGTGGTCGCCGGTCTGCCCGTCGCGGCCTTCGTATTCGCGACGGTGGGGCAGGGCCGGGTCCAGGTTGAGCTGCTGGCCTCCGACGGCGACATCGTGAGCGTCGGACAGCCGCTGCTGTCGGCCACCGGCCCCGTCCAGGATCTGCTGACGGCCGAGCGCACGGCGCTGAACCTGCTCACCCACCTGTCCGGAATCGCCACCCTGACCCGGGTGTGGGCCGACACGGTGCGGGGCTCCAAGGCGCAGATCCGCGACACCCGCAAGACGATGCCCGGCCTGCGCGCGCTGGAGAAGTACGCGGTGCGCTGCGGCGGGGGAGTGAATCACCGGATGTCGCTGTCCGACGCGGCGCTGATCAAGGACAACCACGTGGCCGCGGCGGGCTCGGTGCGCCGGGCGTACGAGCTGGTCCGGGCGGCGGCGCCGGAGCTGCCCGTCGAGGTCGAGGTCGACACTCCCGAGCAGTGCGCCGAGGCGCTGGAAGCCGGCGCGGAGCTGATCCTGCTCGACAACATGTCGCTGGCGGACCTGCGGACCTGCGTGGCGCTGGCCGAGGGACGCGACGACGTCCGGCTGGAAGCCTCCGGCGGCCTCAGCCTGGCCGTGGCCGCCGATGTCGCCGCGACCGGCGTGGACTACCTCGCCGTCGGTGCCCTCACCCACTCCGCGCCGGTACTGGACATCGGCTTGGACCTGAGTGCCGACCCGAGTGCTGATCCGAGTACCGACCCGAGTGCCGACCTGACCGGCGGGGACGACGTCTGATGCTGCTGGCCATCGACATCGGCAACACCAACACCGTCCTGGGCGCGTTCGACGGCGACAAGATCGTCCATTCCTGGCGGGTGAAGACCGATGCCCGCCACACCGCGGACGAGCTGATGCTGACCTTCACCGGACTGCTGCGCGAGCTGCCCGTCACCGGCATCGTGGGTTGCTCCACGGTGCCGGCCGCGCTGCGCGAGCTGCGCACCATGCTGAGCCGGTACTGGCCCGAGGTTCCGACCGTACTGGTGGAGCCCGGCATCAAGACCGGGGTCGCCCTGCAGTTCGACAACCCCAAAGAGGTCGGCGCGGACCGCATCGTAAACACCCTGGCCGCCTTCCACCTGGTGAACGGCCCGGCGATCGTGGTCGACTTCGGCACCTCGACGAACTTCGACGTGGTCAGCGGCCGGGGCGAGTTCCTCGGCGGAGCGCTGGCGCCGGGCATCGAAATCTCACTGGACGCGCTCGCCACCCGGGCCGCCCAGTTGCGCAAGGTCGAGCTGGTCGCGCCGCGCTCGCCGATCGGTAAGAACACCGTCGAGGCGCTGCAGTCAGGCATCATCTACGGCTTCGCCGGTCAGGTCGACGGCCTGGTCCGCAGGATCGCCGCGACCCTGGTGCCGTCGGCGCCCGAGTCCGTCGAGGTCATCGCCACCGGCGGCCTGGCGCCGCTGGTGGTGGAGCATGCCGAAACGGTCAGCCGGCGCGAGCCGGACCTGACGCTGGTCGGGCTCCGGTTGATCTACGAGCGCAACACCTGACACACCACCTTCGTCCGCTGCGGCATCAGGACGGTCGGCCCCTGCAGCTCGGCGTACCGCGCGACCAGCACCCGTAACCGCTCCTTGATCGCGGCACGCTCGCCCGCCGGCATCGTGATCACCCAGCTCCAGGTGTGCACCAGGTCCGACAGTGCAGCGGGGCCGTCCAGCTGGTGGGCGGTGTCGAACCAGGTCTCCTCGGCAGCGGTGAACAGCGATTGATCCAGCTCTTCGAAGACCGCTGACCATGGCAGCGGCTCCCGCTTGGTGGCCAGGTACAGCTTCGGAATCCACTCCACCGACTGGTCGGGGAAGTTCCAGATCAGGCCGACGATCCCGCCCGGACGCAGCACCCGGGCGAACTCGCGGTCGGCCTGCGGGCGGTCGAACCAGTGGAACGCCTGCCCCACCAGAATGGCGTCGACGGACTGGTCGGGCAACGGAATCCGCTCCGCCGAGCCTTTCAGAGCGGTGGCCTGTGGGACCAGGTGCCTGAGTTCGGCCAGCATCTCCGCGTCCGGCTCGACCGCGACGATCTCGTCCGCCCGGCCGATCAGGGACGCCGTGAGCTTTCCGGTGCCTGCGCCGAGGTCGAGAATTCGCGAGGCTTGATCGCCCGAAGAGGTACCCACCAGGGAGGCACCGGCTGTTCGGATGCCCCGCAGCGCGTGATCGATGGCGGCGTCGGCGTAACCGGGCCGCGCTGCGGCGTAGCGTGCTGCCTCGGATCCGAAGGACCGGGCGTAGCTGGAGCCGGGCAGGTTCTCGGCATCGGAGGCGCTCATGGCGCCGACCCTAGCGAGCCGCCGGTCGACCGAGCGAGCCGCTGAGCACCCTGACCAGCTGAGCACCGCTTCACAGCCAGCCGCGTTCCTCGGCGGCCTGGTATGCCTCGACCCGGTTGCGGACCCCGGTCTTCGCAATGGTCGCCGGCAGGTAGTTGCGGACGGTGCCTTCGGAGAGGAACAGCTTGGTAGCGATGTCGGCCACCGTCGCGCCGTGCTGCGAGGCGACCAGGACATCTCGTTCCCGGCCGATCAGCGGTGAGCGCCCACCCGCCGCCGTCGGAAGTGTTCCCGCGGGCAAGCTCACCATGACATTCGTCAGCTTCACTATGACTTCGTCAGCGGCCACGTGAGCCGGTTCAGTGCTCGCCGATAAAGTTGTGGGGTGAGCGACATCAGTGACGACGACACCCCCGATGACACCCCCGACGACCTACCCGAGCAGGTACAGATCAGAAGGGCGAAGTACGACCGGCTGATGGCCGACCCGGACCGGGCACCCTTTCCGGTCACGGTGGCTCGGACCGACAGCCTCGCGGACATCCGGCAGGAGTTCCTGGACCTGCCCGCAGGCGCCGAGACGGGCCGGCAGGTCGGCATCACCGGGCGGGTGATCTTCGTTCGCAATACCGGCAAGCTGTGCTTCGCCACTCTTCGCGAGAACGGCGTCGAGTTGCAGGCCATGCTGTCGGCCGATCGGGTCGGCGCGGAGGCGTTGGCACAGTGGAAGTCCGACGTCGACCTGGGCGACCAGGTCTTCATCACCGGCGAAGTGATTTCGTCGCGCCGAGGCGAGTTATCCGTACTGGCGGATTCCTGGCGCATGACAGCGAAGGCGCTGCGGCCCCTGCCGGTCGCGCATAAGCCCATGAGCGAAGAGAGCCGGGTACGCCAGCGATATGTGGACCTGATCGTCCGTCCCGAGGCGCGGCGGATGGTGCTCATGCGGTCGCACGTGCTGTCCTCGATCCGTAGCACGCTCAGTGGGCTGGGATTCGTCGAGGTCGAGACCCCGGTTCTGCAGTCGGTCCACGGCGGTGCGGCGGCCCGGCCCTTTTCTACCCACCTCAATGCATTCGACCAGCCGATGTCGCTGCGAATCGCCCTCGAGTTGTATCTCAAGCGCGTTGTGGTAGGGGGCGTCGATCGGGTCTATGAGATGGGCAAGACGTTCCGCAATGAAGGAATCGACTCCACCCATTCGGCCGAATTTACGATGCTTGAGGCGTACGAGGCGTATGGCGATTACCACTCCGTCGCCGCGTGGACGCGCCAGGTCATTGTGGACGCGGCGGCGGCGGCCGGAGTCGACACGCCTCGCACGCCGGACGGCGTAGAAATTGATCTCGCAGGCTCGTGGCAGTGGGCGTCGATGTTCGATCTGGTCTCGGACGCTCTCGGCGAGCGGGTGACGCCGGATGACGATCCGGCGCACCTGCGCACCCTGGCAGCTGCCCGGAACGTCACACTCAAGGACGACTGGGGTGTTGGGGAGATTGTTCTGGAGTTATACGAGAAGCTGGTGGAGCACACTCTCATTCAACCCACATTCGTCTGCGACTACCCTAGGTCGGTTCGTCCCCTCGCGCGGCCGCACCGCACGGACTCGCGCCTGGCGGAAGCATGGGACCTGGTGATCGGCGGGGTCGAGATCGCGCCGGGCTACTCGGAATTGGCCGATCCGGTGGAGCAGCGGCGGCTACTCGTGGAGCAGTCGCTCGCGGCGGCGGCAGGTGATCCCGAGGCGATGGAACTGGACGAGGACTTCCTGCAGGCGCTCGAGTTCGGCATGCCGCCGACGGGAGGAATGGGCTTGGGGGTGGACCGGTTGCTGGGCCTCTTCTCAGGTAAGGGAATTCGCGAAACCATCCTATTCCCGCTCCTCAAGCCTCTCTAGCGGACGTGTCGGCGATTCCAGTGGTACTCGGTCGGGGTCCGGATGCTTTAATAGGCCCAAGGTTCTTGACTTAGCGCCTTAACGCCCTTCAGATTGGATTCCCGATGGCCCAGAAGATCCAGGTTCTACTCGTTGACGACCTCGATGGTGGCACCGCCACTGAAACAGTCGCCTTCGGCCTCGACGGTTCTGGATATGAGATCGATCTCTCAGCGGAGAACGCTGGTAAATTGCGCGAGGCGCTGGCTCCCTTTGTCGGCCACGCCCGCCGGTCCTCGCGCGGTGCCGCACGCCCGAACTCAACCAGCCGGCCCGGCCGCGGTGGTGGCGCGCGAATCGACCGCGAGCAGACTCAGGCGGTGCGTGAATGGGCTCGCAAGAACGGCCACAAGGTGTCCGAGCGTGGCCGGATCCCCGGCAGCATCCTTGAGGCGTACAATTCCGCCAATTGACTTCTGGTTGTGCAGGTTACGCCAATCGGACACCTGAGCACGGCACGGCCGCTGGGGCATTTGCCTTGGCGGCCTTGTGCATTCTCCGACCGGGGTGCTGTGTAACCGGGGCGCGGTGTAACCGGGGTGCGGTGTGACGACGCGGTCGACCGGTACAGCGGCACGACCATCGCGGGCCGGCGGGCACGGCTGCGCAACCGGGCATAACCCCGTCCGCAGCGCCGTTGAAGTGGGCGTCGGCGGAAGCTTTCCTACGTTCAGCCCGTCGACGCGGGTCGACGTTGTTCATCCCGGGCCAGTTCGCTGTCAGCGGATGTGGGCATCGACGCCCGGCTCCCGTCGTTATAGAGACTAGAGTCAACCTCGCACGGTGAGTCCAGGCAGTGACTGTGCCGAGCGGTAAGGAGAAACGGCATGTTTGAACGATTTACCGACCGAGCGCGTCGGGTTGTCGTCCTGGCCCAAGAAGAGGCCCGGATGCTCAACCACAACTACATCGGTACCGAGCACATCCTGCTCGGCCTGATCCACGAGGGCGAGGGCGTCGCGGCCAAGGCCATGGAGTCTCTCGGCATCTCGCTGGAGGCAGTGCGTCAGCAGGTAGAAGAGATCATCGGCCAGGGCCAGCAGGCCCCGTCCGGCCACATACCTTTCACACCCCGGGCCAAGAAGGTCCTCGAGCTCTCCCTGCGCGAGGCGCTTCAGCTGGGTCACAACTACATCGGTACCGAGCACATACTGCTCGGCCTCATCCGTGAGGGTGAAGGTGTGGCCGCACAGGTGCTGGTGAAGCTGGGCGCGGACCTCAACCGGGTTCGCCAGCAGGTCATCCAGCTGCTCAACGGGTACCAGTCCAAGGAGCCGACCGGCGGCACCGCCCAGGAGGGCACCCCGTCGACGTCCCTGGTTCTGGACCAGTTCGGTCGCAACCTGACCCAGGCTGCCCGTGAGGGCAAGCTCGACCCGGTCATCGGGCGCGAGAAAGAGATCGAGCGCCTGATGCAGGTGCTGTCCCGCCGCACGAAGAACAACCCGGTTCTGATCGGCGAGCCCGGCGTCGGCAAGACGGCCGTCGTCGAGGGCCTCGCGCAGGCCATCGTGCGCAGCGAGGTTCCCGAGACCCTCAAGGACAAGCAGCTCTACACGCTCGACCTGAGTTCGCTGGTCGCGGGCTCGCGCTACCGCGGTGACTTCGAAGAGCGGCTCAAGAAGGTCCTCAAAGAGATCCGCACGCGTGGCGACATCATCATGTTCATCGACGAGATCCACACTCTCGTCGGGGCCGGTGCGGCCGAGGGCGCGATCGACGCGGCCTCGATCCTCAAGCCCATGCTGGCCCGCGGCGAGCTGCAGACCATCGGCGCCACCACGTTGGACGAGTACCGCAAGCACTTCGAGAAGGACGCCGCTCTGGAGCGCCGGTTCCAGCCGGTCCAGGTGGCCGAACCCTCGGTGGCACACACCATCGAGATCCTCAAGGGTCTGCGTGACCGCTACGAGGCGCACCACCGGGTCTCGATCACCGACTCTGCCCTGGTGGCGGCAGCCGGACTCGCGGACCGCTACATCTCGGACCGCTTCCTGCCGGACAAGGCGATCGACCTGATCGACGAGGCCGGTTCCCGGATGCGCATCCGCCGGATGACCGCACCGCCAGACCTGCGCGAGTTCGATGACCGCATCGCCGACGTCCGCAGGGACAAGGAATCGGCCATCGACGCCCAGGACTTCGAGAAGGCCGCCTCCTTGCGCGACAAGGAGAAGAACCTTCTCAACGACAAGGCTCAGCGTGAGCGCGAGTGGAAGGCCGGCGACCTCGATGTGGTCGCTGAGGTCGACGACGAGCAGATCGCCGAGGTACTGGCCAACTGGACCGGCATCCCGGTGTTCAAGCTGACCGAAGAAGAGACCGCGCGATTGCTGCGGATGGAAGACGAGCTGCACCGGCGTGTGATCGGTCAGCAGGACGCCATCCGTGCCGTCTCGCAGGCCATCCGGCGTACCCGGGCCGGCCTGAAGGACCCGAAGCGCCCGGGTGGCTCGTTCATCTTCGCCGGCCCCTCCGGTGTCGGTAAGACCGAGCTCGCCAAGACGCTCGCCGAGTTCCTGTTCGGTGACGACGACTCCTTGATCCAGCTGGACATGTCGGAGTTCCACGACCGGTACACGGTCTCGCGGCTGGTCGGTGCTCCTCCGGGCTACGTCGGTTACGACGAGGGTGGGCAGCTCACCGAGAAGGTTCGGCGTAAGCCGTTCTCGGTCGTGCTGTTCGACGAGGTCGAGAAGGCCCACCCGGATGTGTTCAACACGCTGCTGCAGGTGCTTGAAGACGGCCGGTTGACCGACGGCCAGGGCCGGATCGTGGACTTCAAGAACACGGTGCTGATCCTGACCACGAACCTCGGTACCCGCGATGCATCCAAGTCGGTGGGTGGCCTCGGCTTCGCCGGGTCGAACGACAATGTGTCGAACTACGACCGAATGAAGCAGAAGGTCAACGACGAGCTCAAGCAGCACTTCCGGCCTGAGTTCCTGAACCGTATCGATGACATCGTGGTGTTCCACCAGCTGTCCGAGGCCGAGATCGTCGAGATCGTCGACCTCATGGCGGCCCGGGTGGACACGCAGCTGCGCAACAAGGACATGGGCATGGAGCTCACGTCCGCGGCCAAGGCGCTGCTGGCCAAGCGTGGCTACGACCCCGTACTGGGTGCCCGGCCGTTGCGCCGGACCATTCAGCGCGAAATCGAGGACGCCCTGTCCGAGAAGATCCTGTTCGGTGAGCTCGGTGCCGGCCAGATCGTGGTGGTAGACACCAACATCGGCGAGGATGGCAAGGAGCAGTTCACCTTCCGGGGTGAGCTCAAGGCCAACCTGGTTGTTCCGGACGCGCCGCCCACCGAGACGGTGGGCACGGTCGAGTAACTCCGCACAGCGCACCGCAGGCCCCGGTCAGTTTCGACTGACCGGGGCCTGCTGTTGTTCCCAGCTGGTGCGCTCAGGCCTCAGCGGGCTGTTGGGAAGCCCGCGCGGCCCGTTGGGCCGGCCGGGCGTTGAACCGACCGGCGGTTATGCCGGCAGCGCGAAGCGGCCGTCCGGCAGCGGATCGATGAGCCCATCCGCCACCAGGGCGTCCTGTGCTCGCTGCCGCTGGGCATCCACCGGCCACACCACGTCGAGCGCGCTCTGCGGAACCGGGTGGTGAGCGGAGCGGAGCACGTCCATCAGCAGCCCCCGGACCTGGCGGTCGGTGCCGGCGAAGCGTTGCGGCCTGGCGACCGGGCCGTCGTAGGCGGGCGAGCCCGCCAGCCGCCAGGCGCACACGCCAAGTACGGGGCACGACGCACAGGACGGCGAGGCGGACGTGCACACGACAGCGCCCAGTTCCATCATCGCCGCGCAGAAGAGGGCGGCAGCGGTGTCAGCGTCCGGCAGGACAGCCTCCATGGCGGCCAGGTCCCTGGTCGTCGACGGCGGACCGGCCTGGGCCTGACCGCCCACTGCCCGGGCCAGCACCCGCCGGACGTTGGTGTCCACCACGGCTGCCCGCCTGCCGTATGCGAATGCCTGGACGGCGCGCGCGGTGTACTCGCCGACGCCGGGCAGTGACAACAGCTCAGTGAGACCGTCCGGCACTACCCCGCCGTGCTTGCGGGTGATCGCGACGGCACAGGCGTGCAATCGCAGCGCCCGTCGCGGGTAGCCGAGTTTGCCCCACAGCCGCACGGCCTCCCCAGCGGAGTCTGCAGCTAGTGCGGCGGGCGTCGGCCAGCGTCCCAGCCATTGCTCGTACACCGGCAGGACGCGGCTCACCGGCGTCTGCTGGAGCATCACCTCGCTGACCAGGACCGACCATGCCGTGGTTCCGGGGTGACGCCACGGAAGGTTGCGGGCGGACTCGGTGAACCACCCGGTGACGATCTCGGCCAGGGGCGTCAGTGCGCCCGGGGCGGGCTCGGTGCGGAAGTCGGGGTCGTGCATCGGCTGCTACGTGTAGCGCTCGATGATGGATGCGTCGGCCAGCCGGGACAGCGCCTCGCGGATGGATCGTGCCCGGGCATCGCCGACGCCTTCGACGTTCTGCAGTTCGTCGACCGTGGCGGCCAGCACCTTCTGCAGGCTGCCGAAGTGCTCGACGATCCGGGTGAGCACCATGTTGGGCAGCCGGGGAACGCGCGACAGCAACCGGTACCCGCGTGGGCTCACGGTCGCGTCCAACGTCTCGGGCGCGGCCGGATACCCCAACGCCTTGGCGACACTGGAAAGATCCAGCAGCTCCGCCGCGGACAGCTGGGCCAGGTCGTCCAACGCCTGCTCCACCGTGCGGTTGCGGCGGCTGGCCGGCAGGTAGTCCTGCGCGACGAGTTCCCGGTCGCTGCCCACGCCGGCCATCAGCTCTTCCAGCTGCAGCGAGAGCAGCCGCCCGTCGGTGCCGAGTTCCGCGCCGTAACCGGAGATCTCGTCGGCGATCCGGCTGACCATCTCGAGCCGCTGCGACACCGCGGTGGCGTCCCGGACGGTGACCAGGTCTTCGATCTCCAGCGCGGACAGGGTCTGCGAGACCTCGTCCAGCCGGGATTTGTACCGCTCGAGCGTGGCGACGGCCTGGTTCGCCCTGGACAGCAGGGATGTCGAATTCTCCAAGACGTGTCTGCGTGCCCCGAGGTAGAGGCTGATGATCTTCATCGACTGGGACACCGAGATCACCGGGTAACCGGTCTGCTGCGCCACGCGCTGGGCGGTGCGGTGCCGGGTGCCGGATTCCTCGGTCGGGATGCCGGGGTCGGGCATCAGGTGGGTGGCGGCGCGCACGATGCGCGAGAGGTCCGTACTCAGCACGACGGCGCCGTCCATCTTCGCCAGCTCCCGGAGCCCGGTTGCCGCGAACTCGATGTCGATCGGGAACCCGCCGGTGCACAGCGAGTCGACCGTCTTGTCACTGCCCAGGACGATCAGCGCGCCGGTGTTGCCACGAAGAATGCGCTCGAGGCCGTCACGAATGTCTGTGCCGGGAGCCAGTGACGCGAGCACAGACCGCAGCACCTCATCGCGATCACTAACTGCCACGAACTGACTCTCCTCAGAATGATCTTGAACCTGCCAGACATTCTATGAGCCACGGCTTACACCCGTGTCTGCGGCGGTGTCGCGAGGGGGTCACAACTGAGCCACGAAGTCCCAGGCCTTCGAGACGGTCGGCACCTCGATCACCTTCATGCCGGCGATGTGGGACCAGTCCGACCCCTGCGGCACCAGCGCCTTGCGGAAGCCCAACCGGCCCGCCTCGCTCAACCGTCGCTGCACGCTGCTGACGCGCCGGATGTCGCCGGTCAAGGAGACCTCCCCGATGGCGCACAGGGTGCTGGGCAGGGCGATGTCCTTCGCCGCCGACGCGATGGCGAGCAGCACGGCCAGATCCACCGACGGTTCGGTGATCTTGATGCCGCCGACGCTGGCCGCGTACACATCGCGGTCACCGAGCTGGACGCCGGCATGCCGGCCGAGCACGGCGAGCAGCATGTTCACCCGGGACGCGTCGAGGTCGGTGACGGACCGGCGGGCGGAACCGGCACTGCTGTACGCGGCGACGAGGGACTGCACTTCGGACAGCAGCGGCCGGCGCCCCGTCACCGTAACCGTCACGCAGGTCCCCGGTACGGCGATGTCGCGGTTGCTGACGAACAGCCCGGACGGGTCGACCAGCTCGTCGATGCCCTCTTCGTGCATCTCGAAGCAACCGACCTCGTCCGTGGCCCCATAGCGGTTCTTGATCGCGCGCAGCATGCGCAACGAGGTGTGCCGGTCGCCTTCGAAGTACAGCACCACGTCGACGAGGTGTTCCAAGGCCCGCGGCCCGGCAATGGAACCGTCCTTGGTGACGTGCCCGACCAGGACGGTGGCGATGCCCCGCTCCTTCGCGACCGCGGTGATGGCCGCGGTGACGGCCCTGATCTGTGGAACGCCGCCCACGACACCGTCCACCGTGGAGGAGGCGATGGTCTGCACGGAGTCGAGGATCAGCAGGCCGGGCTTGACCTCGTCCAGGTGGGAGAGCACCGCGCCGAGGTCGTTCTCGGCGGCCAGGAACAGCTCGGCGTGCATCGTATGGGTTCGCTCAGCACGGGCCCGCACCTGCGAGGTGGACTCTTCGCCGGTCACGATGAGGGCCGGGGAGCCGTTCTGCTGGGCGAACTTCTGACCGACCTCGAGGAGGAGCGTGGACTTGCCGACCCCTGGCTCGCCGGCCAGCAACAGCACCGCGCCGGGTACCAGGCCGCCACCGAGAACGCGGTCGAGTTCGGCGATACCGGTCGGCCTGGCCTTGGCGACAGCCACATCCGGCCGGCTGATGGACTGGGCAGCGTTTCGGGGTGTCACCAGCGCCGGCATCGCCAGGGCGGGAGCGCGCGCACCCTCTTCGGCCATGGTGCCCCAGGCCTGGCATTCGGGGCAGCGGCCGACCCAGCGGATCGACGTCATGCCGCATTCGGCGCAGGCGTAGGACGTCGGAGCGCGCTTGGCCTGTTGCTTGGCGGCTGAGGTCCCCGACGGCTTGGTCACGCGGGCGACGCTACCGGGTGCCGCCGACAGAACGGGGCCACGCCGCCGGCCGGTCCCGTTCCGCCGCCACGCCGTGCGGCGACTGGCGAGCGCGGGAACTGTTACTCGTTGGGCGCGGTTGCCGCACTGACAACCGGCCGCGACGGTGATGCGCTGCTGAGCTTCACCGGAAGCGCGAGGCTGAGCGAGGCGCCGCTGGCGAACCTGAACGTCATCGGCACCGTCTGCGAGGGCAGCAGGGCAGAGTTCAGGCCGGTCAGGACGATGTTCGGCCCCACCACACTGAAACCGACCTGTACGACCTGGTCCGCGCGTACCTCGATCGGCGTACCGGTGCCGGCCCCCGATGCCGCGGGAGCGGACCGGCTGGCCGAGGTCCGCGCCCCGGACGCGGATCCCTTGGCAGCGGGGGTGCCGGTGACCGTGCTGCTCGGCGACAGGGACACGCTGGCGGACTCGCTCGACGTCGCGGCGCTAATGCCCTCGGGAAGCCCCGCCGCGCTCAACACCACGCCGCCCGCGACCGGTGAACTGGCCGAGACGAGCCGGTCGTCCTTGTTGGTGCCGTTGACGACCACCAGCTGGAGTGTCGCCGTGCCGCCCTTGGCGTACCCGTTGATCCCTGACGGCGGCGCGATGCCCGCATTGCGGATCAGGAGCTGCCCGGCGTTGCCCGCGGCGCCGTCGACGACCGGGTACTGGTCCACCGTCTGGGCGACCTGTCCGGCCGCGCAGCCGGTGAGCAACGCCGCGGCAGCGGCACTCGCCACCAGGCCGGCACCCAGCCGACGCAGTGAACCCCTACGTTTGCGCGTCTCGCTGCCCACGGTTACTCCTCTGACCTGTCCGGTCGTGCGATGCTCAACACCAGTCCGCACGTGCGGTGCTCGCGGGTCGTCCCAGCCGGCTGAGGTCGAGCGATCGGGCAACCAGGTCCAGCCTAGCGATCCGGCTCGTGGCCGTGACGAATAGGGCGCTGGCTGTGCCTGAACCGCGATGGGTTGCTACCACACGACCGGATTCAGGCAGCCGACGAGCACTCTCGGCGTGTCGGGGCCACGTGTTATCCTTGAGTCACCGGAAGGGGTTGCCTCTATGACTTTTGAGGTTGGCGAGACCGTAGTTTATCCGCACCATGGCGCTGCCAAAATCGAGGCAATCGAGACGCGCGTCGTCGCAGGGAAGGACCGTCTTTATCTCGTACTCAAAGTTCAGCAGGGCGATTTAACGGTTCGCGTCCCTGCCGATAATGCCGAGATTGTCGGTGTGCGAGACGTTGTCGGTCAAGAGGGATTGGACCGGGTGTTCGAGGTGCTTCGTGCGCCCCACACCGAGGAGCCGACGAACTGGTCCCGTCGCTACAAGGCGAACGGCGAGAAGCTCGCCTCGGGCGACGTGAACAAAGTCGCCGAGGTGGTTCGTGATCTCTGGCGGCGCGAGAAGGACCGTGGACTTTCCGCTGGCGAGAAGCGGATGTTAGCAAAGGCCCGTCAGATCCTCGTAAGCGAATTGGCGCTGGCCGAAGGCACCAATGAGGACAAGGCAGAACTCGTTCTCGACGAGGTGCTCACCGAAGCCGTCGCATAACGTCGTCAATGCGGCCCGGGTTACTCCCGGGCCGCATTATTCGTTAGGGCCTCGGATACCGTCCGCGCTATGACCGTTGCCGTCGTGATCGTCGCTGCTGGCTCTGGCGAGCGGCTTGGCGCTGGAATTCCCAAGGCCTTCGTGGCCCTACAGGGCCGACCGATACTCGACTGGGCAGTGGATGCCTTCAACGGGCACCCTGACGTCT
Organism: Jatrophihabitans lederbergiae; assembly: GCF_031845305.1. Lineage (NCBI taxonomy): Bacteria > Bacillati > Actinomycetota > Actinomycetes > Jatrophihabitantales > Jatrophihabitantaceae > Jatrophihabitans > Jatrophihabitans lederbergiae. The sequence continues at coordinate 112,454 of NZ_JAVREH010000005.1, read as the reverse complement.
CGAGCGTGGTGATCGTCGCTCCCGCGGAACCCGGCGTTGGCTCAGCTCAGGCGACGGCGCTGGCTGAGCGGCTCGGCGACCGGGTGGTGGTCGTCCCAGGGGGAATCAGCAGGCAGCAGTCGGTCCGTTCCGGCCTGGCAGCGCTCCCTGGCGAGACCGAATTTGTTCTCATCCACGACGCCGCACGCCCATTGGTTCCGGCTGACGTGATCGGCTCGGTGGTCGCGGCTTTGCGGCAGGGAGCGGACGCCGTGATCCCGGTCCTTCCGGTTCCCGACACAATCAAGCGCGTCGACCCGTCCGGACTCGTCACGGGCACACTCGACCGTTCCGAACTGAGGGCGGTTCAGACGCCGCAAGGCTTCCGGCGGTCAGCTCTGCTCAGCGCACATCGTGCCGCCCTCGACCAGGGGCTCCACGAGATCACCGACGATGCCGGCGTGATGGAAGCCGCCGGGTACGTGGTGCATACCGTGCCGGGCTCACCCGCGGCGTTCAAGATCACCACTCCGCACGACCTCGCACTCGCACAGTTGCTGGTGACGCGGTGACCGGTCTGCCGAGAGTGGGCGTCGGGGTGGATGTGCACCCGGTCGAACCCGGCCGCGAGTGTTGGATAGCCGGCCTGTTCTGGCCGGACACGGATGGTTGCGCCGGGCATTCGGACGGGGACGTGGTCTGTCACGCGGCTTGCGACGCCTTGCTCTCGGCGGCGGCCCTTGGTGACCTCGGCGCCGTCTTCGGGATTTCCGACCCGGCGCTGGCCGGCGCGTCCGGCATCGAACTGCTCAGCGAGGTGGTGCGCAGGCTCCGTGACGCCGGCTGGACGGTGGGCAACGTGGTGGTGCAGCTGATCGGCAACCGCCCCAGGCTGGGGCCGCGTCGAATGGATGCCGAGGCGCTGTTGAGCGATGTCGTCGGGGCTCCGGTCACCCTGTCCGCGACGACCACCGATGGCCTCGGGTTGACCGGCCGCGGCGAGGGTATCGCTGCCATGGCGACCGCCCTGATCGTCCGCTGAACCGCGCACCTGAAACACCGAAGCTGAACACCCGCAGCTGAAACACCGAAGCTCAGCCGAGAGCCCGCGCCAGGTCCGTCCAGAGATCTTCGACGTGCTCGATACCCACTGACAACCGCACCAGCGTCGCCGGCGTGCCCTGGGCGGCCTCGCCCGGGTAACCGCCGCGACGCTCGATCAGCGACTCGACGCCGCCCAGGCTTGTCGCGTGGCTGATCAGCCGGACGGCCGCGCACAGCCGATCTGCGCGCTCGACCGACTCCAGCTCGAAGGAGACCAGCCCACCGTGGTTGTCGAGCAACATGGCGATGCGATCCGCCTGCGGGTGGTCGGGCCGGCCGAGGTAGTGCACCGTTCGCACTGCCGGGTGTGCATCGAGGCGCTCGGCCAGTACGGCAGCGTTGGCGCAGGCCCGCTCCAGGCGAACGGCCAGCGTCCGGAGCCCGCGCAGCGCGAGGTAGCCCTCCAGGGCACCCGGAACCGCGCCGGTGAGTGTGCGCCGGTTCCGGATCCGCTGGGCCGCCTTCTCGTCGCGGGCGGTCAGCACGCCCATCACCAGGTCGCTGTGACCGGCTATCCACTTGGTTGCCGAGTGCATCACGATGTCGACGCCGTGCTCCAGCGGTCGAATACCCAGCGGCGTGGCCAGGGTCGCGTCGACCACGCTCACTACGCCGTGGGTACGAGCAGCGGCGGCCAACGCCGGCAGGTCCGGTACGGCGAGCATCGGGTTGGTCGGGAGTTCCAACCACAGCAGGGACGCTCCGTCGAGGCCGGCTGTGGTCGCCTCCGTGTCGAGGATGTCGACGATGCGCAACGACAGCCGGCCGAGCCGAACCTGCTCGTCGAGCAACGTCCGGTGGTAGTTGAAGAAGCTGCTGGGCAGCACCACCACGGAGCCGACCGGCAGGCCCTCGATCAGTGCCGTGCTCGCGGCCATCCCCGACGAGAAGGTGGTGGCGGTCCCACCATCGAGTGCGCCGAGCGCCGTCTCGAGCGCGGTGATCGTGTCGTTGCCCTCTCGCCCGTACGGACGGTCACCACCGGCGTGGAAGGTGGAGGAGAGTACGACCGGCTGGTTCATCGGCTCGTCCGGATGCCGCTCGGGGCGGCCGGCGGAAACCAGGACGGACTCTGGACGAAGCGCTTCCGGATGCATGGCAGCCAATCCTATGGGTACGTGCGCACCGTAGGCTCTCGACCATGACGGAATTGCCGGCGGTGGCCAAGACGCTGCTCGATAACGCCAACTTCGTGGTGGTCGCAACCAGCAACACCGACGGTTCGCCGCAGACCTCGGTGCTCTGGGCGACCTACGACGGCAACGACATCCTGCTGTGCACGATTCAGGGCCGTAAGAAGGAGACCAACTGGCTCAGGGACCCCCGCGCCAGCGTCCTGATTCTGGACCGGGACGACCCCTACCGCTACGTCGAGGTCCGCGGCTCCGTCAGCATGACGACCGACGGCGGCCCCGCGTTGGTCGAGCGACTGTCCCAGCTCTACACGCACGAGACCTACACCGGCGACGAGGGCACCGACAACATCCGCGTGGTCGTGCGGGTGACGCCTACCCACGTCGTCGCCTACTGATCGACCTAGCTATCGCGGTACGCCGGGCCCCGGATTGTCCGTAGGATTACCCGGTGACGCTCAGGCTGTACGACACCGCGACCAGGACGGTGCGGGACTTCGTCCCGCTCGAACCCGGACGCGCGTCGATCTATCTCTGTGGTGCCACGGTGCAGGGCGCGCCGCACATAGGCCACCTGCGTTCGGGCCTGAACTTCGACATTTTGCGGCGCTGGCTGACCGTCGGTGGCTATGACGTCGTCCTGATCCGCAACGTCACCGACATCGACGACAAGATCATCGCCAAGGCAGCCGCGGCCGGACGTCCCTGGTGGGCACACGCGGCGCTCTTCGAGCAGGCCTTCCGCGACGGCTACCAGACTCTGGGCTGCCTTCCGCCGACCGCCGAGCCGCGCGCCACCGGTCACATTCCCGAGATGATCACGCTGATGCGGCGGCTGATCGACTCGGGTCACGCCTATGCGGCCGATGGCGACGTCTACTTCGACGTCCGGTCCTTCCCGGGCTACGGGTCACTGTCCGGCCAGCGGATCGACGGCATGTTGCCGGCAGGGGACTCGGTCGGCGAGGATCGCAAGCGCGATGCACGCGACTTCGCGCTGTGGAAGGCCGCCAAGGTGGGCGAGCCGAGCTGGCCGACGCCCTGGGGCGACGGCCGTCCGGGCTGGCACCTGGAGTGCTCGGCGATGGCGGGAAAGTACCTCGGTCCGAGCTTCGACATCCACGGCGGCGGCCTGGACCTGATCTTTCCGCACCACGAGAACGAGCTGGCGCAGTCGGTGGCGGCCGGCGACGAGTTCGCGCGGTACTGGATGCACAACGGGTGGGTCACCATGGCCGGGGAGAAGATGTCGAAGTCCCTCGGTAACACCGTGCTGGTCAGCGAGATGGCTCAGCAGTGGCGACCGGTCGAGCTGCGGTACTACCTCGGTGCCGCCCACTACCGGTCAGCCATCGAGTACTCGCCCGAGGCCTTGAAAGAGGCGGCGGTCGCGTACGGCAAGATCGAGCAGTTCGTGAACCGGGCGATCGAGCTCGTCGGCGCGCCGGCGGCAACTGGTCCGCTGCCCGCGGAGTTCGTGCAGGCGATGGACGATGACCTCGGCGTTCCACAGGCCCTGGCGGTGCTGCACAATACCCGCCGGGCGGGCAACACCGGCCTCACCTCCGGGGACAAGGCCGCGGTCGCCCAAGCGCTGCAGTCGGTGCTGGACATGACGAGCGCGCTCGGGCTCAACCCGCTCGACTGGGCCAGCACCAGCGGCACCGCCTCTGCGCTGACCGCTACGGTGGATCAGCTCGTCCGTCTTGCCCTGGAGCAGCGGCAGGCGGCGCGACAGCGCAAGGACTACGCCGCCAGCGACGCGATCCGGGATGCGCTCGCGGAGGCCGGCATCTCGGTGGAGGACACCCCGGAGGGCTCGCGCTGGACCCTGGCGCCCCGCTCCTGAACACCCATGGCGTCCAAGCCATGCTCACTCGTTTCGAACAGATCGGCAGCTGGCAATGGCAGGTAACTCATCCCGCAAGGGAGCAATCCGCAAGGGCAAGAAGGGTGCGACCACCGGCTCCGGGGGCAAGCGCGCTCGCGGCCTGGCGGGCAAGGGGCCGACCCCGAAGGCGACCGAGCGCAAGGGCCACCCAGCGGCCCGGCGGGCAGCCGCGGCGGAGCGACGCTCCGAGGGGACGCCCAGGCGCCGCGGCACCGCCGGCAAGAACTCGGACTCTCCCGAGCTGCTGGTGGGGCGCAACCCGGTGGCTGAGGCACTGCGAGCCGTGATCCCGGCGAATGCCCTGTATGTCGCCGTGGGCATCGAGGCCGACGAACGCGTCACCGAGGCCATTCACCTTGCTGCCGACCGGGGCCTGCCGATCCTCGAGGTGAGCAAGTCCGAGATCGACCGGCGTACCGGGGGCATCCTGCACCAGGGGATCGCGTTGCAGGTGCCCGCCTTCGAGTACGACGACCTGCCCGATCTGCTCGATCTGGTGGCCCAGTCGACGGCGATGCCGCTGCTGGTCGCCCTGGACGGCGTCACGGACCCCCGCAACCTCGGCGCCATCATCCGCTCCGCGGTGGCCTTCGGCGCGCAGGGTGTCATCGTGCCGACGCGGCGCTCGGCCGGCGTCACCGCGACGGCGTGGCGGACCTCGGCCGGTACGGCAGCCCGCATTCCGGTCGCCCAGGTGACGAACCTGGTACGTGCGTTGCGGGACTGCCAGCAGGCGGGGATGCAGGTGATCGGGTTGGACGCCGACGGCGACACGTCGCTGGACGAGCTGGCGGTCGCGACCGAGCCGCTGGTCATCGTGGTGGGTTCGGAGGGCCGCGGGTTGTCGCGGTTGGTGGGCGAAACCTGCGACTCGACGGTGTCGATCCCGATGTCGGGTCAGGCCGAGTCCCTCAACGCCTCGGTCGCGGCCGCGGTGACCATGGCCGAGGTGGCTCGGCAGCGCCGGCTCGCCCGCTGAGCAGCGTCGAACTTTTCCGAACCCGCATTCAGCCCAGCAAATCGCCGGGGTCAGCGCAGCAAAAAGGGGACGCCGTCGGTGGTCGGCGTCCCCTTCTGCGTTCAGTGCTTCTGAGACGGCTGGCGCTACGCGCTATACCGGATTGGCGCTACGCGCCTAACCGCTCGCCGGAGTCCGGGTTGAACGCGTGCGTCTCCTCGGTCCGGACTTCGAGGACGATCTCGTTACCGATCTTGGGCGGAACGCGGCCATCGAAGCGGACGGTGAACGGCTTGGCACCCCCGTCGTCGCCCACGTCGTGGGTCTTGGTTCCGGGCAGCTCGCCGTAGACGAACGCGTCCGCGCCGAGCTCCTCGACCAGGGTCGCCTTGAGCTTGAGGCCCCGCCCCGACTCGGACGCATGGAAGGACTCCGGGCGGATGCCCAGGATGATCTCCCTGAGTCCCGCGGCCCGGGCGGCGGCTGCCGCGTCCGGCTTGATGGGAATGCTCAGGCCACCGAGTTGGGCACCGGCGTCGGTGAACGGCACCTTCACCAGGTTCATCGCGGGGGAGCCGATGAATCCCGCCACGAAGGCGTTTCCGGGGCTGTCGTAGAGGTTGCGCGGCGTGTCGACCTGCTGCAGGATGCCGTCCTTGAGCAGGGCCACCCGATCGCCCATCGTCATGGCCTCGACCTGGTCGTGGGTGACATAGATGGTGGTCGTACCGAGCCGGGCCTGCAGGGCCGCGATGTTGGCACGGGTCTCGACCCGCAGCTTGGCGTCGAGGTTGGACAGCGGCTCGTCCATCAGGAAGACGCTGGGCTCTCGCACGATCGCGCGGCCCATGGCGACGCGCTGGCGCTGGCCACCGGACAGCGCCTTCGGCTTGCGGTCGAGGTACTTCTCGAGGTCGAGCAGCTTCGCGGCGGCAAGCACCTTCGCGGCGCGCTCGTCCTTGGAGACGCCCTTGAGCTTCAAGGCGAAACCCATGTTCTCCGCAACCGACATGTGCGGGTACAGCGCGTAGTTCTGGAACACCATCGCGATGTCGCGGTCTTTCGGAGGCTTCTGCGAAACGTCCACCCCGCCGATCCGGATCTCGCCCTGATCGACGTCCTCGAGCCCGGCGAGCATCCGCAGCGCGGTTGACTTTCCGGATCCGGACGGGCCGACGAGCACGACGAACTCGCCGTCGGCAACGTCGAGGTTGAGGCGGTTCACTGCGGGGACCGGGTTTCCCGGGTAGAGGCGCGAGGCCTCCACGTACTGGACTTCAGCCATGGGTCTTCCTCTCGGTGTTGTTGACCGCACCGGGTACGGGCTCCCGCGATTGCGGCAGCCTCACGGCATTCCGCTCGAGATCGGACTCTGACTCCACCGATTGAAGACAGTGAACTCGAACGGCATAGCGGTCGGGACCCTGCCATTGGACAGCGGTGGCGGCGCTACGTCAAGACACGAACGGCGCGGCAGAAAGTTACGCGAGAAAGTTGGCAGCTGTGACCTATTGACGTAGCGGTGTCATATGTCCATATTAGGCAAGGACGGCGTCCCCCGCGCCGTCTCCCTCGAGAAGGAGAACCGTATGTTCGCAGTACAGCCGCTCGCCGGCCGGTTACGCACGAAGCTGTGCGCATCGCTGGCCGCGGTCACCGTAGGAGCCGGGCTGGTCACCGCAGCCCTGTCAGGGGCAGCCCCCGCTGACGCCGCCACAGTCGTCCGCGGCATGGATGTCTCCGGTTACCAGGGCAATGTTGCCTGGGCGACCGCGTACAACAACGGTGCCCGCTTCGCCTACGTCAAGGCGACCGAAGGCACCTCGTACACCAACCCATACTTCTCGCAGCAGTACGGCGGCTCCTACAACGCCGGGATGATCCGCGGCGCGTACCACTTCGCGCACCCGGACAGCTCGAGCGGCACCACCCAGGCCGACTACTTCATCTCCCACGGCGGGGGCTGGTCAGCTGACGGCAAGACCCTGCCGCCAGCACTTGACATCGAGTACAACCCCAGTGGGGCGACCTGCTACGGCTTGTCCCAGGCGTCCATGGTCAGCTGGATCAAGGCCTTCTCGAACGAGATGCACGCTCGCACGAACAAGTATCCGATGATCTACACGACCTATGACTGGTGGAGCACCTGCACCGGCAACTCCAGCGCGTTCGCGGCGACGAACCCGTTCTGGATCGCGATCTACCGCTCCACCCCGCCCACCTCGCTGCCGGCCGGCACCGCCACCTGGACGATGTGGCAGAACGCCGACTCGGGAATCTTCCCCGGTGACCAGGACCAGTTCAACGGCAGCTACACGCAGCTGCAGGCACTGGCCACCAACCACGACTAGCTCTGAGCTCGATCAGCGTGCTGATCGGCTGAGGCTGCATGTGCCTCAGTAGCTGGGCCCTCAGTGGGCGGTCGCCGCATCATCCGGTGGCCGCCCACTGCTGTTGCGACTCGTGGCTGCGTGCGGCGGTGGCGGCCGAGCTTCGCCGTTGGCGGAACGGGTGAGCAGGTATCGTCCGGGCTGAACCGGACGAACTGTTGCCGTGCTGAATTGGTTGCGGCACCGAACCGATACCGCCGAGTACGCGAAGGATGGCCCTGATGCCCCGGCTCCCAGCAACAGAGCGGTCGTTCGCGGAGGCCCTTGCTGCATCGGAGAGAACGTGACCGGTCGTACCGGGCCGGCGGATCACCAGTACGCCGTATCCGTCGAGTGGACCGGCAACACCGGCTCGGGCACCGCGAGCTACCGCGGTTACGACCGGTCCCAGGTGGCCCGGGGCGATGGCAAGAACGACATCCTCGGGTCCTCAGATCCTGCGTTCCTCGGCGATCCGGCGCGGTGGAATCCCGAGGAATTGCTGGTGGTGTCGGCGTCGCAGTGCCATCTGCTCTGGTATCTGCACCTGGCCGCGACCGCCAGGGTGGTCGTGACTTCCTACGTCGATGCCGCGGCCGGCACGCTACGGATGAACTCCGACGGTGGCGGCCAGTTCAGCGAGATCCTGCTGCGTCCCTGGGTGGTGGTCGCTGAGCCGTCCATGGTCGAGCGCGCCGTTCGGCTGCATGACGATGTGGACGCGATGTGCTTCATCGCGCGGTCGCTGAACTTCCCGATCCGGTGCGAGCCGACCGTGACCGCGGCTCAGCCGGTGGGCACCCAGTAGCGGAGCCTTCCCGCGCGTTCGTCCTCGAATCGGCCACCGCTGTGCTCGATGATCTTCCGTGAACCGACATTGCCGGTGTCGCAGGCGATGTGACCGCCGGTCTGCAGCAGCCCGGGGGTGAGGGTGTGCCGGATGCGGAGGCTGCCCAGGAGAGTGTCGTCCTCGACCCACCAGTACGCGGTGGAGTGGACCCAGCCGGCGGGTGGGTCGACCGTCATCACCGGCTCCGCGGCCCTCCGCGGCGAAGTCGGCCATCGCGGATCGGTAGGAGTCGCCGAGTGCCATGATGGGCTCGATCAGTTCCGGCATCCGGCGATTGTGCTTATGCTCGCGGCAGAAATCCAATCATTAAGCTGCTCAGCTCGCGACGTGTCCGCGGGAGCAGGCGTCCGGTGCTTCAGGCTTGTCCGAACGGCTGCTGGGATGTCCGAACCGGGACCAGCCGATACGGTTGGGGCGATGACCACCGAGGGCTCAGACTCCGGCCGCCCGGCTTCGGGCCGGCCGCGGGCGACCCTGGCCGACGTCGCCGCGGCGGTGGGAATCTCTCGGACGACCGCCTCCAATGCGTACAACCGACCGGATCAGCTGTCCAAGGAGCTGCGCCAACGGATCATGGCGGCTGCCGCGGAACTGGGCTATTCGGGCCCGGACCCGATGGCGCGCTCGCTGCGTACCCGGCAGGCAGACGCTGTCGGGCTGATCTTCTCCGAGCGACTCGGCTACGCCTTTCGCGATCCGGCCGCGGTCGAGTTCCTGCACGGGGTGGGGGAGGCCTGCACCGAACGCGGCCGGTCGCTGCTGATCATTCCGGCGGTGCCGGGCGCCGTGCACGCGGACACCGTGCTCCGGGCGGCTGTGGACGGCTTCGTCGTGTTCTCGATCGCGGGTGACGACCCGCACCTGGCCGCGGTCCTGTCCCGGCCACAGCCGGTCGTGGTCGTGGACGCGCCTCGCGACCTGGCCGGAGTGGATTTCGTCGGCATTGATGACCGGGTGGCCTTCGGTCGGGTCGCTGCGCACGTCCTCGGGCTCGGGCACCGCCGGATCGGTGTGGTCGCGGTCCGCCGGGGTGAGGACGTTCCGGCGCGGGGCTCGGCACGTCCACTGCTCGAACGGCTCGACGCCGGTGCGGACCCGCACCCGGTGCGGCATCAGCGGCTGCTCGGACTGCTGGACGCCGTCGAGGCCGCCGGGGTGGACGCGGCGGGCGTGCTGGTGAGTGAGCGGCCCGGCAACGCCCGGGAGGAGGGCGCGCTCGGGGCTGCCGCTTTGCTCGACGCGGGGCCGGGGCTGACCGCGATCATGTGCACCTCCGACATTCTCGCGTTCGGGGCGCTGGACGAGCTGGCGTCGCGTGCCGTCGAGGTGCCGGCGCGGGTCACCGTCACCGGGTTCGACGACGTGCCGGCCGCGAGCTCCGCGGGGCTGACGACGGTCCGGCAGCCGATGGAGCGCAAGGGGCATGCCGCGGTCGAGGCCCTGCTGGACGCGGCCGGTTCGGTGGTGCTGGCCACCTCGCTGGTGGTACGAACAAGCTCGGGGCCGGTGGGTAGCTGACGCCGGTCAGGCGCTCGCTGCCGGGTTGGCCGTTGTCGCCGGGCGGGTCTCGCCCCGGAGTCGCTCGACCTCGGCGGTGATGGCGGCCATGATCTCGTCCGTCATCGCCCTGAGGGTTTCCCCGGTGGGCGCGGCCTGGCGGTACCGGTCGAGGTTGAGCGGTTCACCGACGGAGGCCTCGTGTCGATGCCGCGGAATGGGACGGAAGCGCCCGCGGCGCCCGAGCGTCCGGTGTGCGCCCCACTGGCCGACCGGAACCACCGGAACGTCCGGGCATGAGAGCGCGAGCCTGGCGACGCCGGTCTTGGCCTGCATCGGCCAGTAATCCGGATCGTTCGTGATCGTGCCCTCGGGATAGATGACCACGCACTCGCCACGTTGCAGAGCCTTGGTGGCATCGCGGAGGGAGTCAGCGGCATGCTCGCTCTGGCGGTACACCGGCAGCTGACCGGCGCCTCCCATGATGCGGCCCAGCACCGGCCAGCCGAACACGGTGTGCTTGATCAGGAAGCGGGGGATGCGGCCACTGTGCCAGACCAGCCGGGCCATCGTCAGGGTGTCGGCCTGGGAGATGTGGTTGACCGCGACCAGGACCCCACCGGTGGCGGGCATCCGATCGACGTTGCGCCAACGAAGCCGGAAGAAGGCCGTGGTGATTGGGTAGCTGAGCACCACGCACAGCCGGATCCAGAAGCCGGCCTTGGGCTTGTGCAGGCGGGTCATCTTCTCGCTCCATGGTCGGTCCGGGCATCTGGGAACCATTCGTACCCGCTGCGGTGAGTGGTTTGGCAGGCGGCCCGGGCCGTAGTGGCCCCGGCCGGGGTGGTTGGGCCGACTACGATGATCCCGGCAGGTGGGCTCGGATGGTCGGGCTCGCGCACGCCGGCGTGGCGCAATTGGTAGCGCACCCGACTTGTAATCGGGCGGTTAGGAGTTCAAGTCTCCTCGTCGGCTCAACGGTTCCGGCTCTTCTCCGGCCCTCTCACGTCTCACGCATCACACGAACCGTCGTTTCTGGCCAAGCCGGTCTCCGTGCTGGCTCATAGCGCCGCGCTGCCTCGGCTACCGATGGATGCGCCACTTGGTGACGCCAATTGCGGCCGGACAAGTCAACAGGCGTAAGCGGACAAATGGACTGTTTTATAAGTAACGGATCGGACCAGGCACTTTGACCTAGTGCCTCGTAGGGTCCCGAAGCATGAGTGTTCCCGCGTCCAGCCACCACCGCCCGTCCGGGCGTTCGAACTCGGGTGAGCGCCCGGTACGGGGTGTCGAAGTGCGGGGTGCCGAAGTGCGGGGTGCCGAGGCGGATACCCAGGCTGCAGTTGGCATATCCAGCGCGCTGCTGCTGCTGATGGCGGTCTCGTGCGGCCTGATCGTCGCGAACATCTACTACGTCCAGCCGCTTCTTCCTGACCTCGATCGGCAGTTCGGCGCTGCGTCCAGGGTCGGCTACGGCGTCACCACGACACAACTGGGCTACGCGCTCGGACTGATCTTTCTTGTTCCGCTCGGCGACCTGCTCGCCAAGCGAGCGCTCGCGGTGTCGCTGCTGGCGGCAAGCGCGGTCGCGCTCGCCCTTGCAGCGGTGGCGTGGTCCGCGCTGGTGCTTGTACTGGCGCTCACCTGCGTCGGGGTGTCGAGCGTGGCTGTCAACGTCCTGATCCCGTTCGCGGCCACCCTCGCGAGCGACGGCCAGCGCGGCCGGGTGCTCGGCACCATGATGACCGGCCTGCTGCTCGGCGTTCTGCTCGCGCGAACGGTGTCCGGAGCGCTCGGCCAACTCGCGGGCTGGCGGACCGTCTACATCACTGCCGCCGTTGTCATCGCGCTGCTTGCCGTCGTCCTGTTCCTGGCGCTGCCGGTCCTGCCGGTGCCCGAGGGGTCCCGCAGTTACCCCAGGCTGCTCCGCTCGGTCGTCAGCCTCATTCGCCAGGAGCGGTTCCTGCGTCGGCGGATGCTCGTCGGGGCCTTGGGCTTCGCCAGTTTCCAGCTGCTCTGGACCGCGCTGCCGTCGCTGCTCGCAGCCGCGCCCTTCGGCTACTCGACCGCGGCCATCGGCTCGTTCGGCCTGGTCGGCGCGGCCGGTGTGCTGTGCGCGCAGTCCGCGGGCCGGCTGCAGGATCGCGGCTACGGTCACGTCGCCATCGGCGCCTTCACGTTGTTGCTCGGTGCGGCCTGGCTGGTCTTCGCCGGCCCCCGCCACCTCTGGGTGCTGATCATCGGCATCATCCTGCTCGACATCGGCGTCCAGGGTTTGCACGTGCTCAACCAGGGCCGGATCTACCAGTACAAGGCACAGGTCCGGGGCCCGGGTGACCACCGCCTACATGACCGCCTACTTCGTCGGTGGCTCCGTCGGGAGCCTGCTGGCGCTGACCGTGTTACCGCACGTCGGCTGGACCGGTGTGTGCGTCGCCGGCGGGGTCCTGTTCACCCTGACCGCCGCCCTGTGGTTCCGCGACCGCGATGCCAAGCCCTCACCCGACCTCGTCACCTGATCATTGATGCCCACCATTTGGAGTTCCAATCCCATGCGAATCTTCGTAGCGGGCGCGTCCGGTGCCATCGGCCGCGTCCTCGTCCCGATGCTTGTCGACGCGGGTCACGAGGTCGTCGGCACGTCGCGCTCCGCTTCGTCGGCCGCCGAGTTGGCAAGCCTGGGCGCCAAGGGTGTCGTGCTCGACGTCCTGGACCCCGGGGCCACCACCGAGGCCGTTCGGTCGGCGGCGCCCGACGTTGTGCTGCACGAGCTGACGGCACTGGCAGGAGGTTCGTCGGCCGACAATGCGCACCTGCGCCGGGTCGGTACCCGCAACCTCGTCGAGGCCACCAAAGCGATCGGCGTGAACCGCATGGTCGCCCAATCCATCTCGTGGGCCTATGCCGCGGGTGACACCCCGGCAGACGAGAGCGACGCTCTCGATGTCGGGGCACCCGAGCCGCGCTCCATGACCATCGGCGGCATCCAGGCCCTCGAAGGCGCGGTCGCGGAACTGCCCGAGCACGTGATCCTGCGATACGGGACCCTCTACGGCCCTGGTACCTGGTACGCGCCCAACGGCTTCATGGCGGGCAAGCTTGCCGGCGGAGAGCTGGCCGCCAACGATGCGGTCAGCTCGTTCATCCACGTACGAGACGCTGCCAGGACGACGGTCCAGGCCCTTGAGTGGCCGAACGGTCCGGTCAACATCGTCGACGACGAACCGGCACCGGCCCGCGCCTGGGTGCCGGTGCTCGCCGGCGCCGTAGGGCGCCCCACGCCCGAGCCGACGTCCGGCCGGGCCGGGTGGGAGCGAGGCGCCACGAACGGCCTGGCGAAGTTCCGCGGAATGACCCTCGAATTTCCCTCATGGCGAACCGGATTCGCCGACGGCAGCTGAGCAACACCTGCCACCTGCCCCCTGCCCCCTGTCAGCACCCCAGCGCAACTCGCCCAGGCGGCAAGACAGCCAGACCCGATATGCGGAATGTAGGTCGATCACATGCACATCCAGACTGGGCGCGAGGCGACCCGCGCCAGTACCGACATGCTGCTAGGCGAGGTGGCGCAGGCGGAGGAACTGCTCGCCGACGCCCGATCCCGGGTTGCGCCCGGGCCGCGGCCGCTGCCCGGCGAGGACGCGCATACCGAGGCGGAGTTGCTCGCCCGCTTCGAGGCCATCATCGCCGCCGACGGCAAGATCGAGCCGCGCGACTGGGTTCCCGAGCGCTACCGGGCGAGCCTCGTCCGCCAAATCGCCCAGCACGCGCACTCCGAGATCGTCGGCATGCAGCCCGAGACCAACTGGCTCACCCGCGCGCCCAGCCTGCGTCGCAAGGCGATCCTGCTGGCCAAGGTGCAGGACGAGGCCGGGCACGGGCTTTATCTGTACGGCGTTGCCGAGACGCTCGGCGCCGACCGCGAGGAGCTGCTCGACGCCCTGCACCAGGGGCGGCAGAAGTACCTGTCGTTCATCAACTACCCGACGCTCACCTGGGCCGATGTCGGCGCGCTGGCATGGCTGACGGACGGCGCCGCGGTCGTCAACCAGGTGCCGCTGTGCCGGTCGTCCTACGGGCCGTACGCGCGGGCCATGGTGCGGGTGTGCAAGGAAGAGTCCTTCCATCACCGGCAGGGCTTCGACCTGCTCTGGACGCTGACCCACGGCAGCCCGGAGCAGCAGCGGATGGCTCAGGATGCCGTGAACCGCTGGTGGGACCCGGCGCTGGCGATGTTCGGCCCACCGCACCAGCGTTCCACCCACAGCGCCAAGTCCATGGAATGGCGCATCAAGCGGTTCACCAACGACGAGCTGCGCCAGCGTTTCGTTGACATCTGCGTTCCGCAGGCAGAGGCCCTCGGCGTCACCCTGCCCGACTCGGCCCTGGCCTGGAACACCGACCGGGGTCACTACGACTTCTCGCCTCCGGACTGGGACGAGTTGGCGCGCGTCGTCGCCGGCGACGGCCCGTGCAACCGTCAGCGGGTCGCGCACCGGCGCAAGGCTCACGAGGACGGTGCCTGGGTGCGCGAGGCCGCGATGGCGCATGCACGCAAGCACTCGGACCGGGCCGCTGCCGCGCCGGCTGCCAACGCTACGGCGAGTGCGGCTTCGGCTGCCAGCGCTACGGCAGTCGCATGACCGCCATGCCGCTCTGGGAGGTGTTCGTCCGCGCCCGCCGCGGCCTGGGCCACTTGCATGTGGGCAGCCTGCGGGCCGCCGACGGCCGGCTTGCCCTGCAGAACGCCCGGGATCTGTACACCCGCCGCGGTGAGGGCATCTCGATCTGGGTGGTGCCGACGGCCGAGATTCTCGCGTCCAGCCCGGACGAGCTGGACTCGATGTTCGACCCGGCGCTGGACAAGGCGTACCGCTTTCCGAACTACTTCGACCTGCCCGAGGGAGTCGAGCAATTATGACCGACTACCGGTACCTGCTGCGCCTGGGCGATGACTCCCTGGTGGCGACGCAGCGACTGCTGCAGTGGTGCACCGTCGCCCCGCAGATCGAAGAGGACGTCGCGCTGGCCAACATCGCCCTCGATCAGCTCGGCCAGGCGCGGGTGTTGCTCAGCTACGCCGGCGAACTCGAAGGTGCCGGCCGCGACGAGGACTCACTGGCCTACCTGCGCGATGAGCAGGAATTCACCAACGTCGCCCTGGTGGAGCTGCCGAACGAGGACTTCTCCGTCACAGTGGCGAAGATGCTCGCGTTCAGCGCCTACCAGCACGTGCTGTACGGGCACCTCGAGGACAGCGGCGACGCCCGGATCTCGGCCATCGCGGTGAAGGCCGGTAAAGAGGTCGCCTACCACCTGAACCACTTCTCCACCTGGGCCGCGCGCCTCGGTGATGGCACCGAGCTGTCCCATGCCCGCATGACGTCGGCCATCGATTCCGTGTGGCCCTGGACCCATGAGCTGTTCCGCTCCGACGAGGTCTTCGACGCGGCGGCGGCCGGCGGTTACGGGCTCGACCCGGCCCAGCTGCGGCCGGGCTGGCTGAATCTGGTGGATGAGGTGTTCGCGAGCGCGACCGTGTCACGTCCCCTGGATGGCTGGGCCCCTGAGGGCGCGCGCTCCGGTCTGCACACCGAGCACTTCGGGTTCCTGATCGCTGAGATGCAGAGCCTGCACCGGGCTCACGCAGGGGTGAACTGGTGAGCGCTCTCGCCACGCTCAAGACAGCGGTCGGTTCTGTGTGCGACCCCGAGATCCAGGTGCTCACCATCGCCGAGCTCGGCGTCCTGCGCCACGTCAGCCTGGACGACGGCCGCCCGACCGTGACCATCACCCCCACCTACGTCGGCTGCCCAGCCATGGACGTCATCCGCGAGGACATCGCTGACGCCGCACGTACCGCCGGCTTCGATGACATCGCCATCGTCACGGTCTGGTCGCCGGCCTGGACGACGGACTGGCTCGACGAGTCGGCGCGCAGCAAACTGGCTGCCGCGCGAATAGCACCACCGGCGCAACGTCCGCGCGAATCCGTCCTGCTGCAGATCGGTACGGCCAGATCGGCCGGCGTGCAATGTCCCTCATGCGGCAGCGCGGAAACCCATGAGACTTCCCGGTTCGGCTCGACCGCCTGCAAGTCGCTGTGGACCTGCGCCGGCTGTGGTGACCCATTCGACCACCTGAAGGCACATTGATGACCGCCGCGACGATCACCGGTGCCGTTTCTCCCGCGGCTGTAACGATCGTTGCCAGTACCAGCGGGTTCCATGCATTGTGCGTCAGTTCCGTCGACCCCGTGTCAGCGGATGGCTCCGCGGTGATGCTCACCTTCGACGTCCCTTCCGAGCTGCGTCCCTCGTACGCCTTCGCGGCGGGCCAGCACGTGACCGTCCGGGTCTCGATCGCCGGGGTCGAAGTGCGCCGGCCCTACTCCCTGTGCTCGACGCCGACCGAGTTGCACCGCACCGGCCGATTGCGAATTGGGGTACGCACTGTGCCCGGCGGCGCCTTCTCGCTATACACCGCAGGCCTTCGTCCCGGTGACGACCTGGAGGTGATGACCCCGCGCGGCGGCTTCACGACCGCGGTGGAGTTCACCCGGCAACGCCGCTACGCCGCCATCGTGGCAGGCTCCGGCGTCACCCCGCTGATGTCCCTGGTGGCCACCGCCCTGGACGTCGAAGCCGGCAGTACGTTCACGCTGCTCTATGCCAATCGGGGCCTCGCGTCCACCATGTTCGTTGATGAGTTGGCGCAGCTGAAGGACCGGTTCCTCGATCGCTTCGAGCTGTTCCACCTTGCATCCAGGCAGGACCGCGGCGAGGGCTTGCGTCCAGGACGCCCGGACGGGGCCCGGCTGGGTGAACTGCTGCCGCGCATCGTGGACACCACGGCCGTCGACGAGTGGTTCCTGTGCGGGCCGCAAGAGTTGTGCCAGGCAGCGAGTTCCGTGTTGACCGATCGTGGTGTGCCCAGCGCCCGAATCCGCACCGAGCTGTTCCACGCCCCCGCCGGTGCCCCCGTACCCAGCGCGCCGATCCCCACCGCAGCAGGCGAAATCGATACGGGCGGGGCAACCGTGGCAGGGACGCTCACCACCGTCGCCCACGGCAGCCGCACCACGACCGCACTGCTGCCGGGCAGGTCGCTGCTCGACTCCGCGCTGGTCGTCAATCCTGAACTGCCCTACTCGTGCACCACCGGGGTCTGCGGCACCTGTCGCGCCCTGCTGGTGTGCGGGGAGGTGGAGGTCGGTGCCCAGTGGGCGCTGAGCCCCGAAGAAATCACAGCCGGCCAGATCCTCACCTGCCGGGCCCGTCCCCGCAGCTCCTCGCTCACGATCGACTACGACCTCAGCTAGCCCGCACCACCCGCTCGACGCCACCGGCACGCGGCTCGACCCAGTCGCTCGCCCGGGCATACATCACCCTGTGACCGAAAGAGGTATTTCGATGAAGACGAAGGCTCGAGGCTTCTACATCGGCCTCATGTTCGAGGAGGCAGCTGCCGTCCACGGCAACTCCCCCGTCGTGCTGGACCAGCCACTGCAGCTGGCGCCGGCGGAGGGAACGACTGTCACCGTCGGCCGGTTGGCGGCGCTGGTACGGCGGCTGTCGGCCCAGCTGCACGCCGCGGGCATCCGCCCCCAGGATCGGGTGGTCATCTTCAAGACCAACAACTTCGACATCGCCCTGCTCGCGGCCGCCGCGCAACGGATCGGTGCGGTGCCGGCGCTGCTGTCGCCGATGCTGCCGGGAGACACCGTGTCGCAACTGCTGCGCCGGCTGGAGCAGCCCTGGCTGATCACCGACCGAGCGATGCTGGACCGTGAAACCATCGACCTCGATGCCGCCCGCACGGTGCTGCTGTCCGCCGGTGAGGCGCTGCTCGGAACCCAGGTACTGCCCGATGTCGACGGCCTGCCCGAGCCCGTCGCGGCCGTTCCGGCGATTCATCAGCCCGCCTTCATCTCGCACACCTCGGGCACCACCGGGCTTCCCAAGCTGGCCATTCAGACACCGTCGGCACTCTGGTACCGGCTGCGGGTGCAGAAGCTCGTCGCCTCGCGCACCTGGCGCAAGGAGACCGTGGCGCTCTGCATCAGCTTCGTGCACGCCCGGTTCTACAGCGCGCTCTACATGGGGATCTCGTACGGCAATCCGCTGGTGGTCGCGATAGACCCGAGCGCGGCAGCCATCGGCGGCCTGTTCCGCGAGCACCGCCCCGGCGTGGTGGAGACCCAGCCCAACACGTTCGTGTCCTGGGAGGAACTCGCGGGCGCGCCGGGCGCTCCACTGTCCAGCGTCCGGTACTACAGCGCCACCTTCGACGCGATTCACCCGCGTACCGTCCAGACGCTGCTCGGTGCCTCGAAGCGTCCGCGCCCGAAGTTCTTTCAGCTGTACGGACAAACCGAAACGGGTCCGGTCACCGGAAACTGGATCTCTCAGCGCAAGGCAGCCAGTGTGGACGGCCGCTGCGTCGGCTGGGCATTGCCGGGCACCATCAGGCTGCGCATCGTCGATGACGATGGCACGCCCCTGCCCCGCGGCGAGGTCGGCCACATCGAGGTGCGCAGCCGCACCCGGGCCACCGACTACCTGGGCGAGTCCGACCGGTTCGCCGCGCAGCTGCACGACGGCTGGTGGCGAATGGGCGACACCGGGACCAAGGACCGGATCGGCCGGGTACACCTGCTCGACCGTGAGATCGACCGGCTGGAGGACACCGACAGCAACCTCGAGATCGAGGACGAGCTGATGTCGCTGCTACCCGAGCTGCGCGAGATCGTCATCGTCGCCGGCGATCACGGTCAACCGGTGCCGGTCGTGTGCACCCGCGGTGACCTGCCGCTGGACAATGCCCGTTGGAAGAAGGCCATTGCCGGTCGTCCCGGTCTCGGTGCTCCGCGGCAACTGCGCTTCGACCAGCTGCCGATGACGGCAACCTGGAAGATCCGGCGCCCGGAGCTGGTCCAGCTGCTGCAGGGTGGCGGCCTCGATGACTGAGCTCGCCACAGTGGTCGACCCGGGTCAGCTGGCGCGCCTGCTGGACATCACCATCGATGAGGCCGGCCCTGGCCGGGCTGAGGGCTCGATGAGGGTCGAGGGCAACACCCAGACGTACGGCCTGCTGCATGGCGGTGCCTCGTGCGTCCTCGCCGAGACCCTCGCCTCGGTTGCGGCCTGCCACCACTTCGCCGCCCGTGGTGGCGTGGCCGTCGGCGTGGACATCAACGCGACCCATCACGCCGCCGTGCGCGGCGGCCGGGTCACCGGCGTAGCCAAGGCACTACACCTCGGCCGGACGCTGGCCAGTTACGAGGTCGTGATCAGCGACGAGCGCGGTAAGCGGGTATGCACGGCGCGAATGACGGCGGCGTATCGGGCGATCCCGGTCACCGCGACGGACACCGACCGATGAACGCGCCCTCCCTCACCGTGCCGGCCGCTCCGGACACCACGGCTCCCGCGGCGTACCTGGCCGCACCGACGCGGAGCGCACACGTCGACACCTTCGCCCGCGACCTGCTACCCGCCGCGACTGCCTGCCCCACAGTGCGCTTCGACCTACCCGAGCTGCGCTACCCCGATCGGGTCAACTGCGCCGTGGAACTGCTCGACGGCACCATCATGCGCGTCGGTGGGCACCGCCCCTGCGTCCGAACCGACGACGGCGAGGTCTGGTCCTACAACGAGGTCGCGGACCTGGTGAACCGGGTAGCGGCCGTGCTGGTCGAGGATCTGCATGTGGTACCGGGCAACCGGGTGCTGCTGCGCGGACCCAACACCCGATGGCTGCTGGTCTGCTGGTTGGCCGCGCTCCGGGCGGGCGCTGTCGTGGTCACCACGATGCCGCTGCTACGGGCGCGGGAGCTGCGCGAGTGCCTGGATAAGGCCGCGGTCGACGTCGCCCTGTGCGATGACCGTTACCTCGACGAGTTGCGCGATGCCGGGCTGGCCGCGAACCGCATCGTCTCGTGGGGAGCGGCTGCCGACGCCGACCTGACCAGGCGCGCGGAATCGAAGGCGGCGGGCTTCGTCCCGGTCGACACCGCCGCCGACGACATCGCGCTCATCGCGTTCACCTCCGGCACCAGCGGCACGCCGAAGGCCACCGCCCATTTCCACCGCGACGTCCTCGCCATTGCCGACACCTTCTCCGCGCACCTGCTCCAGCCGCGGGCCGATGACGTCTTCGCAGGCAGCCCGCCACTGGCGTTCACGTTCGGCCTCGGCGGCCTGCTGGTGTTCCCGATGCGCGTGGGCGCCTGCACCGTGATGAGCGAGCGCCCGGCACCCAAGGACCTATTCGCGTCGGTGGCGCGGCACGGGGTCACGATCCTGTTCACCGCGCCGACGGCCTACCGCGCCATCCTCGAGCACCTCGGCCACCTGGAGCTCGGCTCGCTGCGTACCTGCGTGTCAGCTGGTGAGGCGCTGCCGGCCGTGGTCTGGCATGCCTTTCATGACGCCACCGGCCTGCGCATCGTCGACGGCATCGGCTCGACCGAGATGCTGCACGTGTTCGTCTCGGCGGCCGGTGATGACATCCGTCCGGGTTCCACGGGACGTGCGGTACCCGGCTTCCGGGCCAGGGTGGTCGATGACTCCGGTCGGCCGGTGCCCACCGGCGTGGTCGGAATGCTGGCCGTCCAGGGACCGACCGGGTGCCGCTACCTCGATGACGAGCGACAGCAACGCTACGTCCGCGACGGCTGGAATCTGACCGGTGACCGCTACCTCCAGGACTCCGACGGCTACCTGTGGCACCAGGGCCGCGCCGATGACCTGATCGTCTCCTCCGGCTACAACATCGCCGGCCCCGAGGTGGAACACACGCTCGTCCGGCATCCGGATGTGGTCGAGTCCGGGGTGGTCGGCGTACCGGACGAGGCGCGCGGCACCGTGGTGAAGGCCTTCGTCGTCCTGGCCGCCGGAGTCGTCGCCGACGACGCGAAGGCCCGTGAACTGCAGGAATTCGTGAAGAGCGAGATCGCGCCCTACAAGTACCCCCGGCTCGTGGAGTTCGTGGGGTCCCTGCCCCGCACCGACAACGGAAAGCTGCGCCGCGCCCTGCTGCGCGAGCGGTCCTGAGCCCCCGCCCACCCCCCCAGAAAGGCTGTTTCACCAATGGACAGAAGATCATTCCTCGCGACCGGCGTCGCCCTGTCAGCCGGCGCGGTGGTTACCGCGGCAGGCGCATCCCCCTCGGGCGGTGACCTCGCCGCGGCGCACGGCCGGCGTCGTAGGCTGCCGTGGGACCAGTTGCGCAGGCACCTCACCGGTCGGTTGGTGCTGCCCTCGGACGAGGCGTACGAGCAGGCACACCGGCTCGCGGCGGCTCAATTCGACAGCATCTTCCCGCAGGCCGTAGCTCTGTGCGCCACCGAGCGCGATGTCGCCACCTGCATAGCCTTTGCCCAGCAGCACTCCCTGCCCAGCGCCGTGCGCAGCGGGGGTCACAGCTTTGCCGGATTCTCGACGTCCGAGGGTCTGGTCATCGACCTGTCCGGCTTCCGCCAGGTCACGGTCGGATCGTCCTCGGTGCACGTCGGCCCCGCTGCGCAGATGGTGGACGTCGTGACGGCTCTGTCGCCCCACGGGCTCGCCGTGCCGGGTGGCTTCTGCCCGACCGTGTGCCCGGGCGGGTTCATCTCCGGTGGTGGCATGGGTTGGATGTACCGCAAGTACGGACCCGCCTGCGACCGGGTGCTGTCGGCGCGGGTGGTGCTCGCCAACGGTCACACAGTAACTGCCTCGCCGCGGCAGAACCCTGATCTGTACTGGGCAATTCGGGGCGGAGGTGGCGGCAACTTCGGCGTGATCGTCGACTACGAGCTTGCCCCGACCACCGAAACCCGGGTGGGTTACTTCACGTTGACCTGGCCGTGGGCGCAGGCAGATCACGTGCTGACCCAGCTGCAGGAGTGGTTCACCAACACCTCCCCGGACCTCGCGCCGCGGGCGGGCATCCTGCTCAGCAACGCCGCGCCGGGTGCCGTTCCGACCGTCATCGTCACCGGCGTGCACTTCGGCAGCAGGGCGACCCTCGACGCCGATCTCGCTGAGCTCGTCTCGATGATCGGCAGCGCGCCCGCGACCCGCGTGGTGGACGAGCTCTCCTACCAGCAGGCCAGCATGCGGCAGTTCGGCTGCCAGAACGACTCGGTGGAGCAGTGCCATCTCAGCGGGGCCAACCCCGAGGCGCTGCTGCCCCGCCAGCAGTTCGTCCTGAACCGCAGCCGCATGCACGACAAGGCCATTTCCGATTCCGGTTTCGACGGCATCCTCACCGCCTTCGACGCCGATCGGCGAGCGGGCCAGTACCGCTACCTCGGCCTGCTGTCGCTGGGCAAGAACGCCAACCGCCCGGCGCCCGGTGACACCGCCTACGTGCACCGAAGGTCCTCGCTGTTCTCGGTCTTCACTGCCGGCCTGAGTTCGGCGACGCCGTCCAGCGATGACCGGGCAGCGGCGGTCGACTGGGCGCGTGGCGGCTTCCGTGCGATCGACGCCCACTCCAACGGGCACACCTACGTCAACTACCCGGACACCGAACTCGCCAACTGGGAATGGGCCTACTACGGAACGAATTACCCGCGGCTGCTCGAGGTCAAGCACGCCTACGATCCGCACCGGTTCTTCCGCTTCTCCCAGAGCGTGGGCGGACGGTGACCTCCCGGCTCGACACCAAGCCGTCAGCGGCCGACGTGTCGGCCGGCGCCGGCTCACGTGAGGACGACGCCCGCCGCTGGCGAACTCCCGGTGGGGTCGAGGTAGCGCGCAGCCGACATGCCGTGGGCTCGGCCACGGTACTGCGGGTGGAGCTGGAGAGCGCACTCGACACCCGGCGCGGGCTGTTGATGGTGCGCGGCGTGGACCACGCCGTCGGCTACGTCGACCCGCCGGTGGAGATCGTCGTTACCGGCGGCCGGATTGTCTTGCGCGCGCTGAACGGCCGCGGCCGGGTGCTGTTGCCCGCACTGCGCGAGGCGGTCGTGGGCGAGCTGGAGGTCGACGTCGACGAGCCGTCGGAGTTCGGTGGCCGGGCGCTTGCGCCCGCGGAGTCCTTTCCCGAAGAGGAGCGCACCCGCCAGGTGGGAGTCTTCCGGGTGCTGCGCGCGCTCGTCGGTGCCCTCGCCGGGCCGGACCGATTGCTGGGGCTGTACGGCGCCTTCGGCTATGACCTGCTGTTCGAGCTGGAACCCATATCGTTGCGGCACGAACGCGAGTGCGGTGATCACGATCTCGTGCTGCACCTTCCGGACGAGATCATCGAGTTCGATTCCGGTCGGGACGAGGCCATCCGGTACCGGTACGAGTTCGTCGTCGCCGGAACCTCGACTGTCGGTCGCAACGGCGGGACAGCGGCCAGTGCCTTCGTCCCCGGCACACCGACCGCCTCGCGCGATCTGGCTCCGGGCGGCTACGCGGCGATCGTCGACGAGGCGATGGCGTCCTTCTACGCCGGTGACCTCTTCGAGGTGGTTCCCAGCCAGGTGTTCTACCGTGCCTGTGTCCGGACTCCGGCGCAGCTGTTCAGGGCGTTGCTCACCAGCAACCCGGCGCCACACAGCCTGCTCGCCAACCTCGGGGCGGGGGAATACCTTGTCGGGGCATCGCCCGAGATGTTCGTCCAGGTCGGCACCGATGCCGTCGTCCGGACCTCGCCGATCAGTGGAACCGTGGCGCGCGGGCGCGACGCGCTGCAGGACGCGGAACGGATCCGGGAACTGCTCAACTCGTCCAAGGACGAGTGCGAGCTGACCATGTGCACCGACGTCGACCGCAACGACAAGTCCCGGGTCTGCGTGCCGGGGACAGTGCGGGTCACCGGCAGGCGCGAGATCGTCCGGTACTCCAAGCTGATTCACACCGTTGACCGCGTCGAGGGCGTCCTCAAGCCCGACCGCGACGCTCTCGATGCGTTCCTCACGCACCTGTGGGCGGTCACGGTCACCGGGGCGCCGAAGCTCCCGGCCGTGCAGTTCATCGAAGACCATGAGCGATCGCCCCGCCGCTGGTACGGCGGCGCGGTCGGGCACATCGGGTTCGACGGTTCGCTGGACACCGTGCTGACACTGCGCACCATGCAGATCCGCGACGGCATCGCCAGCGTCCGGGCGGGCGCCACGGTGCTCGTCGATTCGGTTCCGGCTGCCGAGGAGGCCGAGACCGAATTGAAGGCGTCGGCACTGTTGTGGGTACTCGACGGCTCGGACACGAAGCCGGAGCGCACAGTCGCGCCAGGTCAGGCAGCCGAGCATGGTGAGGTGAACGTGCGTGACGCAGAGGGGTCAGCCCGCCGGCCGGCCCCGCGCGTGCTGTTGGTGGATCACCGCGATTCGTTCGTGCACTGCCTCGGTGACTACCTGCGCCAGACCGGGGCGGACGTCACCACCTACCGTGCCGGGCACCATCTCAGGCGACTGGAAGCCGAACGGCCCGATCTCGTGGTGCTGTCGCCCGGACCCGGCCGGCCGGGCGACCATGGCCTCGCGGCCACGATCTCCGAGGCGCAGCGCCTCGGACTCGCCGTGTTCGGGGTATGCCTGGGCCTGCAGGGCCTGGTCGAGCACGCCGGGGGGCGCCTGCACATGCTGGCCCGGCCCGTGCACGGCAAGTGCTCCACCATCGAGGTGATCGCCGGTGACAGCCGGTTGTTCGCCGGGCTGCCGAGGCGTCTGGAGGTTGGGCGCTACCACTCGCTGGCGGTCACACCCGCGATGCTGCCGGACAGCCTCCGCGCGGTCGCGGTCACCCACGACGGCATCGTGATGGCCGTCGAACATCGCACGTTGCCCATCGCAGCCGTGCAATTCCATCCGGAGTCGATCATGACCGCTGATGGCCAGGTCGGCCGCCGGATCATCGACAACGTGATGGCCGCATTCATCCGCCAGCCTCAGGGAGTTCCGTCGTGACCCGTCCGAAGCCGTCCGAGCAGCAGGTACTGCCTACCCCTGTCGCTGGCCGCGGATGACCGCGCCCGTTGCCACCGCAGAGCTGTGGCGGACGTTGCCAGCGGCGCACCAACCGCACTGGCCGGACGCGGCGGCGCTGAACGAGGTCGTCGCCGAGCTGCACAGCTATCCACCGCTGGTCCTGGCAAGCGAGTGCGATATCGCGCGGGACCGGCTGGCCACCGTGGCCAGGGGTGAGGCGTTCCTGCTCCAGGCCGGTGACTGCGCCGAGACCTTCGCCGGAGTCACCGTCGACCGGATCAGCAGCACCCTGCGGGTCATTCTGCAGATGGCGCGGGTCGTCGGTGACTCCACGTCTCTGCCGGTCCTCACCTTCGGACGGATCGCGGGCCAGTACGCCAAGCCTCGCTCCGAGCACACCGAGATCCGCGGCGGCATCACGCTGCCGTCCTACCGCGGGGACGCGGTGAACGGCGCGGAGTTCACCCTGGACGCTCGCACACCCGATCCGGCACGGCTCAAGCAGGCCTACCTGTCGTCCTCGGCCACCCTGAACCTGCTGCGTGCCCTGTCGTCGGAGCACGTGCGGCCGGTCGAGTTCTTCACTTCGCACGAGGCCCTGCTGCTGGAGTACGAGAGCGCGCTGACGTCCTTCGACGCCGGAACCGGCAAGTCCTATGACCTATCCGCGCACATGATCTGGATCGGTGAGCGCACCCGGCAGCTGGACGGCGCCCACGTCGAGTTCGCATCCCAGCTGAGCAACCCGATAGGGGTCAAGCTCGGTCCCACCTCGACCCGCGAGGACGTGCTCAGACTGGTGGACAAGCTGGATCCGCGGCGCGAGCCGGGCCGGCTCACCCTGATCGCCTGGATGGGGACGGGCGTGGTGCGGTCGCGGTTGCCCGGGATCGTCTCAGCGGTCGAAGGCTCCGGCGCTCAGGTGGTGTGGGTCTGCGACCCGATGCACGGCAACACCGTCGTCGCCGAGTCCGGTCACAAGACCCGGGACCTGCCCGCAGTCCTGGATGAGGTCTCCGGGTTCTTCGAGGTGCATCGGTCGCTGGGCAGCCACCCGGGCGGGGTGCACGTGGAGCTGTCCGGTGATGACGTCACGGAGTGCACCGGAGGCGGGATCACCGTCGCCGATCTGCACCACCGCTACGAGACAGCGTGCGACCCCCGGCTGAACCGGCGCCAGTCCCTGCAGCTCGCCGTGCACGTCGCCGAGCTGCACCGATCCAGCCCGATGGCGGCGGCAGCGGGAGGACTCGTGGTCAGCGGGCAGGGGCGGACCTGACCGGCCGGGTGGGCGCGAGCGCTGTTCCCAGCTCGGGCAGCCGGCGGGGCGGTGGCCGGCGGCCCGGCAGCGCGGCGGCGGTGACGGCCACCAGGGTCGTCACCAGGGCTTCCACCGCGGCGCCGTAGCCGTGCGAGGACGGCGCGGCATACCCGACGATCACCCGCACCGGTCCGTCCGTCGGGGTGCCCCGCAGGTATCCGCGGTAGGGGTGCACCCGAATGGAGGCGTCGTGCAGTGCCTGGACGACATCGGCCTCGGATGGGCCGCCGGGCGGCAGCTCGACGATCGCGTGCAACCCGGCGGCGACCCCCAGCACGCGCGCCGCGGGCAGGTGCAGCCGGACGGCGGCCACCAGTTGGTCCCGCCGCCGCCGGTACAGCCGCCGGACTGACAGCAGGTGCCGGTCATAGCTGCCGTTGCCGAGCAGGACCGCCAGAGCGAGCTGATCGATCGGACCGGTCTGGCGGTCGGCCAGCCGTTTGGCGTGGACCAGTGGCTCGATCAGCTCGGCAGGGCTGGCGATCCAGCCGAGCCGGACAGCGGGGCCCAACGACTTGCTGGTGGAACCGACGTAGAGCACCTGTTCCGGGCTGCCTGACTGGAGGGCGCTCATCGGATGGCGCTCGTAAGTGAAGTCGCCGTCGTAGTCGTCCTCGACGATCCAGCTGGACGTCGACCGCGCCCAGTCGAGTACGGTCGACCGCCGCCCGTGGGACAGGGCGACCCCGGATGGGAACTGGTGCGCCGGCGTGCAGACGACCGCGTGGGCGCCGGAGGCGAGCAGCACGTCTGAATCGAGGCCTTCGGCGTCGACGGGCAGCTCGAGTACGGGGAGATGGCGGGACACGATGCTCACGTGGTCGGGCAGCGCCGGGTTCTCCATCGCGACCTGCCCGGCGGGCCGGCGCGCGGCGAGGACATCGGCGATCAGCCCCAGGGCTTGGGTGTAACCGGAGCACACCAGGATCTGCTCCGGTACGGTCCGCACGCCGCGAACCGTCCGAGGTAGCCGGCCAGGGCCTCGCGCAGCTCCGGGCGGCCTCGCGGGTCGCCGTACCCGAACGCCTCGTTGGGCGCCGTGGCGACGACCTCTTTGATTGCCGCGGCCCATGCTCGTCGCGGGAACGTCGCCGCATCGGGCCTTCCCGGCGACAGGTCGTGTGTCGGGTTGGCCAGCGCGAGGGGGTCCGGACGCGGGCTGCCCGCACCCGCGGCGGCCCGTTCGGCGACTCGGGTGCCGGAGCCGGTTCGGGCCGTCAACCAGCCTTCGGCGGTCAGGTGCGTGTAGGCGTCGTTGACCGTGCCGCGACCCAGGCCCAGCTGCTGGGCAAGAAAACGGGTGGAGGGCAACCGGTCGCCCGGGAACAGCCGCTCGCTGGTGATGGCGTCGCGGAGGGCATGTTCCAGGGCGCCGCGCCGCGGCCCGATGGGAGATACCTCGAGCAGAATCTGCAGCCCGGTGTCGGGCGCTGGCGTCGGCATTGTCGGCGCGCCTATCGATTAGCTTGGTTCGCCGCGGCGATACCGCGGCGGTGCGGCGTGAGCTGCGGCCACGGGGGAGGTGGCTGCACCGTGATTGTACTGATCGGTCAAATGGGGTCAATCGTGTTCGGGTCGAGCCGTGGCAGGGTGGGGTCACCCGCGACGGTTGGGACTGCCACACTGGCCAGAAGGGATTCCCGACAGCTCGCAGGAGTCGCATGACCAGCATGGACAACCACGGCGCACTGACGGCACTGCCGTTCCTCGACGGCGAAGACAACGAGGTGCCGACCTGGCGCCAGGACTACCCCTATACCGAGCGGATGACCCGCAAGGAGTACGAGCGGACCAAGCGCACGCTCCAGATCGAACTCCTCAAGCTCCAGAGCTGGGTCAAGGACACCGGGCAGAAGGTCGTCCTGCTGTTCGAGGGTCGCGACGCCGCAGGCAAGGGCGGCACGATCAAGCGGTTCACCGAGAACCTCAATCCCCGAGGTGCCAGGGTCGTCGCGCTGGAGAAGCCGTCCCCGCGCGAGAGCACCCAGTGGTACTTCCAGCGCTATATCGCGCACCTGCCGGCGGCCGGCGAGATCGTCCTCTTCGACCGGTCCTGGTACAACCGGGCCGGGGTCGAGCGGGTGATGGGCTTCTGCACGCCGGCCGAGTACATGCAGTTCATGCGCCAGACCCCCGAACTCGAGCGGATGTTCGTGAACAGCGGCATCCACCTGATCAAGCTGTGGTTCTCGGTGTCCCAGGCCGAGCAGCGGACCCGGTTCGCCGCCCGGCAGATCGATCCGGTCCGGCGCTGGAAGCTGAGCCCGATGGACCTGGCGTCACTGGACAAGTGGAACGCCTACACCGAGGCGAAGGAGGCGATGTTCTTCTACACCGACACGGCCGACGCGCCGTGGACGGTGATCAAGAGCAACGACAAGAAGCGAGCGCGGATCGCGGCGTTGCGCTACGTGCTGCACTCCCTGGACTACAACGACAAGGACGTCGCCGTGGTGGGGGAGCCGGACTTGCTTATCGTGGGACCGGCCGCACAGGTGTTCGAGCGCGGCGAGCAGCCGGACCGGCTCTTTCCCAGCCTCTGACCACTGTGTCCTGCCTCGGGCAGGTCCGCTCCCACCTGCCGCGGGAGGCCGACCTCAGGCCTGGCCGACCGTCGGAGCGAGCGGGAACGTCGGCAGCACGGCCCGCTTGAAAGTGGAGTTCATGACGCCGGCGAACGAGGCGTACCAGGCGAGCAGCGCCGTGAGCAGGCCCAGGTAGCCGCCGACCTTGGTGATGCCGTGGGCGTCCGCGAACGCCCCGATCGTCAGGAACAGGAACGTCAGGGTCAGCGCGACGAACACGGCAGCGATCGCGCCGCTGGTGCGAAGGCTGGCGATGGTCATGTAGGCGGTGAAGATCGTCCAGCCCAGCAGGAACAGGCCGGTCGCCTTGTGCGCGTCCGCCGGTGGCAGCGAGGGCGCCACCCGCGCGACGTAGAACCAGAACGAGAGCCAGAAGGCGCCGAACGAACTGAACGCCAGCGCGCCGAAGGTGTTGCCCTTGCGGAACTCCCACATTCCGGCGAAGAACTGGGCACCGCCGCCGTAGAAGAGCGCGAGCCCCAGAACGCTCGGCTCCAGGGTGTGCGGCAGGATGCCCGCGTTGAAGACGCTGAGCACGAAGGTGGTCATCGCGAACCCGGCCAGGCCGAGCGGCCCGGGGTCGGCGATGTCGGCGCCCGCCAGCGCCGCTTGAGTGTTGTCGGGGGCGCCGGCGCGCGGCGCGCCGGCGGTGGAACCGGTCGTTCGACGTTCGGACATCCGCGCCACCTTATCCGTCGGGCTGTGTTGTGAGCAGAATTGTGGCATGTGCAGGGCCCGGATGACACTCCTTGCCGCTCGCCCCGGCTGACCGGAATGAACTCCGGCAAGGTGGTGTCGTACAAAGCATGGACATTTTCCTGACCGGTGGCACCGGTTTCGTCGGATCCGCGATCGTTCCCGTTGCCCTTCGGCACGGGCATACCGTCCGTGCCCTGGCGCGCAGCGAGGCGGCCGCGGCGGCGCTTCGCGGGGCCGGGGCCATCCCGGTGCTCGGCAGCCTGCATGACACCGAGCTGCTGACGAGGGAAGCGACCGAGGCTGACGGCGTGATCCACACGGCCTCGCCCGGTGACCAGACCAGCGCGGCTCTCGACGAGAAGGTGATCGACGCGGTGCTCGGGGCGCTGCGCGGCACGAACAAGCCGTACCTGCACACCAGCGGCGTCTGGATCTACGGGAACACCGATGGTGAGATCGACGAGGACGCCCCGCTGGCGCCGCCACCCGTCACCGCATGGCGGCTGCCGCTCGACGCCCGGGTGCGAGCATCCGCCGGCGACGGCGTCCGTGGCATTGTCATCGGTCCCGGAATCGTCTACGGCCATGGCAAGGGGCTTCCCGACCTGCTGGTGAACGCGTCGCGGACAGCCGAGGAGTACCCGGCACTGACGTTCCCCGGTACGGGGGACCAGCACTGGACCACGATTCACGTCGATGACCTCGCGCGGCTCTACGTCGCCGCGCTCACCCGTGGCAAGGCCGGTTCGTACTACATCGGCGTGAGTGGCGCAAACCCACTGGTGCGCGATCTGGCGCAGGCCGCCAGTCACGGGATCGGCCTGGAAGGCCGGGTGGCTCCGGAGGACGAGGCCGCGACGCGCGAGCGACTGGGCCCACTGGCCGACGCCTTCTTCCTGGACCAGCAGGCCACCGGCGCGCGGGCCCGCACCGAGTTGGACTGGGAACCCAAGGGTCCCACTCTGGTCGACGAGCTGTCGATCGGGTCGTACTCCGATCCGGACGCCTGAGACGGCTCGGCCGGGAACCGCTCAGAGGTAGTCGGCGCTCGACACCGTAGCGAGGCTCCCGACGTGCGCACCGGCCGTGCCGCCGAGCGGTGCCCATCGCCTTGAGTAGCGTCTGCAATGGGTCGTTGAACATCCAGCGCGAGATCCGACAAGCATGTGTGGAGGTCCTTTCGTGAAAGCAGTGACTTGGCAGGGCAAGCGGGACGTGCGCGTCGAGGACGTGCCCGACCCGAAGATAGAAGAGCCGACCGACGCGATCATCCGGATCACCAGCAGCAACATCTGCGGTTCGGACCTGCACCTGTACGAGACACTGACGGCGTTCATGACACCGGGCGACGTGCTCGGCCATGAGCCGATGGGCATCGTGGAAGAGGTCGGCTCCGGGCTCGGCAACCTGTCGGTGGGCGACCGTGTGGTCATCCCGTTCCAGATCTCGTGCGGCCACTGCTTCATGTGCGACCAGGCGCTGTACACCCAGTGCGAGACGACGCAGGTTCGGGACCAGGGGATGGGAGCGGCCCTGTTCGGCTTCTCGAAGCTGTACGGCCAGGTTCCCGGCGGGCAGGCTGAGTACCTGCGGGTGCCACAGGCGCAGTTCACGCACATCAAGGTTCCGGACGGCCCGTCCGACGAGCGGTTCGTCTACCTCTCCGACGTCCTGCCCACCGCCTGGCAGTCGGTTCAGTACGCCGATGTCCCGGACGGTGGCTCGGTGACCGTGCTGGGACTGGGTCCGATCGGTGACATGGCAGCCCGGATCGCCCAGCACCAGGGCAAGCGGGTTCTCGCCGTCGACCTCGTTCCGGAGCGCATCGAGCGGGCCCGCGCCCGCGGTATCGAGGTGTTCGACGCCAACGAGCTCGGCAAGGACCTGGCCGATGCCATCCGCGGCGAGACCAAGGGCCGTGGCACCGACTCGGTCATCGACGCGGTGGGCATGGAGGCCCACGGGTCGCCGGTCGCCAAGGGAATGCTGAGGGCCACCTCGATGCTCCCGGACGCGATCGCCGCGCCGATGGCGAAGGTCGCCGGTGTGGACCAGCTCGCCGCGCTGAACTCGGCGATCGAGATAGTCCGGCGTGGTGGCACCGTCTCGGTGATCGGCGTGTACGCCGGCGGAGCGGACCCGATGCCGATGGCCACCATGTTCGACAAGCAGATTCAGCTGCGGATGGGGCAGGCCAACGTCAAGAAGTGGGTTCCCGACATCATGCCGCTGCTGGTGGACGAGGACCCGCTGGGTGTCGACGACTTCGCCACCCACCGGCTGCCGCTGGCCGACGCCGCCGAGGCGTACAAGATCTTTCAGAAGAAGCAGGACGGGGCTATCAAGATCGTGCTGCATCCCTGATATGGAACACCGGAAAGCCCGGGGCCGCGGCGGCGAGCTGTTCGTCCGAGGCGTTGGCGTCCAGACCGTCGAAGAACACGCCGACCTCGAACTTCCACCGGCGTAGGTAATTCCGCAGGATCGGCGCCTTCGCGTCGTCGGGCAGCTCGTCGGCGGTGAAAGCCTGTACCCGGCGGCCGACTGTTAGCTCGCCACCGCCGGCGACGCGAAGGTTGCGGACCCACTGAGTCACGCCCCGCGGGGCCACCAGGTAACGCTGGTCGTCGATGGTCAGCACGTTGACCGGTGTGGTCTTCCACTCGCCGCTCTTGCGCCCGCGCACCCGCAGAACTCGGGAACCCCACACGCTGACACCGAGCCGGGTCAACCGGCTGATCCCTCGATTGAAGACCTGCTGGGTGAACCAGCCAGGCTCCAGGTAGCGCTGTTCGGTAGGTCTGGTCATGACGTCCTCCACGAGAGCTCCTTTGCGAGAGCACTGCTCTCGTCTTGGTGCAAGCGTGCACCCGTTCGGCACGGCTGTCAAGAGCAGTGCTCTCGTCTGGTGGCACTGCTCATGAAGTAGCGGCATAGTGGGAGTATGACGCAGACCAGCGCCCCCCGCACCGCACGGGCCAGAGCCCGGGACGAGCTCACCCGTGAGATCAAGGACGTCGCACGCCGCCAGCTCGCTGAGCAGGGGTCGGCCGCGCTGTCACTGCGCGCGGTGGCACGTGAGCTCGGCATGGTTTCATCGGCGGTGTACCGGTACTTTCCCAGCCGGGACGAGCTGCTCACCGCGCTCATCGTCGACGCCTATCAGGCGATCGCCGACGCGGCGGAGGGGGCGGAGTCCCGGGTGCGCCGTGGCGACCTCGTCGGGCGCTGGCTGGCCATCGTCCGGGCCATGCGCGGCTGGGCGATGGAGCACCCCCACGAGTACGCACTGATCTTCGGAACCCCGGTGCCCGGCTACGCGGCTCCGGCGGACACGGTCAGTCCCGCGGCCAGGATTCCACTGCTGCTGCTGCGACTCTGTATCGACGCGGCCGAGGCGGGACGGGTGCCCACAACCAACCACCGACCGATGCCGCGGCCCGTCCGTGCGGACCTCAAGGCGCTCCGCGAGGCACTTGCCCCCACCGTCAGCGAGCATCAGCTCGCGGTCGTCCTGATGGGATGGGCCCAGCTCGTCGGCAGCATCAGCTTCGAGCTGTTCGGGCACCTGCACAACACCGTGCACGACTACGAGTCGTATTTCGATTACCAGATGCGCGGTGTCGCCAAGCAGCTCGGCCTTGGATAACGATTCCTTCGCGGACGCGGATCGAGCGCGACTGCGGCGTAGAGTCGGGCTTGCGCGGGTTCCTCATCGTCGACCCTCGGTCGGCTTGCCCGCGCGCATTCAGAGAGTTGGCGCGCTATGCCCCCCCGCACCTTGTCCCAAGAGATCCTCACCCTGCTCAACCAGCCGCGAACCGGCACGAACCCGCTGAGCATCTCTCACCTCGCCCGCGCCTTCGGGGCAAGCTCCACGCTCGTTCGGTCGTGCGCCCAGCAGCTCGTCGCCGACGGCACGGCGCGGGCGTCCATGGCCAAGCGTGATGGCGTCGAAACGATTCAGGGCCTATTTCCGATCGAGGCCACGGCCGCTGTCTGACGAGGTGGGCTCCCTACCTGCCATTCCGCCGGATGGTCAGGTGTAGTCCCCAGTGACGCAGCAAGGCCCGGACCGCCAGCGTGGCGACCCGGGCCTTGGCTAAACGTAGTGCGTCAGGCGCGGGCGGCGTCGCTGTTGCGGACCGAGCGGCCCAGGACGACGCCGACTGCGATCATGCCCACCCCGAGGACGAAGTGGAGCCAGTTGTCGGCGGTGTTGATCGGGATGAAGTTCGCGCTGCTCATCTGGTCGATCACCAGGCCGTAGATCCACAGCACCAGGTAGATCACGCCGCCGCCGATGAGGAAGGTGCGTGCGGTGCTCCACTTGCGGGCCATCGCGATACCGGCGATGCCGAACAGCAGGTGGACGATGTTGTGCAGCACCGACACCATGAAGATGCCGAGCAGCTTGGCCATCGAATGATGGCCGGCGAAGGTCATGTCGCTGTAGTGGGTGGTGATGCCGGGGACGAACCCAAGGATGCCGACCAGCAAGAAAACCACACCGGTAGCCATGGCGGCCAATTGGAGGGGAGTGCGGTCCGAACGCGCCGTGCTGGCGGATGCGGAAGAGGATGTGGACACGTGTGCGCCTCGTATTCCAGGGGACGGGACCTTTAGGATCCCGTCCGATCTTTGCGACTCCTGTTCAGCGCTTGTGATCCAGGTTAGACACCGGCGCCCTGAGAGGCAACTGAGGCCAGCCGTTGCGCAGAGGATTTCTATGGGACGGCTGATGCTGCTTGGTCGATAGAGCTCGGCTCAACCGCTCGTGCCCTGCGCCGGGCGAGGATGAGCGCCGCCAGGGCGGTGACGAGGGCGAGTGCGCCGGCGGCTGTCAGAGCTCCGTCGGGTTGCAGCAGGTGGACGAGCGGTGCCGCGCATGCGGTCCCCGCTCCGATGGCGAGCTGGATCAGCGCTCCGCTCGCGGCGAAGGCACGTCCGGTCTGCTGAGGGGTGACGCGACGGCTGATGAGGGCGCTCTGCCCGACGTTGCACATGCCGTTGCCGATGCCGCCGAGGACGGACGCGGCGAGCGCCAGCGGCAGGCCGGGGGCCAGGCCGATGCCGGCAATGCCGAGTCCGGTCAGCGCGTTACCGGCCGCCAGCGAGGTTTCGGCGCGGTGTTGTCCAGCCAGCGGCAGCACCTGGGCGCCGAGCAACGCCCCGGTACCCCACATCGTGAGGTAGAGCCCGTACCCGGTGGCGGTCGCGCCGAGTTGGTCGATGAACCGGAACGGTGCCGCGACGTTGTCGATGACGGCACACCCGACGGCCAGGGCGCTGACCGAGAGTGCGACGCGCAGGGTCTGGTCGGTCCATAGCAGGCGGAACCCGGAGCGTGGACTGTCCTCGGTACGGCTTTCGAGTCCTCCGCGTGGATGCCGGCGTGCCCTGAGCCCGGCGCAGGCGAGCGCGAGGACGGCGAAGGTGCCGGCGTCGATCAGCAGGGCGGCTCGCGTTCCCAGTGCGGCGGTGATCAGTCCGCCCGCGGCTGGGCCGACGATCCATCCCAGGCTGACGCCGGTGGCGATCAGGGAGTATCCCCGGGCGGTGTGCGCGGTGCCGGTGATGGCCGGTACGAGTGAGGCGGTGGCCGGCCGTACGAGGGCGGTGAGTGCGCCTAGGGCCGCGAAGAGCATGACCGTCGCTGCGGGGCTCCTGACGAGCGCGAGGGGAACCGCGACGATTGCTTGGCCGGTCAGCGCGATCAGGAGAAGCCGCAGAGTTTCAATCCGGTCAACGAGGCGCCCGACGACCGGGGACAGCACGACGATCGGGACGAGCTCCGCCGCGAGCAGTGCGGAGACCCAGCCCGAGCCGTCCAGGTGCAGCCGCAGCAGTAGTGCGGTCAGTGCGGCGGCGTCGCCAGCCGTCGAGACCGCCACGCCGGCGGTCAGCAGTGCGAGGTCGCGATGACCGGTCGGCGCGGTCATGGCAGGCGCGTCAGCTGCTGAGGATGTATAGCCACGAAGGCCTTCACCGGGCGCGCTCCCGGTGGTCGCCGTGTCGGGTCAGTGCGGCGGTCTCCGAACGCTTCGAGGAGGTCATAGATCTGCTTGCGCAGCTGCTC
This sequence comes from Jatrophihabitans lederbergiae, assembly GCF_031845305.1. Classification (NCBI taxonomy): domain Bacteria; kingdom Bacillati; phylum Actinomycetota; class Actinomycetes; order Jatrophihabitantales; family Jatrophihabitantaceae; genus Jatrophihabitans; species Jatrophihabitans lederbergiae. Next base: position 77,078 of record NZ_JAVREH010000005.1, on the reverse strand, counting down.
TGCCTCTTCCGGTGTCAGGTACAGCGTCCAGTCGCTCAGCGCGGCTGCTCGCCGCCACTGCTCGTCGGCGAGGTAGCGGCTGGCCAGCCAGGCCCGAAGCTGCCCGAAGCTACGTTCGACGACCGTGCGCAGCAGCGCGTCAGCGGCCAGCCGCTCCTCCTCCGACACGGGGTCGGTGTCGAACCGCTGGCCTGCCGCTGTCAGCGCCCAGGGCCGTCGGCGGCCGCGCCGTTCTCCCGTTTCCGCTACGAAGCCGTGGCGCGCCAGGACTCGTAGATGCCAGGAGACGTTGCCCGGCAGCTGGCCCAGCAGCTCGGCGGCCTGAGTCGCGGTCAATGCTCCGTCGCGGCCCAGCAGATCGAGCAGAGCCAGCCTGACCGGATGAGCGAGCGCATGCATCGCCTCCGGACTGCCGGTTAGATCGCGCGTGTCTTTCACATCTCACAAGATGTCTTGTGACAATGGTGTTGTCAAGAGTGAAGTGGGGCCGGTGGTCGGTGTCGTCGGGCGCGCGACGTGCCTAGATCACCATCCGTGCAACTCTTCCGGGAACGCCAGCATCCAGTAGTGCGGAAGGGCTTCGCGCAACGTGATCCACCGGACCTTGTCGACCGCGGCTGGCGCAGGTACGGCGACGAGAACGTCCGCGCCATAGACAGCGAGCCGCTCCCGGCAGACTCCACAAGGGCTGAGCACGCGGTGCGCACCGTCGGGGCTGCGGTGAAGGCAGACGGACGCCACGACCGGTTGAGAGAGGCGGAACGCCTCGCAATAAGGCCCCGTTTCGTGGCACACCTCCACGCTGGGGTTCGTCGCGTCCGGGGCGGTGCCGGTGAGCACCGTGCCGTCTGCCAGCAGCATCGCAGCCGCCCCTCGGTCCGATGCCCCGGGGAAGCGAGCGGCAATCAGCTCACGACAAGCGTCAACCGTTGCGTTCAGGGAGGGTTCGGAAGGTCGGGTGCTGGGTGTGGTGGTGGCCATGGGCCAATGCTGACACGGCCGCCGAGTGCGGGATGGTGCAAAACCTCCAACGCGACGGTCATCTCGTTCGGCTCGGGGCCGCTGGTGCTGGCCGCGTTGCGGCGGACGATGCCCGACCGCGAGCGGCCGTTCAGGGTGCGGGGCGGCGACGCGATTCCGCTGCTCGCCTTCTACAACGCCAACATGATCGTGTATTGGCAGAACGAGTCGGCAGAAGAAGAGGCAGGGGTAGCCGGCACGGGCGCCTGATGGTCGGTCTGGTTCGGTGAGAGGTGCCGCCCGATTTGCGACTCTTGCGGGCATTGCGGATGCCAGTTTCTCAACCAGTTCGTCCGGAAGTGCTGTTGCGCTTACTCTACAGAGAGTAACCAGTCAATGACAATCCGCTATTGGGCGGCGCATCGGCGCGGTGATCCCGTTTTACGGGGGAGGCAGCAGTATGAGTGCCACGGTTTCTTCCAGCTTCTGTTCCACCGGCCACCGAACCCGAGTTCCGGCGATGGTCGGCGTTGTCGCCGCCGTCGGCGCCCTGCTGGCCGGCGGACTCGCCTCGGCGGGGCGCGCCGACGCTGCGGCGGCGCCCGTGGGATTGGGCACCTCGGCCACCTACTCCGTCCTCGGCGGTCAGGCCGTGACCAACACCGGCCCCACCCGCCTCAGTGGAGACCTGGGCGTGAGCCCCGGAACCGCCATCTCGGGATTTCCACCGGGCGTGGCCGCCGGTACCACGCACGCCGCCGACGCGGTAGCGGCCCAGGCGCAATCCGATCTGGTCACCGCCTACAACGACGCGGCCGGCCGGGCACCCACCGCCAGCGTCGCCGGCGACCTCGTGGGTCGCACGTTGACCGCGGGCGTCTACAACTCCAGCAGTTCGCTCGCCCTGAGCGGCACCCTGACATTGGATGGACAGGGAGACCCGAACTCGGTCTTCATCGTCCAAGTGGCGTCGACGCTGATCACCGCATCGGCCAGTGCCGTCAACGTGATCAACGGCGCTCAGGCGTGCCACGTGTACTGGCTGGTCGGCAGTTCTGCGACCCTGGGGACCGCCTCCAGTTTCAAGGGCACCATCCTGGCCCTGACCTCGATAACAGTCACCACCGGAACCGTCGTCCAGGGCAGGGCGCTTGCTCGCAATGGTCAGGTCACCCTGGACACCAACACGTTCACGAGCGCGGCGTGCGATGCGGTGGTGACTCCGACCACTGCGGCGCCGGTGCCGATCACGACGGCTCCGACCGCCACGACGGCGCCTCCGGTTACCAGCACCCCGGCTCCCACCACGCCGGTGAGCGCCACTACGGCTCCCACCACGCCGGTGAGCGCCACTACGTCCAGGAGCACCACGCCTAGCAGCAGTACCTCTCACAGCAGTACGGCCACTGCCACCTCCGGCTTGCCAGGAGGCCGCTCCTCGAGCACCGGACGCGGTGGCGGCGTAGGCGGCAACTCGGCGGTGGGCGGAACCGGGATCACCGCCGGACAGGGTTTCGTGGGACAGAGTTTCGTGCGACAGGGTCTAGTGGGACAGGGCTCGGTACGACAGGGCTCGGTGGGATCGGCCGAGCTGGCGAACACCGGCGCCATCCCGCTCGGGCCCCCGCTGGGCGCCGGCGCGTTGCTGCTGCTGGTGGGCGGTGGGCTGGTGATGGCAGGCAGGCGGCGGCCAGCGGTCCGCAATGTCAGCCGACGGCACTGAGTGCGCCCGCTTCTGATCCCGCGACGTTCTCACCACGCCGGCTTCTGACCTCGTGACGTTCTGGCAGACCGATGGCAATCGGTTGCGGCGGCTACCGTCGAGGGATGCGTGCAATCAGCTATAGCCGTACTGGTGATCCCGACGTCCTGACGCTGACCGAGCGTCCAGAGCCGCAACCCGGGCCGGGTGAGGTGGCGGTCCGGATCCACCGCAGCGGCCTGAACCCGACGGACGTGAAGTCCCGCCGCGGGAGCGACAGCGGAAAGCCGGTCGATCCGCCGCAGGTTCCGGGCCAGGACGGCGCCGGGATCGTGGAGTCGGTGGGCGCCGGTGTCGAGGCCGCGCTGTCCGGCCTCCGGGTCTGGATCTGGGAAGCGGCCTGGCAGCGTCCGGACGGGACGTCGCAGGAACTGGCCGTCGTTCCGGCCCGGCACGTGGTGACGCTGCCCGACTCGGCGTCCTTCGACCTCGGCGCCAGCCTGGGAATCCCGTTCCTGACCGCGCACCGCTGCCTCACCATCGGCGAAGAGGCTCCGCGGCGGCTCGGCCCCGGCTCGATGTCCGGACGTACGGTTCTCGTCGCCGGCGGCGCCGGAGCGGTCGGCAACGCGGCTATCCAACTGGCGCGGTGGTCCGACGCCCGGGTGATCACGACGGTCAGCAGCCCGCAGAAGGCCCAGCTCGCGGCGGCGGCGGGCGCGGACAACGTCATCGACTACCGCCAGCAGGACGTGGTCACCGAGGTTCGCAAGATCGTGCCGCACGGCGTGGACGCGATCGTCGAGGTCGCTCCGGCGGCGAATGCCGCCATCGACGCCGAGCTGATCGGGCAGCACGGTGCGGTGGCAATGTACGCCGACGACGGTGGAGGCCAGATCACCCTGCCCATTCGCACCCTGATGGTGCCCAACGCGCGGTGGCAGTTCGTGCTCGTCTACACCGAGCCGGACGCCGCAAAGGCACGCGCGCTCGAGGATGTCCAGGCGGCCGTGCTCGACGGCGCCATCCGGGTCGGGGACGAGGCCGGGCTGCCGCTGCACCACTTTCCGCTGGAGCAGGCGGCGCAAGCCCACGCCGCCGTCGAGAATGGTGCCGTGGGCAAGGTCCTGATCGACGTCCTGGACTGACGGCTTGCCGGCGCTCAGCAGCTACGGTGCAGGTCAATTTCAGCCAGTCCGACCCGATCGTGTCCGCGCACAACGCCCTCGGCCTGATCATTCCGCTTGCCGTCACGGCCGCCTAGGTGGGCCGCCGAAGCCGGGTAGCCAGCCGGCGGCCGCTCCCGGGGGCTGGTGCTGCGGTGTCCAGCGACTAGGTTGAGCGGTGCGGCGCTGCCCCGCCCCGCACCTCTGCTGAGCTGGACAGGCGCGCTGGTTCCCACTGGAAAGGACTACAGCCGATGGCGGGATCCACACGGGGCTTTTCCGGGCGCGGCTCGCGCGACGCCGGCCGCCCGGCACGAGACCCGCGGCTGCCACCCGGCCAGTACGACGTGGGCGACGACTGGCCGGTGCTGACCGCCGAGGTGACGCCCCGGCTCGTTCCGGAGCGCTGGGACATGACGGTCAACGGCCTGGTGGACACCCCCACGACGTGGACCTGGGACGAGGTTCGTCAGCTGCCCGGCTCGGAGTACCACGGTGACATTCACTGCGTGACCACCTGGTCCAAGCTCGGTACGAGCTTCGGCGGCGTGAGCGTCGACTCGCTGCTGGACGCGGCCGGTCCGTCGCCCGAGGCTACCCATGTGCTGGCCACCTCGACCACCGGCTACACCACCAACCTGCCGCTGGCGGATGTGCGCGGTGGCAAGGCGTGGCTGGTGTGGACCCATGAGGGCAAGCCGCTGTCGGCCGAGCATGGCGGTCCGGTGCGGTTGCTGGTGCCGCACCTGTACTTCTGGAAGAGCGCGAAGTGGGTCACCAAGCTGACCCTGCTCAACCATGACGTCCGGGGCTTCTGGGAGCGCAACGGCTATCACGATCTCGGTGACCCCTGGCGCGAGCAGCGCTACCAGGGTGACTGACCCCGGGCCGGGCACGCCTCCGGCCGGTGGCTGGCGGACGGCGGTGGTCACCGTGGTGGCTCACCCCGGCCCGCGGTCCGTACGGGTGCGGCTGCGGGTGCCGGACCGGGTCGACCACCGGGCCGGCCAGCACTACGTACTGCGGCTGACCGCCGAGGACGGCTATACTGCCGCACGCTCGTACTCCGTCGCCTCACCGCCGTCCGATCCGGAGCTGGAGCTGTTCGTCGAGCGCCTCGACAACGGCGAGGTGTCGTCCTTTCTGGCTGATGTGGTCGAGGTCGGCGACGAGCTCGAGGTACGGGGGCCCATCGGCGGCTGGTTCGTCTGGGACGGCACGAGCCCGGCGCTCGGGATCGGCGGTGGCACCGGCGTGGTCCCGCTGGTGGCGATGCTCCGGCACGCGCGTGCAACCGGACGGTCGGAGCTGCTGCGACTGGCTGTCTCCGCCCGCACGCTTGAAGATCTGCCTTATGCGGACGAGCTGATCGATGCCGGGGCGGTCCTCGCACTCAGCAGGGCGGCGAGTGCGGGGCGCCCAGCCGGTCGGCTGCTGGCGGCGGACCTGCAGCCACTGATCGAACCCGCCGCCACCGCGTTCGTGTGCGGCTCCGGGGCCTTCGCCGAGGCGCTGAGCTCGGAGCTGGTGGAGCTCGGCATGCCGGTCGGCTCCATCCGGGTGGAGCGCTTCGGGCCGTCCGGGGCATGAGCCGGACCTGCTCTCTCGCAGCCTGGTGCCACCTCGGCTAGCGTGGGAGAAGGGCCAGAAAGCGGCCCTGGTGTGGCCCGTTCCCACCGGGTTCGGTCCCAACATGCGACAGAGGAGCTCATATGAGTGCAACCGACGAGACCGGTGCAGAAGGCGTTGCCGACGGCGGTGCAGCCGGTGCCCCGGGCGTGCACGACGGTGGCGCGGATGGTGGCGCGACCGGTGGAACCGACGGCGGTGCCGACGGCGGAGCCGATGGTGGCGCGGACGGCGGAGCCGATGGTGGCGCGGACGGCGGCGCTGACCGGGGAGCTGATGGTGGCGTGGCCGGCCGCGCGTGACCGGTAGCCCGACAGCGAACGGGGTCGGCAAGGCCGGCCCCGTTCCGTCGAGCGCCGCCGCCGCTACCCGGTCACTTGGCGCCGACGCCCGGTCGCTTGCCCGTTGCGTGCCGATCAGCCGGGGCGAGTTCGCGCGCTCGTACTGGAGCAGCAGGGCGCTGTTCAGCCCCGCCGCTGAGACAGGCGCCGACTTCACGGACCTCCTCAGCGAGGCTGCGGTCGACGAGCTCATCTCGCGCCGCGGCCTCCGTACCCCCTTCTTGCGAATGGCCAAGCAGGGCAAGGTGATTCCGGCCAGCGCCTACACCCGATCGGGTGGCAGTGGCGCCACCGTCGGCGACCAGGTCGCCGACGACAAGGTCCTCCGGCTGGTGGCCGACGGCGCCACCCTGGTGCTGCAGGGTCTGCACCGTACCTGGCCGCCGCTGGTCGAGTTCGGCAGCACCCTGGCGGCCGAGGTCGGGCACCCGGTGCAGATCAACGCCTACATCACCCCGCCGCAGAACCAGGGTTTCAGCGCCCACTACGACACCCATGACGTGTTCTTGCTGCAGGTCGCCGGCCGCAAGCGCTGGGTCATCCACGAGCCGGTTCTGACCGATCCGCTGCCGGCCCAGACGTGGGAGCAGCGATCGGCCGCGGTCGCCGCGCGTGCCGCGGAACCGCCGTTGCTCGACGTGACGCTGGAGCCCGGTGACGCGCTGTACCTGCCGCGGGGGTTCCTGCATTCGGCCGCCGCGCTCGGCGAGTTGTCCATCCACCTCACGGTGGGCGTGCACCCCGTGACCCGGCACGCCCTCGCGCAGCAGTTGCTGGCCGAGGCCGCCGCCGAGCCGGAGCTGCGGCGTTCGCTGCCGATGGGGGTGGACCTCGCGAACCCGGCGGTGCTGGCCGAACACCTCGGCGCGGCGGTCCGATCGCTGAGTGGCTATGCCGAGGATGCGGACGGTGCCCTGCTGCGTGCCGTCGCCGAGCGCGTCGACGCCGACCTCAGCCGAACCACCCGGCCCGGTCCGATCTCGCCGCTGGCGCAGCTTGCGGCCCTGGCGAACCTGACGCCCGAGACGGAACTGGTGCTGCGGCCGGGGCTGCGTGCGTCCGTCCGGGTCGGTGTCGGTGGGACGATCACCCTGCGGTTCCTGGACCAGAGCGTCGACTTGCCGGCCGGCGAGGAAGCGGCCGTCAAGGCTGTGCTCGCCGCCGAGCCGGTCACCGCCTCGACGCTGCCCGGCCTCGACGCCACGGACGGGTTGGAACTGGTACGCCTGCTGCTGACCGAGGCCGTGCTCGTCCCCAACGCCGGGAACTGATTTCCCGATGCCCCCCTCGACGGATCAGTGCCGGGTGCTGAGCGCTCACCGCGGTGATCCGATACTGGGAACGGCCTTTCCCGCATCGAGGGTGCTGTTGGTCGAACAGCCGGGCGGCTGGGGAGCGGCCGGTCTGGCCGCATCGAAGTTCGACCCGACCATCGCCAAGCGCTTGATCGCAAACCTGGGCCTGCACGGCATCCGGGTGCTGGCGATCCGCCGTCCCGGCCGTCAACCCGCACCGGATCGTCGCAGCTGGGGCTTCGCCGATTGCCAGCCGGGACACCGTGGGATCGTGTGGGGCACCTTCGAGGAGGACCGCGAACTGCTGCTGTTCGACCCCGAGACCGTGCTGGCGCGCGGCTTCGCGAGCGCGCAGGCGCATATTCCGGTGTTCGCGGTGTGCGCGCACGGCACGCACGATGTCTGCTGCGCCGTCCAGGGGAGGCCGATCGCCGCCGCGCTGGAGCGACTGCGTCCGGGTCAGGTGTGGGAGTGCAGCCACGTCGGCGGCGACCGGTTCGCGGCCAACGTGCTGGTGCTGCCGGACGGCCAGCTCTACGGGCGGGTGCCGGAGAGTGCGGTCGAGGACGTGGTCGCGGCGGCCGAAGATGGCCGCGTGGTCGCTGAACTGCTGCGCGGGCAGGTCGGTCTGGCGCCGGCTGTGCAGGCCGCCCTGGCCTACGCGCACCACCGGCTCGGCCCGTACCGGATCGCTGATCTCGTTGTACGGTCGGCTGAAACTGCCCTCGATGGGACCGAGCGCGTCCGGCTGGGCACCCCGGCGGGCGAGGTGACGGTGACGGTGGTGGTCGAGTCGGGGGAAACCGCACTGCTGACCTGCCGGGCCGTCGCCATGAGCACTCCGCTGGTCTACCGGCCGGTCTCGATGGCTGCTGTCCAAGCCGGCTGACCGGACCGTTGAGCACGTGATCCACTCGCCGCCGCCGCAGGCCGTTCGCGAGGCGTTCGGCGTCACGGGTGAGCCGCTGCCACTCAGCGGCGGCCAGCAGACGGTGTGGCGGGTCGGCGAAGCGGTGCTGAAGCCGATGGACTGCAACCTGGAGGCGTTACGGTGGCAGGCCGAGGTGCTGCGGTCCCTGGACGGCCATCCGGACTTTCGGGTGGCCCCTCCGTTGCTTACCGGCGCAGGGCTGCTCGTGGCAGCTGGCTGGACGGCGTGGCGGTACGAGCCGGGCGGCCACGTGCCCCGGCGTTGGCCCGACATCATCGCGATCGGACGGGCGTTTCACCTCGCTACCGCGACCCTGCCCGAACCGGCTTTCCTGCGCGGGCGTCAGGACAGGTGGGCCCGGGCGGATCGGGTGGCCTGGGGCGACTCGCCGGCGGCGCCGTTCGATCGCATCCCGGAACTGGCTGCCCTCTTCGCCGCCCTGCGTCCGTTGGCTGCGCTGCCGCAGGTCATCCACGGTGATCTGACCGGCAACGTGTTGTTTGCCGAGGACCAGCCGCCACTGGTGCTCGATGTCTCGCCGTACTGGCGGCCGGCGCCGGCCGCCGCAGCCGTCGTGGTGGCCGACGCGCTGGTGTTCGAGAGCGCCGATGCCGGTGTGCTCGGCGCGGTGACCGACATCGATCGGTTCGAGCAGTATCTGTTGCGGGCGTTGCTCTTTCGCGGCGTGACCGACGTGCTGGCTCGCCGTGGGTCAGCCTTGTCCGAGCGCTATGCCGGCGCCATCGAGCTGGTGTTGCGGCTGGCTGACGGCTGACATCCGTGCCCGGTGTGGCCTCGGGGGAGTTCCCCCATATTTTTTCAATGGGTCTTGCCTCAGTGGGTCGAAGTTGCTATAAAAAATGTATCGCGGCTGACATAGATCGCGAACGTCGATCGGGCCGCGACCCAGCATCAGAGTCTGTGTCGATGGAGGTGGAAACGATGCTGATGCGCACCGATCCCTTGCGAGAACTGGACCGTCTGACTCAGCAGGTCTTCGGAACAGTCGCACGGCCGGCCGCCATGCCGATGGACGCCTGGCGAGAGGGCGACGAGTTCGTGGTCGAGTTCGACCTACCGGGCGTGGACCCGGGCTCCGTGGAGCTCGATGTCGAACGCAATGTTCTGACTGTCAAGGCGGAACGGCCGCCGCGTCGGTCCGAGAGTGAGATGGTTGCAGCCGAGCGTCCGCGCGGAGTCTTCAGCCGGCAGCTGATTCTCGGCGACAACCTCGACACCGATCGGGTCGACGCCAGCTATGACGCGGGCGTCCTCATGCTGCGAATTCCGGTTGCCGAGCGGGCCAAGCCTCGCAAGATCATGGTCACCAGCAAGGGTGAGGGGCGCCAGCCCATCAACGCCTGACGCCCGCCGTACGACACCAGTTCCGTCAATGGTGGTGAACCATGATCCTGCAGTTCGCGGACAGCGCGCTCGTTGATAGTCCGCTCGTTGAGATGACGGCTGATACGGCGTTCGCCGATCTCGTGTACGCCGATGAGCAGTTGCTGCGTAGCGAGTTCGAGGCGATCGTCGCGGCGAACTGGCCGCCGCCGCGTTCGCGGGTGCCGCCGCAACGGAGTGAGCCGAACCGCGGCAATGCCGACGACCGGGCCGGTGAGCGAGCGGGCGCGGTTCCGGCGCCCGGCAGCTCGCGATCAACTTCGGCGAGCCGCCGCCGCGCTGGCGCCCCTCTTCGGCAGCGCTCGCCGCCTCGGCCTTGACCGGCGAGCCCGCCGCACCAACCGGCGAGGCCCGCACCAAAGAAGTTCCTGAGGTGGCCGGCTGAGCAAAGCGCTCAGCCGGCCACGCCGTCGAGCAAAGTCCGAAGCCGCTCCAGAAAGGGCAACTGCGCGGGCAGTAGCCGCCGCTCAGCAAGTGCGAGATCCGTCCACTCGGCGCGGTCGAGCTCCTCGAATTCCCGCAACCGGCCCGATCCCGGTGGCCAGACCATCTCGAACGTCCCGTACACCGCGTCGCTCACATCCAGGTCGGCCTCGGCCGACCAGATGGTGACCTCCTTGCCGCCGCGCTGGATCACCGAGCCCAGGTCGTGCAGCTGCACGTTCGGCACCGGCAGGCCCAGTTCCTCGGTGAACTCCCGCCGCGCGGCCATCAGCGCCGGTTCATCCGGGCCGTACTCACCCTTGGGAATCGACCACACGCCCTCGTCCCGGTTGCGGTAGTACGGGCCGCCCGGATGGCCGATCAGCACCGCCACCGAGGGAGTTCGCCGGAACAGCAGGATTCCCGCACTGCGCTTGGCCGCCATCGCATCAGTGTGGCCGACGGTGGAGACCGGTGCTGTGGGAGCCTGGAACGAGGTCCACCGCCGTTCGTCCTGCTATCGCGGCCGGATTGGTCGGACGGTGCTGAGTTCGTCCTCGACGTAGCGCGGCCTGCTGGCGTACCAGCCACCCGCCGCGGAGAGTATCGCCGCGACCAGCAGCAGCGTCAGCGGGCCGGTCCAGTTGTCGGAGAAGCCGAGCAGGACGCCGACGAGCAGCGGTCCGGTACCGGCCAGCAGATAGCCGGCGCCCTGGACGAAGCCCGACAGCGCCGCGGTGGTGGCGATGTCGCGCGAGCGCAGTCCGATCATGGTGAGCGTCAGCGGGAACATGCCGCTGCCGATACCGCCGAACAGCATCCACACCCAGGCACCGCCGACCGGGGCCGCGAACATGCCGAGATAGCAGGCGATGCTGGCAACGCTGAGCCCGACGACCAGCCGGCGCTGGCCGCGGACGGCGAGAGTCGGGATCACCATCGAGACCGGAATGGAGAGCCCGGAGAAGAACGCGACCAGGATTCCGGCCTCTGTGGCGCTCAGGTGGTTGTGCCGGAAGAAGTCGGTGAACCAGCCGAAGGCGATGTAGGCCTGGAACGACTGGAACGCGAACATCAGCACCAGCGCCCAGGCGAGCTTGGTACGCGCCAGCCGGCTGATCGGTACCCGGGCGGGGTGGCTGCCGGGACGGCGGCGGTCGGCACGCAGCGTCGGCAGCCATGGCAGCAACGCGACGGCGGTGAGCAGTGCCCACGAGCCGATGCCGAACCGCCAGCTGCCACCGGCATTCGCGATGGGGACCGTGGTTCCCGCGGCGACCGTCGTACCGACCGCGAGGGAGGTGGTGTAGACGGCCGTCAGCAGGCCGATCTGTTGCGGGAAGTGCCGCTTGACCAGGGCGGGCATGAGCACGTTGGCCACCGCGCCCCCGGTCAGCGCGAGCATGCTGAGGACCGCGAAGATCCACACCTCCGCCGAGACCGCCCGGAACAGCAAGCCGGCGGTGCTGATGAGCAGCGCGAGAACGACCATCCGGTGCTCGCCGACCCGCTGCGCCAGGCGTGACCCGGCGAAGCCGATGGTGGCGAACGCGATGACCGGCAGCGTGGTGATCAGGCCGGCGATGCCGCTGGAGGCGTGCAACCCGTGCTCGAGGTCGGTGAGTACCGCTCCGACGCTGCTGACAGCGATTCGCATCGTGAGCCCAGTCAGGACAATGGCGACGATGATCAGCCAGCGGTGCGCCCCCGCCGGCTCGGCCGGGACCGGATTGTCGGTCGGAATCGGACTTCCGGGCGCGGGCTGCTGGCCGACGGACTGCTCGGGAGGCTGAGAACTGTGGGCAGCGGAGGGCGCGTCCGAGGTGGGGGCGGTCACGTCGCTACTGAACCCCGTTGGACATGCCGGGCATTCCCCGCGGTGGCCGATGGTGAGCCAGACCGCGCCCGCGGGCCGGTGACTGATCGAGCGGCCGGCGCCGGCTCAAGGCTCGGGCTAGCTTGCCGTCACCGGGTCCACCGTCAGCGCGCAGGCGCGCACGGACAGCCGAACCACGATCCGGTCCGTCCCGTTCGGCGGGATGATCTGGACGGCGTCGGACTTGTCGGCATTGCAGCTGGAGTCATCGATCACCTGGGCAGTGACGGAGGACCCGGGCGCGATCCGCACCGTGGTCGCGGCCTTGCCGGAGTGCCCGGCCGGCTTGCCGACCAGCGCCCCGTCGCGCATCAACTGCACGCCCGGAAAGCCGGTCAGCGAGCAGGCGTGGGTGGAGGTGTTGGTGAACTGCAGGAATGCGTACTGGTGCCCGGCCGCTCCGGACGCGCGCAGTGCCCTGATCGACAGCGCCGCGGTGACGCAGCTCCCCGCCCCGTCGACCGGTCCGGCGACGGGACTTGCCGAGGTGGGGGACGGCGACGGGATGGGCAGCGTGGCCGGGGCCGAAGCCCGAGCGGACGAACTCGGCTTCGGCTTCGGCTTCGGGGCACTGGTGGGGGGTGCGGTCGTGGCAGCGCTGCTGGACACCGACACGGTGGCCGAGGGCGCTTTCGACGACGGGGTCGGCGAGACCGATGCCGGCACCGAGACCGATGCCTGCGTCGAAGCCGATGTCGAAGCCGAAGCCGAAGCCGATGTCGAAGCCGATGTCGAAGCCGAAGCCGAAGCCGAAGTCGAAGTCGAAGCCGATACCGACACCGGGTTCACGTTGCTCGGCTGGATCGAACTGGCTGTCCTGTGTGACGCGGTGGTGCAGCCGGCGGTCAACAGCAGACCCGCACTGAGCACTCCGGCAAGCCGGCGATTGAGTAACACTGCGCTGATTTCCCTCCGCCTGCGTTTTGCCTGACCGGCTTCGATCGAGCCCTCAGTTGATCCGCAGATCAGTTCCGTGTGGCATCTGGGACTGGCTGGTGGCGGTGGTTGACGATATCGCCGCCCAGAGCTGGTTCCAGGCATCGACATTCGAGATGCTGCCGCAGGATCCTGCCTGGGTACAGGCGGTCACCTCGGTCAGCGGTCCGCCGAAGTAGATCCCGGGGCGACCGACGTTGGTGCCGGTCAGCGAGATGTTCTTCCACTGCATGGGCATCGCGTAGTTGTAGATCTGCGGCAGGCTGATCGTGCGTGCCGGTGCGGCGCCCCCGCTGAGCCACTGCAGATCCGCCATGGACCAGCCGTTGTTGCACTGGCCGCCCGGGTTGGACGTCGAGCAACCATCGGCCGAGCCGTTGAAGACGAAGCGGGCCGTGGTGGCGCCCAGGTATCCGGACAGCCACGCTCGGGTGTCGGTGACGTTGGCCGAGAATCCTGGCTCCATGTCGTTGGCGCCGGCGATGATCGTGCCGGGGTGCATCGAGGCCGCATAGCCGGCGATCGGATTCACGATATTGCGTGCCCACGAGACACCCGCCGAGGCGTCGACGTCGACGTCGTTGTTTGTTCCGATGGCCAGCGTCAGCGGGGCCGAGGCCTTTTGGGTGCTGCTGTAGCCGTCCAGGTAAGCCTTGACGCCACTCACGACCGCGGGGTAGCTGACGTAGCGGGCGGTCGCCGAGAGCAGCGCGCCCCCGTCGTACTCGTCCTGTCCGCCGATCTGCAGCAGCACGAGGTAGCTGTGACCCGAGGGGTTGTAGCTGGCGTCAGTGGCGCCCATGGTCCGCATCATCGCGGCGTCGGTGGCGAGGTTGCCGGTCATGTTGCGCACGTAGTGGCTGGTCGACACCGGGGCCGGGGTCAGCTGTGGCGGGATCGCCGTCGGGGTCGCCGTCGTGGTGGACTCGGAGCTGCGTCCGAGCACGTTGAGGGCCCGTACCGAGAAGCCGTACCTGCTGCCGTTCGTCAGCCCGCCGATGGTCGCCGAGGTTGCGGTGGCCGAGGTTGTGACCACCTGGCCGCCTGGCGAGGTCGTGACCTGGTAGCCCGTCACGGGATAGTTGGTCGCCGTCGCGGGCGACCAGCGCAACGTGATCGCGTTGGAGCCGGGGACGGCGGTGAGCGAGCCGGGCGCGGCCGGAGCTGCGGCGCCCGACGTTAGCACCCGGACGCAGCCCTGTGAGGAGTTGACGCCCGCGCCGACGTTGTACGCCACGGCGCACACGACATGCTCATTGGCATTGAGGGCCACGTTGGTCGAGTAGCCGTGCTGGCCGCCGTATTGTGCCCAGCCGCTCGGCGTCGCCGGGGTGGCGAGGTTGGCCGCGACGTTGGCCCGGTCGACACCGTCGCTGGTGATGTGCATCCGGATCGCCGCTCCGGTGTCGGGGTCGAGCGCCCAGCCGGACACGGCGATGGCATCCGAGGCGCCGACCCGAGCGATGGCGGCGGTGGAGCCGACCGGCGCGGTGGCGCGATTGACCTGGACACAGCCGAACCTGGTGTTCACCGTTCCCGCGCCCAGGTTGAGCGCGTAGGCGCAGACCAGATGACTGCCGCCGGCGACGGGGGTGTTGACCGCGAAGCCGTGGTTGATGTCGCTGGCCGGGTAGCGGGTCTTGAGGTCGGTCCGGGCCTGATTTGCCCAGACACCGGCGGCGTACTTGCCGTCCACGTAGGTACGGACGAGGACCGGGCTGGTGGTGTTCGGGTCGATGGCAAAGCCGGACAGGACGAAGCCGCCGGGAGCCGCCGCGTTCGCCTCGACGGTGCCGAACGGGTCGTTTGTCACCGTCACGGTCTTGCAGCCCAGCGGGCCACTGACGCCGGTGCCGATGTTGGAGGCGAGGACGCAGAGCGTGTGCACGCCGCTGGCCTCGGGAACCCGGATGGAGTAGCCGTGATCGGCGCCGTACGCCGGATAGGCCTGGCCGACGTCCGGGCGGGCCAGCTTGGCGATCACCGCGGTCTTGTACGCACCGTTGTCCCGTACCTCGACCCGGAGCGAGGACTTCGGGGCGTCGGCGTCGATGGCCCACCCGGTGAGGGTCACAGAGCCGTCCGTCGCCGTAACGGTCGCGGAGTCAAGGGTGCCGACGGGGTTGTGATTCACGGCCGCCTGAGCCGCCTGCGGTACGGCGAAGGCGAGCACACTCACGGCCACCGCGCCCAGAGCGCTCAGAGCGCTCAGAGCGAGCGACCGCGATCTCGGCGTCGGGACCAGCCGTCGCCGGGCCCGGCGTGCGGGCTCGTCCGGCAACTGGGCGTGCGTGGGCAAGGTTGATTGAGCGGCGTGGCGCATATATCTCGTCCTGACTTCCGGTTGTCAGAGGCGACCCCAGGGGCTTACCGCCTGCTGTGGCCCGCTGAGGCGAGTGCACTTGCGTCACTTGCGCCTCAGGTGTCACAACGGAGAGTAACTGTCAGATCCGCATCAGTAACACTTCGTAGATGAATTGTTACTTTCTGTCATGCATTTCTGTGGACGTAAGCCCTACACCTGCGGTATATGGCGGTAGTCCGGATGCCTCACCAGTCCCATCGTCCGGTAACGGCGAGGCGTTAGCGATTACACACGGTCAGCAGCGCGGGTCATCGACCGAGCCCGGTGCCTATCGGTCGCCTGACGCCGCGGCCACGGCTCGATCAGCGCTGCGGCACCCAACGGCCTCGATCGGTCAGTCGGGGAGTTGCCGGTCGGCGAACTTCTCGCGCAGCGTCTTCTTGGAGAACTTGCCGACGCTCGTCTTCGGGATCTCGTCCAGGAAAGCGACATCGTCGGGCAGCCCCCAGCGCTCCACCCGCTCGGCCAGAAAACTCAGCAGCTCGTCCTTGCTCAGGCTCTCGCCCTGTTTGAGCACGACGCAGGCGAACGGCCGCTCCATCCACCGCGGATGCGGCAGTGCGATGACGGCGGCCTCGGCCACCGCGGGATGGCCCATGATCTCGTTCTCCAGGTCCACCGACGAGATCCACTCGCCCCCGGACTTCACGAGGTCCTTGGTGCGGTTGACGAGCCGCATATAGCCCAGCCCCGAGATCGCGGCGACGTCGCCCGTGCGCAACCAGCCGTCGGCGGAGAACTGCTCGCCGGGCTCGTCCGTGCGGTAGTACTGGCGCGCGATCCACGGTCCGCGGGTCTCGAGCTCGCCGGTGGCCTCGTTGTCCCAGGGCAGTTCCTCGCGGGTCTCGGGATCGATGATGCGCATCTCGACGCCCATCGGCGGCAGCCCGGCGGTCGAGCGGACGTCGGCTTTCTCGTCCTCGGACAGGTCTGCCAGTTCCGAACGCAACGTGCACACCGTGCCCAGTGGCGACAGTTCCGTCATGCCCCAGGCCTGGGTGATCGGCAGCCCGATGGTGGTGCGCCACGCCTCGGACAGCGACTTCGGGACGGCCGAGCCGCCGCAGATCACCCTGCGCAGGTGCGGCAGCTCGCGACCCTCCAGCAGTGGCAGCATGCCCATCCAGATCGTCGGTACGCCGGCGGTGATGGTCACCCGCTCCCGCTCCATCACGTCCAGCAGTGCCGCCGGGGTCATGCCGGGCCCCGGCATCGCGAGGTTGGCACCGGCCATCACACAGGCGTAGGGCAGCCCCCACGCCATGGCATGGAACATCGGCACGACAGGCAGCGCCGTGTCGACCTCGCTCAGGGCGAAGGTGGCCGGCGCCTGGAGGATGAGCGAGTGCAGGTACGTCGAGCGGTGGGAGTACAGCACGCCCTTGGGATTGCCGGTGGTGCCGGTGGTGTAGCAGATCGCGGCGGCGGTGTTCTCGTCGCGAACCCTGCCGGTGAAGTCGGCCTGGTCGCCGACGACGTCCTCCCAGCGGAGGACCCGCGGGTCGTCGGGAAGCGGGGCCGGTGAGCCGTCGTCGAACACGATGACGTGCTTCACGGTGCTCAGCTGGGGCAGGTACTGGGCGAACAGCGGCAGCAGTGAGCGGTCCACGAACACGGCCTCGTCCTCGGCGTGGGTCACGGTGTAGGCAAGCTGCTCGGGAAAGAGCCGGATGTTGAGGGTGTGCAGGACTCGGCCGGTGCACGGGACCCCGAAGTACAGCGCGATGTGGTTGGCGGTGTTCCAGCCGAAGGAGCCGACCCGGCCGTCGGCCGATACGCCGAGCGAGTCGAGCACCGCGCCGACCTGGCGGGCGCGGATCGCGAGGGCGGCGAAGGTGATCCGCTCTTGGCCGGTCACGGTCTGAGTGGTGATCGTCTTGCTGCTGAAGATCCGCTCGCTGCGGCGAAGGATCGCTTCGATGGTCAGCGGAAAGTCCTGCATTAGCCCTAGCATTGGGTGATCGTGCTGCACGACCGGGAATTCGGCAAGGGACCGCATTCATCCGCGATTCATCCGCGACGAACCTGAAAGACGGCCGTGCTGACCTGGCCGGCGCTGAGGAAGGGCTGGGCTCCGGCCCGCCAGCTGGTCAGCGACGGATCGTCGTCGGCGTCGAGGTCACCGGCTCCGGCAAGGTAGGCGTCCAGTGAGTGCTTGGCCAGCACCGACGCCGCGCCGTGGTCGGTGCTGGCGGTGAGCCACGAGGCGCGTGCCGGGTTGTCTCGGCCGTCCAGCTCGGGCACCACGTCACCGCGGTTCTCCAGCGACAGCACCGAGATGCCGGCCGGAATCGCGGCCAGGCCGATGGGGGCCCCGGCCGTGACCAGATGGGTGACCAGGAACTGGTGGTGGGTGGTGAGGTCGCCGGCCAGCCGGGCGGCCACCATGCCGCCCTGGCTGTGGCCGACCAGCATGATCGGCTCGTCCGGGCGTACGCCGGCCTGCCGCAGCGCCAGGATCACGCCGCGTTCGAAGACCGACGACTGGTTGGCCAGGGTCCGCAGGTTGGTGCTGGTGTCCGAGACCTGTGGGGTGGCGTGCCGGGGGTCCAGATTCCAGGCGGTCGTGCCGGTGATGTTGACGATGACCCGGCGCCCGGAGGTGCCGGTTGGCGTGCCGGCCGGAGCGGGGCCCGGCGGGTCGGTGAGGAACCGGATGTCGATGGCACCCCCGCCGTCGTCGTCGCGATCCCGGACGGCCAGCGCCCGGATCAGGTCGGCGCTGCACCTGGGCGGCCCGCTCGCGTCGTCCGTCGGCCTGCCGGCCCGTGCGGTCACCACCGGAGTGCCGTCGCGGTACGGCGTCGCCAGCAGCGCCGCCACCCAGGTGGTGGCCACCGGTGCCGCCACGCCACCGGCGCCGAGCGCGCTGATGGCATCCACGGCGACCGCGGCCAGCGCCGGGTCCGCCGACAGCAGCGCCTGCGGGGAACGCACGGTGTGTGGTCCGAGCGCTGGAACGCCGGGCAGGTGGACCAGTGCCCGGAGGACGGGACGAGCCTGGGCGTCGAGGTCGTCGGCGACCCGGTACGCCGCGGCGGCTGCTCGAACCGCCTCTGCCAGCGCCTCGCAGGCGAGCGCCGTCGCGGTGATCCGGGCCAGCGCGAGCGACGCCCCGACCGCGACCTCGGCCGCACCCATCGGATCGAGGACGCCGGCCGGCACCAGCGCTGGATCGCTCAGCAGCCGTGCGACCACCGCCGCGTCCTCGCCCAGTGGGCCGCTGGTCCGGCGGAGCGCCGCGGCGAACGCGACCAGCTCGTCCAGTTCGGCAGCGATCGAGTCGCTGCCGCCGCGCAGGCTCACCGACGCGCTCATCTCGGCCGCAGGTGCGCGGTGGCCGCCATGGCGGAGCTGCCGAGGTGCACAGCGGCGGAGCCGCCCAAGTCCACGGCTGCGATACCGAGTTCGGCAGCCTCGGCACGGGTCGCCGCGCTCTGGAGTTCCCGCGCGCGGGCGCCGGCGCGGGCGCTGTGCTGCCGCACCGATCCGGCGAGGTCGTGCAGCCGGCCCGCGCTGGCGCCGAGCTGGCCCAACGCCGACTGCAGTGCAGTGGCGAATGCCCGGGCGGCGGGCGACCGCCAGTGCAGTGCGCCGGCGCCGGACCTCAACGAGGTTTGCAGCGCGGCGAGCCGGGTCGCCGCGACGGCGAGATCATGCGCATGCCGTTCGAGCCGGGCGGTGTTCAGGAGGTGCATTTCTCGATGGTGTCCGGCGCCCCCGCTGTGTGGTCGGCCGCGGACGGAACTGTGGACGGCCGGCGCTGCTGTGGAGGAGCGCGGAGGAGCAAGAAATGTCGGTCGCTCGTGGTTCAATGTAGAAGTCGAATAACAACGGTGCAATTCTCGTGGGCAGCAGCGCCTGTCGCTCACGGAGTCCAGCTGATCGGAGGCCGCATGGAACCCGCGCCCACCACCGTCGCGGCAACCAGCCCCGCTGGGGACCTCGATGCTGCCGGGTCCGACGACACCGGCCTGAACCGCCGCGATCGAGAGATTCTCGCGTTCGAGCGCCAGTGGTGGAAGTATGCCGGCGCCAAGGAACAAGCCATCCGGGAGCTGTTCGACATGTCCGCGACGCGGTACTACCAGGTGCTCAACGGGCTCATCGACACATCAGAGGCGCTCGTCGCCGACCCCATGCTGGTGAAACGCCTGCGGCGGCTGCGAGCGAGCCGTCAGCGTCAGCGCTCAGCCCGCCGTCTCGGCATTGAGGTCTGACTTCTAGGCTCTGCGCCTCTGGCCCACTCCGCCCACCGTCGAGAACCCGGCGCACGCTGGAGCTGATTCTTGCCGCGGTGGTGTTGTCGGCCGTGGTCGTGCTGAACGACACCTCGAACTCCGCCCTCGCCGAGAGGGCGGACGCACGCTTGAAAATCGGGCGGTTGGACGGTGTCGCGAACCGGGACGTTCGCCGGCGACATTCTCTCGACCGCGGTCTATTACGACCCGCGGCTGAGCAGGCGGCGTAGCGGCTGAAGGCTCAATTCCCGGCCTTCAAGCGGGTGCTGCCGAGGTTCGCGGGCCTGCCTGCGGGGCCGGTCATCGTCGTGCTGGCCAGCGACTACAGTTAGCCGCACAACTTCATAGTTTTGCTCATCCAGAGGGGCAGAGGGACCGGCCCGTTGAAGCCCCGGCAACCACCGCGACAATCCGCACGCAGCAGCAGCTCGTCCAGAGTTGTGTCCTGTGCTGGCGGGTTCGCGAGGTAGGTGCCAAGTCCGGCCTGGCCGCGCAGCGTACTGCGGGTAGCCAGGAAAGATGAGGAGAGAGGGCCTCGCTCCAATGACTGCTGTCATCCACCCAGCAACTGATCAATCCCCGCAATCGCCTGCCTCGGCGCTGGTCTGCCGCAACTGCGGCGCCAGCTACCCACTCGGCGCCCAGCACGCCTGCTTCGAGTGCTTCGGTCCGCTCGAGATCGGATACGACGCCGAGCGGCTGTCCCGGGTGACCCGCGAGAGCATCGCCGCCGGCCCGCACTCAATCTGGCGTTACGCCGGACTGCTGCCCGCCGGTCAGAACGCCGCCACCAGGGTCGACTCCGGCACCGGTATGACGCCGCTCATCCGGGCTGACCGGCTGGCCGACCGGCTGGGCTTCACCGCTCCGCTGTGGGTCAAGGACGACTCCGCCAACCCGACGCACTCGTTCAAGGACCGGGTCGTGTCGGTGGCCATCACGGCAGCCCGGGAGCTCGGCTTCACCCGGATCGCGTGCGCCTCCACCGGCAACCTGGCCAACTCGGTCGCCGCGCACGCCGCGCGGATCGGGATGGACTCCATCGTCTTCATCCCATCCGACCTCGAGGCCGCCAAGATCACCCAGACGGCCGTGTACGGCGGCAAGCTGGTCGCCATCCAGGGCTCCTACGACGACGTGAACCGGTTGTGCAGCGAGCTGGCCGAGACCGACGAGTTCGAGTCCACCGCGTTCGTGAACGTCAACGTCCGGCCGTACTACGCCGAGGGCTCCAAGACTCTGGGGTACGAGGTCGCCGAGCAGCTCGGCTGGCGGTTGCCCCAGCAGGTGGTGGCGCCGATGGCGTCGGGCTCGCTGCTGACCAAGGTCCACAAGGCTTTCAAGGAGCTCCAGAGCATCGGTCTCGTGGACCCGCTGGACTACCGGGTCTACGGTGCGCAGTCCTCCGGCTGCTCGCCGATCGCGGTCGCGTTCGAGACCGGCAGCGACACCGTGCTGCCGGTCAAGCCCACCGGCATCGCGAAGTCGCTCAATATCGGCAACCCGGCCGACGGCCCGTACGCCCTCGATGCCGTCCGCAGCACCGGAGGCGCGATGGCACACGTGAACGACGACGAGATCCGTGACGGCATCCAGCTGCTGGCCGAGACGACCGGCGTCTTCGCCGAGACTGCGGGTGGGGTTACCACCGCGGTGCTGAAGAGACTGATCGAGGCAGGCTCGCTGGACACCAGCCGCGAGACGGTTATCTACAACACCGGTGACGGGCTGAAGACCCAGGACGCGGTATCCGATCGGGTCGGTCCGACGGCCGTCATCGCGCCGACCCTGAAGGGCATGCGCGCGGCTGGCCTGCTCTGAACCACGCTGGTTCTGGATCGGGCCGCCGCCCGGTCCAGAACCAGCAGCTCAGTCCGGGACGAGCAGCTCAGTCCAGAACCAGTCCGGTGTGGTGGGCGATGAAGGCCAGCAGGTCCGTCCGCTCCTGGATCAGCGTGGTGCGTGACTTGCCCTGCCCGTGGCCGGCGGCGTATTCCACCCGCAGCAGCGCCACCGCGTTATCGGGGCTCACCGCCTGCAGCCGAGCGGCGAACTTGAAGCTGTGCGCGGGAACGACCCGGTCGTCGTGGTCCGAGGTCATCACGAGCGTGGCGGGATAGGACGTCCCGGCCTGCAGGCGGTGTAGCGGCGAGTACCCCGACAGGGCGTCGAACTCGAGCTTGGAACGGCTGGCAATGCCGTAGTCCGAGGCCCACGCCCAGCCGATGGTGAACCGTTCGTAGCGCAGCATGTCCAGCACGCCAACCTGCGGCACGGCGGCGGCGAAGAGGTCGGGGCGTTGGGTGATCAGCGCGCCGACCAGCAGCCCGCCGTTGGAGCCGCCGTTGGCCGCCAACCGCTCGGCCGTCGTCCAACCCTCGGCGATGAGGTGCTCGGCGGTGGCGATGGCGTCGTCGAACACGTTCTGCTTGTTCGCCAGTCGGCCGGCGTCGTGCCACTCGGCGCCGTACTCGCCGCCGCCGCGCAGGTTGGCCACAACCCACACGCCGCCGGCCTCGGCGAACGCCAGCGCGCCGGCTGAGAAGGCCGGGGTGACGGAGACGTTGAAGCCGCCGTAGCCGTAAAGAACGCACGAGTGCGGTCCGTTCTCGGGGGTCACGTCTGCTCGGTGCAGCACGAAGGCCGGCAGCCGGGTGCCGTCGGCCGAGGTGATCCAGGCCTGGTCCGTGACCACCTCGCCGACGCCTGAAACCGGCAGCTCCCCGGCGAACACGGTCTCGGTGGCGCCGGTCGCCAGGTCATGGGCCAGGATCCGCGGCGGCATCTCGTAGGCCGAGAACTCCAGGTGCACCAGGCTGGACGTGGTGCTCGCGGTGATCTCACCGACGCTGCCGAGCCCCGGCAGCGGAATCCGGCCGGTCTCGGCTCCGGTGAAGTCGTGCACGGTCACGGCGGAGCGGGCGTCGCTCAGCCAGTGGATCACGATGGCGTCCGCGGCCGCGTCGGCGCTCAGCAGCAGGTCTCCGCGCTCGGCGACCAGGGTGGTGACCTCGCCGGACCGCGGGTCCAGCCGGACGAGGCGCCCGCGGCCGGCGTCGAGGTCGGTACGCATGATCAGGCTCTGCTCGTCGGAGCCGACAAGCTCCCACT
This sequence comes from Jatrophihabitans lederbergiae, assembly GCF_031845305.1. Taxonomy (NCBI): domain Bacteria; kingdom Bacillati; phylum Actinomycetota; class Actinomycetes; order Jatrophihabitantales; family Jatrophihabitantaceae; genus Jatrophihabitans; species Jatrophihabitans lederbergiae. Next base: position 54,698 of record NZ_JAVREH010000005.1, on the reverse strand, counting down.
CGTTGTCCGAGGGCGCGGTGAGCCGGCGGAACTCCCCGTCCGGATCATCGAGGTCGCGCACCCACACCGCCCGGACGTCAGCGGTGGAGTCATCGCTGACGGCCACCAGCCAGCGTCCGGAGTCATCGATCCACGGCCAGAACGTCGTGGTCGGCTCGTCCGGCATCGCCAACAGCAGCTCGTCGGCGGATTGCTCCTGACCGAGCCGATGCAGCATCAATTGCGGGGCGCCTGCCGTAGCGGAGTAGATGTCGTCGGGATCGGTCGGTGGGTAGCGGCTGTAGACGAAGCCGGACGAGTCCCTGAGCCAGGTCGGCTGCACGAACTTCGCCCAGCGGATGTCGTCAGCGCTGTCCTCGCCGGTGTCGACGTGCCGGACTCGCCACCGGCACCAGTCGCTGCCGGCCTCGCGGTAGGACCAGGCCACCAGCTGACCGGTCCGATCGGGCACGGCGCCGGCGAGGGCCGTGGTGCCCTCCGGCGAGGCCGGGTTCGGGTCGAGCAGGACCCGCCCTTCATCCATCGGATGGTGGGAGACCCGTACCAGCGACTGCTGCTGGGAGCCGTCGTTGGTCAGCCGGAACCACCGCCCGCCGTGCAACTCCGGCGCCGACGAGGTGGCCAGGCCGGAGAGCGCGTCGAGTCGAGCCGCCAGGCGCTCTCGCCCGGGGAGCTTGCGCAGGTAGTCCGCTGTGACGGCTGCCTGGGCGCGGGCCCAATCAGCGACCTCGGAGGATGTCTGATCCTCCAGCCAGCGATAGGGGTCCGGCACGTCGGTGCCGTGGAAGTTCTCGACCTGATCGACCGTGCGGGTCTGTGGAAACGTCACCGGAGCACCGTACGTGATCCCGACGACACTGGCGGCGAATGAGCACGTGATCACGGCAGCGCAGGCTGTGATCACGCGTACCACTCCAACGGCACGGTCAGCTAGCGACGGCCCGGGCACTCACGCCGCCGGTCGTACCGTCAGGCGGCCCCGCCGGACTCCGGGCGCGGGCCGCCTTTCTTGCACTCTCCCAGGCAGAGTGCTAAACCTGACTTAGCACTCGCGTACTGTGAGTGCTAGCCGATCGTGATGAGGGGCCCTGCCGATATGGGCGCCGTCCGTCGCGGGCATCGCAGGTCGGTCGACAACTAGTCAGTGCCGTTACGGCACCAGACAAGTAAAGGACGACACGCATGGCCAAGTTGATCGCGTTCAATGAAGAGGCCCGCCGCGGCCTGGAGCGCGGCATGAACACTCTTGCCGACGCAGTAAAGGTGACGCTCGGCCCGAAGGGTCGAAACGTCGTGTTGGAGAAGAAGTGGGGAGCCCCCACCATCACCAACGACGGTGTCTCCATCGCCAAAGAGATCGAGCTCGAGGACCCGTACGAGAAGATCGGTGCCGAGCTCGTCAAAGAGGTAGCCAAGAAGACTGACGATGTCGCCGGTGACGGCACCACCACCGCCACGGTGCTCGCCCAGGCGCTGGTGCGCGAGGGCCTGCGCAACGTCGCGGCCGGCGCCAACCCGATGAGCCTCAAGCGTGGCATCGAGCAGGCCGTCGCGGCCGTCTCCGAGCACCTGCTCAACGTTGCCAAGCCGGTCGAGACCAAGGAGCAGATCGCTGCCACCGCCTCGATCTCGGCCGCTGACTCCACCGTCGGCGAACTCATCGCCGAGGCGATGGACAAGGTCGGCAAAGAGGGCGTCATCACCGTCGAAGAGAGCAACACCTTCGGGCTCGAGCTGGAGCTCACCGAGGGCATGCGCTTCGACAAGGGTTACATCAGCGCGTACTTCGTCACCGACACCGAGCGCATGGAAGCCCAGCTCGATGACCCCTACATCCTGATCGTCGAGTCGAAGATCTCGAACGTCAAGGACCTGCTGCCGCTGCTCGAGAAGGTCATGCAGTCGGGCAAGCCGCTGGCGATCATCTCCGAGGACGTCGATGGTGAGGCGCTGTCCACCCTCGTCGTCAACAAGATCCGGGGCACCTTCAAGTCCGTCGCCGTCAAGGCCCCGGGCTTTGGTGACCGCCGCAAGGCCATGTTGCAGGACATCGCGATCCTGACCGGTGGTCAGGTCATCTCCGAGACCGTCGGCCTCAAGCTCGAGACCGCCGGCATCGAGCTGCTCGGCCGCGCGCGCAAGGTCGTCATCTCCAAGGACGAGACCACCATCGTCGAGGGTGCTGGCGACGCGGACCAGATCCAGGGTCGCGTCAACCAGATCCGCGCCGAGATCGAGAACTCCGACTCGGACTACGACCGCGAGAAGCTGCAGGAGCGCTTGGCCAAGCTGGCCGGCGGGGTTGCGGTCATCAAGGTCGGGGCTGCGACCGAGGTCGAGCTCAAGGAGCGCAAGCACCGCATCGAGGACGCCGTTCGCAACGCGAAGGCCGCCGTCGAAGAGGGCATCGTCGCCGGTGGTGGCGTCGCGCTGATGCAGGCCAGCGTCACCGCGTTCGAGAAGCTGGACCTGACCGGCGACGAGGCCACTGGTGCCAACATCGTCAAGGTCGCGCTGTCGGCTCCGCTGAAGCAGATCGCGATCAACGCCGGCCTCGAGGGTGGCGTTGTGGCCGAGAAGGTCGCCGGACTGCCGCAGGGTCACGGCCTCAACGCCGCGACCGGTGAGTACGTCGACATGCTGGCTGCCGGTGTTCCGGACCCCGCCAAGGTCGTCCGGTCCGCCCTGCAGAACGCCGCGTCGATCGCCGCGCTGTTCCTCACCACCGAGGCTGTCGTCGCCGACAAGCCCGAGAAGGCCGGCGCAGCTGCCGGCGGTGGCGCTCCCGACATGGGGGGCATGGACTTCTAAGTCCAGGTCCCCACGCTGGGTCGTTCACGGCTCTGCAGTTCAGCACCTGCACCACTTCGATGGGCGGTTCCGCTTCGGCGGAGCCGCCCATTGGCGTATCCGGGGCTTGTTCGCGCCCTCCTGCCCCCCGTCCCTTCCGCTCGCCTTCGTCCACTCGTTTGACCTGCTGAGGGCGTGCTGGGGCGACCAACAGCAGGTCAAACGAGAGGAACGGAAGGGACGGCAGGGACGGAGCGGGAACAGCGAGCTCAGACGGCGATTGGGGCCTTTATGCCAGGGTGCGGGTCGTAACCGAGCAACTGGACATCACCGATCTCGAACTCCGTGAGCTCCTTGCGCTCGGGGTTCAGCCGCAACACCGGCAGTGGACGCGGCTCCCGGCTCAACTGCAGCGTGGCCTGCTCGACGTGGTTGAGGTACAGGTGCGCGTCGCCGAAGGTATGCACGAAGTCACCGGGCTCCAGCCCGCAGACCTGGGCCACCATGTGGGTGAGCAGCGCGTAGGACGCGATGTTGAACGGCACCCCAAGAAAGAGGTCGGCCGAGCGCTGATAAAGCTGGCACGACAGCCGGCCGTCAGCCACATAGAACTGGAACATGGTGTGACACGGCGGCAGCGCCATGTCGTCCACCTCGGCGACATTCCAGGCGCTGACGATGTGCCGCCGGGAGTCAGGATTGGTCCGGATCGAGTCCAGCACCCTGGCGATCTGGTCGATGTGGCGTCCATCCGGCGCAGGCCAGGACCGCCACTGGTGGCCGTAGACCGGCCCGAGCTCGCCGTCGGGATCGGCCCACTCGTCCCAGATACTGATGCCGTGCTCCTGCAGCCAGCGCACGTTCGTGGAGCCCTGCAGAAACCAGATCAGCTCGCCGACGACGGACTTCAGATGCAGCTTCTTGGTCGTGACCGCCGGAAAGCCCTCGGTCAGATCGAAGCGAAGTTGGCGACCGAACACGCTGAGGGTTCCGGTGCCGGTACGGTCCCCCTTACGGATGCCGTTGGCCAGGACATCGTCGAGTAGTTCCAGGTACTGCCGCACTCTCGAAAACTACCAGCCGGAGCACCCCCAGTCCGGAGACCCCGCCCGCCGGCCAGCCCTATTGCGGCGCCGTGAACGGTGATCGGCCATGATCGAGGTATGAAGCTAACTGTCGAGAGTGCGTCGCCGGCCACGGTGGAGCAGATTTACGCCAGCCACATCCAGCAGGCCGTACGCGAGGAGGCCTGCCGCCAGTCCGGCGCGCTGTCCTTCGAGGTCGCCGTCACGCCCACCGCCGACGGCGGGGACGAGGTGCGCGTCGATCGGGTGATGGCGCCGGACGTGCCCGACTTCATCCGCAGCTTCGTCGGCGAGAGCATCGCGATCCGGCAGGTGGAGCAGTGGACGGCCCCGGACGCCCAGGGCACCCGGCGGGGCGCCATCAGGCTCACGATCAAGAATCAGCCGGCAAGCATGGTCGCCGAGGCGGTCCTCACCAACGCCGGCTCCGGATCGAAGCTGGTGGTGGCGGGAGACGTCAAGGTCGCGATCCCGATCTTCGGACGCCAGGTCGAACCGCAGATCGTCAAGGTGATCGAGTCCGCGCTGCGCATCGAGCAGCGGGTGGACAACCAGCACGCCCAGCGCTCGGTGACGTAGCGCTCGTCAGTCCCCGCGCAACCGGGCGGCGGCGGTCTCGGGCGTGATGTCGTTGATCCAGACGGCCGCTCCGGATTCCGAACCGGCCAGGTACTTCAGCTTGCCCGGCGCCCGGCGGATGGTGAACACCTCGGCTCCCAGATGCCAGGAATGGCGCAGCTGCCGCACCGGGGCCTGGTGCCAACCGGCGATGTAGGGGGCGGGAGTGTCGAAGATCCGGTCGAAGCGCCCCAGCAGGTCCAAGTAGGCCGCCGCCAGGTCATCCCGCTCGTCATCCGACAGGGACGGCAGGTCCCCGACGTGCCGGTTGGCGATGATCCGCGCCTCGTAGGGCCAGCGGGCCGCGAAGGGAACCAGCGCCGTCCAGTGCTCGGTGCGGGCGATGATCCGCTCACCGGCCTCGACCTCCTGGCGCAGCAGTTCGCAACGCAGGCAGTCGCCGTGCTCGGCCTCGTAATCGGCGGCGGCCTGGGCGGCGCGCAGCATCCGCGGCGGCACGAAGGGGTAGCCGTAGATCTGGCCATGCGGGTGGGACAGTGTCACGCCGATCTCTTCGCCACGGTTCTCGAAGCAGAACACGTACTCGACCTCGTCCAGCCCGCTGAGCTCGGCGGTCCGGTCGGCGAGGGCATCGATCACGGTACGGGCGTGGCGCTGGTCGAGCTGGGCGAACGAGGTGTTGTGGTCACTGGTGAAGCACACCACCTCACAGCGACCGGTGCCGGGCCCGGAGCGGAACGGGAAGTCCTCGATGACCGGGACGTGCTGGGCAGCGTCGTTGCTCAGGGACGGGAACCGGTTCTCGAACACCGCGACGTCGTACTCAGGGGAGGGGATCTCGGTCAGGTTGCCGTCGCGGGTGGGGCAGAGCGGGCAGAGGTTCACCGGCGGCTTGTACGTCCGGGACTGCCGGTGACCGGCGATGACCGTCCACTCGTTGAACAGCGGATCCCAGCGGATCTGGGACGACGTCGCGGTCTCGGGCAGGTCCCGCAGATCCTTGGCGGAGCGATCCTGCCCCGGTTGGGAATCGAAGTAGTAGAGGTCCCGGTCGTCGGCGAGCTGCACGTGCTGGCGGTACGTCATGGCGCGGCCTCTTCGGATACGTAGGGAACGAGGATCAGCTCACCGACCGACTCGGCCAGCACGGCTCGCGCCTCGGCCGGCATACCGTCGTCGGTAATCAGGATGTCGGCGGCCGAGAGCGGGCCGAAGTCGGCGAGTCCCACGGTCCCCCATTTGGACGAGTCGGCCAGCACGATGACCGTACGGGCGCGGTCGATGAGGGCCCGGTTGGTCTCGGCCTCGGCGAGGTTCGGGGTGGTGAACCCGGCGTGGCCATCCATGCCGTGTACGCCGAGGAACAGCTGGTCGAAGTGCAGGGACCGGATCGTGGCGTCCGCGACCGGGCCGACAAGAGCCGCGCTACGGGTGCGGACGCCGCCGGTCAGGATGACGGTGTGCTTGCCGGTGGCCGACGTGCTGATCGTGTCGGCGACCGTCGTGGAGTTCGTGACGACAGTCAGCCCCGGAATCGAGGCCAGGTGCTGTCCCAGGCCCCACGTCGTGGTTCCGGCGGACAGCGCGACGGCGGTGCCGGGCTCGATCAGGGTGGCGGCCCGGGTCGAGATCGCGCGCTTGGCGCCCTGCGCCAAACCGCTCTTGGCCTCGAAGCCGGGCTCCTCGGTGACACGCGCGGCCAGTACGGCGCCGCCGTGCACCTTCTGCACGGTGCCGTCGGCGGCCAGCTGGTCCAGGTCACGGCGAACCGTCATATCCGAGACGCCGAGTAGCGTGGTCAACTCGGAGACCCGGACCCCGCCGGCACGGCGGACCTCGTCGAGGATCCGGGCTTGGCGCTGGTGAGCGAGCATACGGCACAGCGTTACTCAAATACCAACAGAAGTCAACAACTTCGCTCAGTCCGGCTGGCACCCCTAGAGCGGCCGCAGCAGGTCGTCGGCGTCCACGATCGTGTACGCGTACCCCTGCTCGGCCAGGAACCGCTGCCGGTGCGCGGCGTACTCGGCATCCAGGGTGTCCCGGCTGACCACGGTGTAGAAGTGCGCCTGGCGCCCGTCGTGCTTGGGCCGCAGCACCCGTCCGAGCCGCTGGGCCTCTTCCTGGCGGGATCCGAAGGTCCCCGAGATCTGGATCGCCACAGCTGCCTCCGGCAGGTCGATCGAGAAGTTGGCGACCTTGCTGACCACCAGCACCCGTGTCTCACCGGAGCGGAACGAGTCATAGAGCCGCTCGCGCTCCTTGTTCGGCGTCGAGCCCTGGATGATCGGGATGTCGCCGAGGTGCTCGGCCACCTCGTCGAGCTGGTCGAGATAGGCGCCGATCACCAGCACCTGGTCGTCGGGGTGCTGGTCGACGATGGCCTTGATGACGGGCAGCTTCGTACGCGCGGTCGCGGCGAGCTTGTACTTGTCCTCGGGCTCGGCGGTGGCATAGCTCATCCGCTCCGCGTCGGTCAGCTGCACCCGAACCTCCGAGCAGTCCGCGGGCGCGATCCAGCCCTGGTTCTCGATGTCCTTCCACGGCGCGTCGTAGCGCTTGGGGCCGATCAGGGAGAACACGTCACCCTCGCGGCCGTCCTCACGCACCAGCGTCGCGGTCAGGCCGAGCCGCCTGCGGGACTGCAGGTCGGCGGTCAGCCGGAAGATCGGCGCGGGTAGCAGGTGCACCTCGTCATAGACGATGAGGCCCCAGTCCCGGGAGTCGAACAGCTCCAGGTGGCGGTACTCGCCCTTACGCCGGGTGGTCATCACCTGGTACGTGGCGATGGTGACCGGGCGGATCTCTTTCTTCTCGCCCGAATACTCGCCGATCTCTTCCTCCGTCAGCGAGGTGCGGGCGATCAGTTCTCTTTTCCATTGTCGGCCGGACACGGTGTTGGTCACCAGGATCAGCGTGGTGGCCTTCGCCTGCGCCATCGCGGCGGCGCCGACCAGCGTCTTGCCGGCACCGCAGGGCAGCACGACCACGCCCGAGCCACCGGCCCAGAACGACTCGACCGCCTGCTGCTGGTAGGGCCGCAGCGTCCAGTCGTCGTTCTCCAGCTCGATCGGGTGCGCCTCGCCGCTGACGTAGCCGGCCAGGTCCTCGGCGGGCCAGCCGACCTTGAGCAGCGCCTGCTTAAGCCGGCCGCGCTCGGACGGGTGCACCAGCACCGTGTCGGGATCGATGCGCTCGCCCAGCATCGGGGCGATCTTCTTCTGCCGCAGCACCTCTTCGAGCACCGCGCGGTCCAGGCTGATCAGGACCAGCCCGTGTACCGGGTGCTTGGCGAGCTGCAGCCGGCCGTAGCGGTCCATGGTGTCGGCGACGTCCACCAGCAGCGCGTGCGGCACGGTGTAGCGGGAGAACCGGACCAGGGCGTCGACGACCTGCTCGGCGTCGTGGCCGGCCGCGCGGGCGTTCCACAGTCCCAGCGGTGTCAGCCGGTAGGTGTGGACATGTTCGGGGGACCGCTCCAGCTCGGCGAACGGAGCGATCGCGGCTCGCGCCTCGCCGGCCATCGGGTGGTCGACCTCGAGCAGCAGCGTCTTGTCGGATTGGACGATGAGAGGTCCGTCGGTCACCCGTGCTCCTTAGAAGATGTCGCTGTGGGATCGCCTGGTTCAAGCGTTTTCGCGGTCTTGATGTTCCCGGACGCTACTCGTCGGCGAGCAGGCTCACGGTGGTGATCCGCTGCAGCGGGTAGCTGCGCAGCCTGCCGTCCGAAGGCTCGTGGCCACGCACCATTCCCCCGCCGAGCGAGATCGGCGTCAGCACGCGCTGGGACGGTGTGCCGGTGTCGTCGACGTAGCCGATCGCGATCGTGCGCTCCTGGCGTACCGCGGTCCGTAGCAGTTCCAGGATCGACGCCGAGGTGACACCGGGGATCTGCTGGGACACCCGGTTGGTCGAGTTGGTGACGGCCGCGGCCAGTCGCTCGCTGGCCCGCAGCCTGGCGACCACCTCGGACAGCTGGGTGTCGGCGAGCACGCTGGCTCTGACCCGCGAGATCCGGGAGTGCTGGCGGCCCGGCACCCGAGGCGTGTCCGCGGCGAGGTTGACGATGGCGCCGTCCGCGGACTCCGCGGCGGGGGCGAAACCGGCCGCGCGCAGCCGCTCCAGCACAACGGCAATGCCGGAGCCGGTGAGAACCACCGTCGGGGCGATCCGCTGCAGACCGAGGGGGACGAGCGCGGGCTCGGCCAGCACCCGGTCCAGCAACGCCTCGTCGTCGCAGCGCAGGTAGCTGGTGGCCGCGCCCGCGCGCAGCCGTCCGTGCTGGGTCGCGACGTCGTTGATCAGGTACTGCAGGGCCTGCGGGACGGGAGTGCGCGAGTGGCTGGTGAAGAACTGCTGCAGATCCGATCCGGTCCGGCCGGCGTCCAGCGCGCGGCGCAGGCTGCCCGGGCCGATCCGGTACACCGAGGCGCCGCCGGTCGACTCCAGATCCGCGGCCAGGCCCAGCTCGCCCTGCAGCTCAGCGGTCGGCGGGCCCGGCACGACGGCGGTCAGGTCCGGTTGCAGCAGGAACTCCTGCACCGGCTCGGGCAGCGCCGCGGTCAGCGTGTCCGCGGCATTGGCCTCGGCCCGGGCGGCGCCGGTCTCGGCACCGTGCAGCAGCGCCCGGGTGTAGCCGGTGATCGCGCCGTAGCCGGTCAGCCCCAGCGTCGCCGCCTCGGCCAGCATCGCCTCGGCGACCGCGCGATTGGCCGACGCCCGGCGAGGAGCCCGCCACGCCAGCCGTGCCAGCACCTCGGCATCCGAGCGCGGGGCGAGGCCGGGAGGCAGCTCGGCGAGCAGCGCCAGCAGCTGCACCCGCAGGGTCGGGGCGCTGTGCCGCTCCACGTCCGAGGACAGCGCGGCGATGGTCTTGTCCCGGTCGTCGCGAGCCCCGACCAGGCCGGGCAGCCGGGTCATCGCCAGCCAGGCCCCGGCGAGCTGAACCCACCGCTGCGCGGTTGCCTGCCGCAGCCAGCCGTCGAAGTCGGTGGTGGGCAGGTACGAGGCATCCACGGTCGTCGAGCTCGACAGCAGGCCGGCCTCGTAGGTGATCTCGACGAGCATGGCGGTGACCGCTTCGGTGACCTGCAGCGCGCGCGACAACCGGCGCAGATCGCGCACGCCGAGGCCGCCGGCCCGTAGCTGTGCCGGGGCATCGCGGGCCAGCTCGTTCAGCAGTAGCTCGACCAGCCGGACCGTCTCGAGCACCTGGGTGGCGCCACCGCCGTCGATCACCGGTGCGCCGCGCTCGGCCACCGCTATCTCGGGCGGTGTGGGCCGGACCGGCCCGGCGGGGTGCTCGCGCAACGCCAGCGCGACCTCGCGGGGTAGCTCCACGGTGGTGGTGTCGATGGGCGCGAGCAACCCGCGTTCGACCAGCGACCGGGCGGGACCGTTGGCGTCGGAAAGGGACGGGGCGAAGGCGTTGCGCAAGGCACCGATGGGTGGTCCGGCGGCGAGGCGGTCCAGGATGGCGCGCTCACCGTCCCCGCACTCGGCCAGCAGCGTGTCCAGCCGCTCCAGGATGGCGGTGGCCGCCGCGTTGCCCGACCGTGGCTGGGTTGCCGGCGGCAGCCCCAGGCGTCGCAGCAACGGGGCCAGCGCGATGTCGTTGACGGCGCTGAACAGGTCGAAGATGCTGCGTCCCAAGCCGGCGGGGTACGAGCCGAGGACCTCCCGCACGGCACCGACCGGGCGCAACTGCTCGTCGCCGCCCCAGATCAGCAGCCAGTCCCGCAGCCGGGTCAGGGCGGCTGCCACGGCATCGGCGTGGTCGAGGGAGAACCAGGAGGCAGTGGTGTCGACGGAGGCGCCCGCACCCAGGCACACCACCACCTCCAGCGTGCGCAGCGTGAAGGCGTCGAGCGAGTCCAGAGCGCGGGAAACCGAGCTTCGGACGCCGGCCCGGCTGGCGAGCGCCGCGAGGTCCACCGGAGCGGGCAGCGCCAGGTCGGGCCGCCGGCGCAGCAGCGCGATCAGCTCGTGGTCGCTGAAGCCGCGCAGCCACCCGGTGAGCGTGGCAGGCCTACCCGATGACCGCTCGATCAGGTCTTCTGCGGTCACCCGCGGCTCGCGCGGTCAGTCACCAGCGCGGTGCGGGCGATTCTCCGGACCGGGGTGGCGGTAGTAGAGGCTCTCGACGGGCAACGGAAAGGTGAGGTCGTCGCCGAACGGGCTCTGCGAGCCGGCCTTGTCGGCCAGCAACTCATTCACCGGGTGTTCGTCGTACGCGCCATCCCAGTTGGACTTCGGCGAAACCGTGCCTGCCATGAGCTGTGCCCCACCCCTGAGTCGAGAACGAACAATCAGTGTGCCACGCCATTAGGCTGGCCGTTGTGTCAGCACCGGCGTCGTCCCTGTTGACGGTCAACATCGTCAGCCGCATGCGCGACGATCCGGCGCTGCGGCCGAACGCGCCGAGACAGCGCAGGTTGCAGACCGGCATCGACAAGCGGCCGGTCGAGCGCCCCGTCACGCTGCGGCGCCTCGGGGTCGACGGCGATCGGATCGGGGACCTGCGTGTGCACGGCGGTCCCGATCAGGCCGTGTACGCCTACGCGATCGAGGACACCGAGTGGTGGCAGCGCGAGGTGGGGCCGGAGCTGGCGTTCCCGCTCGCGCCGGGCTCCTTCGGCGAGAACCTGACGGTGCGCGGCGTGGACGTCACGAATTCGCTCATCGGCGAGCGGTGGCGCATCGGGAGCGCGGTGCTGCAGGTGACCTCTCCCCGGACGCCGTGCACGACCTTCGCCGGATTCTGGGGCGTCCACAAGCTGATCAAGCGGTTCGTCCGCGCGCAGCGTCCGGGCGCGTACCTGCGGGTGTTGACCGAGGGCACGGTACGGGCCGGTGACGAGGTCACCGTCCTCGATCGGCCGGCGCACGGCGTGACGCTGGCCGAAGCCTTCCGTGCCCTCAATGGCGATCTTGCCGCGGCTGAAAGGGTGATCTTGGTCCCCGAGCTGCCGAGCCGGGCGCGGGCCAGGCTGAACCGGCGGCTGGCCGGTGCGGCGGAGCAGTCGCCGGCGCAGCGGCTGTTCTAGCGAATCCTCACCGGTCGTCGAGGGCACGGACAGCGGCTCGCTGATCGGCCCGTCCGGTTCGCACGACCCCGACGACGGCAATGACGAAGCCGATCGGCGCGAGCATGCAGCCGACGTTCAGCCAGACCGATCGGTTGTGGTCGCCGAAGAAGAACGGAACGACGGTGACCGCGAGGAACACCAGGCCGACGAGGAAGAGGGCGAATCCGACGCGGACGGAGGTCGGTCGGGAGGCGGCTGCGGGCATTTCTCCAGTATCGCCGGTGCACCCGTCTGCACCGTCGCGATATCCTGTGATTTTGGCGTCCGCACGTCGTGCGGGCGTCTGCCGTATGTGGGCACGACGTGGCGCCGAAATCGCCGTCCGGGTGGTGTCCGATCTTCGACCGAGTAGTGGGGTGTTCACTCATGCCGTCCGGCAAGGTGAAATGGTTTGACGCCGAAAAGGGCTTCGGTTTTCTCGCCGACGACGCGGGGGCCGACGTGTTCGTGCACAAGGACGCCCTTCCCGCCGGGGTTCCGGAACTGAAGCCGGGGCAGCGGGTGGAGTTCGGTGTCGTCCAGGGCCGCAAGGGAAACCAGGCGCTGCAGGTCCGCCTGCTAGACCCGGTTCCCTCGGTCGTCAAGGCGACCCGGCGTCCGGCGGAAGAGATGACGCCGATCGTCGAGGATCTGATCAAGCTGCTCGACAAGGTCGGCAACTCGCTGCGGCGCGGGCACTACCCGGACCGCTCGGAGGGCAAGAAGGTAGCCACGCTGCTCCGCGCCGTGGCCGACAACCTGGAGTCCTGAGCAGCCGCTGACACTGCGAAAAGGGGCTCCGACGATGTCGGGGCCCCTTTGCTGTGCCCACCCGGCGCCTTGACTGAGGGGTCTCGTCCATTGGGACGATCGTCCCAATGGACAGGAACCAGCGGTAGGGTCCCGAGCCGGGAAGGTGATGGCAATGGGCGACAGGCGTCGCTGGGTAGTGCTCGCGTTCGGCTTGCTGGCGCAGGCTTCGACCTGCCTCTTCCTGTACGGGCTGCCGATGCTGGTGCCGCAGCTGCGGGCGGAGCTCGGCATCTCACTCGGCGCGGCGGGTGCCATCGTGGGTGCGCCGGCCGTAGGACTGCTGCTGACCCTCATCCTGTGGGGAGCGATCGCAGATCGTTACGGCGAGCGGCTGGTCATCACCGCGGGCCTGCTGCTGGCCGCGGCCTTCCTGCTGGGGGCCTCGCGCCTGCATTCACCCACGATGCTGTGCGTGGCACTGGCCGCCGCGGGTGCCTCCGGCGCGTCGGTGAACGCTGCCAGCGGCCGGGTCGTCCTCGGCTGGTTCGCCGCACACGAGCGTGGGCTGGCGATGGGGCTTCGGCAGACCGCCCAGCCGCTCGGGGTCGCAATCGCGGCCGTCGCGCTGCCGCCGGTGGCCGACCGCTGGAGCGTCGCCACCGCCCTGGGAGTCCCGGTCGTGCTGTGTACGGTCATCGGGCTGCTGGTGCTGGTTTTCGTGGTCGATCCGCCCCGGCCCGCGAAGGGGACGGTGGTCGCCCAGGGCTCGCCGTACCGGGTGCCGACCCTGTGGCGGTTGCACGCGGCCTCGACGCTGCTGGTGGTTCCGCAGTTCGCCATCTCGGGTTTCTCGATGGTGTACCTGGTCAGCGTCCGACACTGGGACCCCATCGCCGCCGGGCGGCTGCTGTTCGTGGCCCAGCTGCTCGGCGCGTTCGGCCGGATCGGTGCGGGCGCGTGGTCGGACCGGGTTGCCAGCAGGCTCACTCCGATGCGGCAGCTGGCCGTGGCCAGCGCGGCCGTGATGCTGGCCTTCGCGCTCGGTGACCGGCTGAACTCTGCCACCGTTCTCGGCGTGTTGATCGCCGGAGCGGTGATCACCGTCGCCGACAACGGGCTGGCGTTCACGGCGGTCGCGGAGTTCGCCGGCTCCTCGTGGGCCGGCCGCGCGCTCGGGGCGCAGAACACCGCGCAGAACGTCGCCTCCGCGCTGACCCCGCCGCTGCTGGGCATGCTGATCCAGGCGCACGGTTACGCGCTCGGGTTTGCGGTCGCGGCGGTGTTCCCGCTGCTGGCGATCGCGATGACGCCGGTGCTGGCCGAGCGCAGACAATCCGTGCGGCCCAGCGAGTCGGGCGCCCTGGCAAGCAGGAGGGACTAGCCGGCGCGCAGCGGCCCGATCGGTGGAACCAGCCCGGCTGCGTGCGCCCGGTCGAGCAGGTCTGTGATGGCGGCGTAGCCCTCGTCGCCCAGGTTGCGGCTGAACTCGTTGACGTACAGGGCGATGTGCTGGCGTTGCACGTCGGGATCCATCTCGTCGGCGTGGGCGGCGATGAAATCGGCGGAGGACTCCGGATGCGCGAAGGCGTAGTCGACGGAACTCCGGATCACCCGGGTCAGCTCGGCCGTGTCCAGTTCCTTGCGGGCCAGGATCGCGCCCAGCGGGATGGGGTGGCCGGTGCTCTCTTCCCACCACTGCCCCAGGTCGGCCAGCGCGGTGAGCCCGAATGTCGGATAGGTGAACCGGGCCTCGTGGATGACCAGGCCGGCGTCGAACCGGCCGTCGCGGACGCCCGGCATGATGTCGGCGAACGGCACCATCTCGACGGACGCCGGGACCTGGCCCTGGGCCCACAAGCGCATCAGCAGGTACGCGGTGGTGCGCTCACCGGGGACCGCCACCCGTGCCCCGTCCAGGTTCGTGCGGCCATCGGCCGTCAGCACGAGCGGCCCGCAGCCGCGTCCGAGCGCGCCGCCACAGGGCAGCAGCTCGTACTTCTCGAGTAGCCAGGGCAGCGCCGCGTAGGACACCTTCACCACGTCGAACTCTGCCCGCAGCGCCGCGGTGTTGGTGACGTCGACGTCGGCGAAGGTCACCTTCGTCTCGGGGGCACCCGGAACCAGCCCGTGCGTCCAGGCATGGAACACGAACGTGTCATTGGGGCACGGCGAGAAGGCCACCTCGAGAGCGGTCACTGTGCGGTCTCACTTTCGGTGCGGGGCGGTGATGTGGTCAGGGGTGCCGAGAGCAGCTCGGCAAAGGCGGCCGTGAGCGCGCTCAGCGCCTCGGGAATCCGCCAGGCGGACCGGTCCCGGGGGCCCACCCGGTTCGAGATGGCCCGGAGCTCGGCGAATCGAACGCCGGATCGGGCGGCCGCCTGGTGCACCGCCACCCCTTCCATCGCCTCGGCGAGGGCGTCGGGATGGGCGGTGCGCAACTGGTCGGCGCGGTGCTGGCTGCCGGTCACCGTCGAGACGGTCAGGATCGAACCGGTACGCGCGCCGGTCCGGCGGCCGCACTCCGCAGCCAGCGCCGGGTCGGTGTCGAAGCGCACCGGCCCCCAGCCGAGTTCGGCCATCGACGAGAACCCCTCGGCCGTCTCGGCACCGAGGTCGGCGTGGATCACGGTGTCGGCGACGACCATGCCGCCGACCTCCGCGCCGGGAAAGCCGCCGGCGATTCCGGCCGCGATCACGGCGTCGTAGCCGTTGCGCAGGGCACAGCCGGTCGCCACCGCGGCCGCGACCGGCCCGACCCCGCCGCACACCACGTCGAGCAGTCCGGCCGCGGTGGTGGCGCGATGGACCTCGAGCCCCGCGAGCATGCCGATGGCGACCGGGCGGCCGGACAGGACCGCCTCGCGTTCGGCGGCGGCAGCGGTGACGACGAGCAGGCGGGTCACGACAGCACCGGCTACTGCGTGAGCTGCACGCCGACGAGCCAGGTGGTGAGCTGGTTGCTCGGTTTCAGCGCGGTGACCTGCAGGTAGTAGCTGCCGGTGGTGGCGTCGGGCACCTGCAGCCGGACGGTGTGGTGACCCCTGATCGGGGACGAGGACGCGCCCGGTGTCGTCAGCGCGGTGTTCTTGGTGCCGTCCGAGGTGAACGCCGCCACGATCCAGCCACCGTCAGCCAGCGCCTTCGGCACGTCGACCAGGATCTGGCTGCCGCTCGCCGCCTTGATCTGGCCGACCTTGCTGGACTCGGACTGGCAGCTGCCCAGCACCGTGCACGGCGGCTGCGCGGACACTGCCTGGGACTTGTTGCCTGTGAACATCGTGACCGTGGGTTGCGGCTTGTTGCAGGCGGTCAGCAGCACCGCGGTCGTGACCAGTCCGGCGCCGGCCGCAGCCGCTCGTCCGAGGCGCGGGGTGCGGGGTCGGAGCCGGGTCCAAGACGTCACCGGCCGAGGTTACCTTCGGGGGACAGGCCGGCGGCCAGGGCCTCGCCGCCCTGTGATCTGAGCGCCCTCTCTCGGACGCCCATCGTGACGGCCACCGCGACCGTGACGGCAGCCGAGACGACAAAGCCGAGGTGGCCGTTCTTCGGCGGCAGCACCAGGGCGGTCGCCGCACCCAGCACCCAGGACAGCTGCAGGAACGTCTCGGAGCGGCCGAACGCCGACGACCGGAGCGATTCCGCCACGTCGCGCTGGATGATCGCGTCCAGCGACAGCTTGGAAAGCGCGTTGGCCACCGCGCAGACGAGCATCGCGCCGATCGCCACCGGCAGGCTGAACAGCAGCGCGGCAACCACGCAACCGACTGCCGCGGCGGCGGTGCACCACAGGATGATCAGATCCGGCCGGGCCATCCGCAACCGGGTGCCGATTCCGGTGCCGAGGAAGTTGCCGACCCCGGTGGCCGCGCCCAGCGCTCCCAGGCTGGCCACCGCCTGCCAGCCGTGCGACACCGCCTCGATGTAGAAGGCCAAGAACATCGTCAGGAATCCGGACAGCCAGCGCAGCGTCGACTCGCCCTGCAGCGCCAGGATCACCGGGGCATCGAAGCCGCGTCGGGTCCATGCAGCCAACCTGGCCGGCAGGCTCAGCGACGCGGTCTCGCGTGGTGGCCGCCACCGGCGGCTCGCGGCCGGCGCGGAGTCGACCCGGCTCGACCTCCGGCGCCTGCCACCGCGGCTCCGGCTCCGCGTCCGAGCCGGCCGCCGGGACCTGCGCGACCCTTCGAGGCCGCCACCGCCCGTCCGCAGCCTCGGCGCGGGCGGCAGCGCGTCCACGATCTTGGGCAGCCGGAAGGCGTAGAAGCCTGTCACCGTGAACGCCACCGCGGTGATCCAGAGCCCGAACGGGTAGGAGCCGGTGGCCTTGATCGCCACGCCGACCACGCCACCGCCGAGCACCGCGGCCGTCAGCCCGAAGATGGACAGCCGGGCGTTGGCCTCGACCAGGGTCAAACCGGCGGGCACCAGCCGCGGCGCCGCCGACGAGCGGATCACCGCATAGGCCTTGGACAGCACCAGGGAGCCCAGCGCGGCCGGGAACAGCAGCAGCAGATCGGTGAAGTGCAGCGCCATCACGACGGCCAGCAGCGCCCGGCCCAGTGCCGTAGCGGCCATCACCCAGCGCCGGCCGTGCTGGACGCGGTCCAGCGCCGGTCCGATGATCGGGGCGACGATGGCGAACGGTGCCATGGTGATCAGCAGATAGAGGAAGACGTTGCCGCGCTGGGCCTCGGCCGGCGCCGAGAAGAACACGGTGCCGGCCAGCGCGACCGTCACCATCGCGTCGGAGGCGTAGGACATGACCTGGTTCCAGATCATCGCGGTCAGGCCGGATTCCCGGGCGCCGTCGGCCTCGCTGGCCGAGATGACCTTGTGCGCCACCAGCCGGGAGAAGTAGCGGCTGCGGGCCAGCACCGCGCGGGTCACGGTCAGGTTCCCGGTACCCGCCGGCCGGGCGGACGCGCGCCGTGGCGGAACCGGCTCGTCGCCGGGTTGCTCGCTGCTCTGGTTCAGCGCCCCGTGCAACACGGGCTGGGAGAAGCCGTCGGCGTCCATGCCGCCGTCCGCCGAGTTCTCGCCTGCCGTCACGGGACTTATCCTGCCCCACCGGTCCGGCGGATGCAGCGAACGTGCGCAACGCCGCGAAGAGCACGCGGGAACAGCGGTAATGACACAATGTAGGCGTGACCGTCGCGACCGAACCCCTAGCTGTCGACCCTATGATCGCCGCGGCTGTCGATCTCGCCCGAGCCGCTGCCGTAGAGATGGCGGGTTCCGAGGTCGGCGAGCACCAGGGCGTCCGCGCCGAAGCCGAGCTCGCCGGCACCCATGCCTTCGCTGCCTCGCTGGCGGGCTATGCCGGCTGGCACTGGGCGGTGACGCTCGTCCGTGCTCCGGACAGCGAGCCGACGGTGGCAGAGGTGGTGCTGCTCCCGGGCGACGGCGCGCTGCTGGCCCCGGCCTGGACTCCGTGGAGCGAGCGACTGCAGCCGGGCGACCTCAGCCCCGGGGATCTGCTCCCGGTCGAGCCGGACGACCCTCGGCTGGTGCCGGCCTACGTACTGTCCGACGATCCGCAGGTCGAGGACGTCGCCTTCGAGCTGGGCCTGGGCCGGGTGCGGGTGCTGTCCCGCTTCGGACGGTTGGAAAGTGCCGAGCGCTGGTACGCCGGTGACAGCGGCCCGGACACCCCGATGGCACGCCAGGCCCCGGCGCACTGCGGAACGTGCGGCTTCTTCCTGCCGCTGGCGGACTCGCTGCGGGCGGCCTTCGGCGTCTGCGCCAACGAGTACGTGGCCACCGATGGACGGATCGTCGCGGTGGAGTTCGGCTGCGGCGCCCACTCCGACACCGTGGTCGAGGTGGTCGAGGAGGACCGTGGCGACATCTTCGAGGACGACCTCATCGACGTCGAGGCCAATGACGAGCCGGGTGAAGAGTTCGCCGGTCGGGAAGGCCTGGACGAGCAGCTGACCGAGAACGAGCTGCCGGACGCTCAGCTCGCAGCCGGTGAGCTGCCGGGCTTTCCGGACGATGCTGCCGCCGAGGGACCCGCCTCGGACGAGGATGCGACAGTGGGCACCGATCCGGCTGCTGCCGAATAGCCGTCGGCGTCAGCCCAACCGGCCCTCGCCGGTGTGCTTGCGGATGAGCGGCATCGCCGCCATGCCCATCAGCCAGCCGGCCAGGGCGGTCCACAGCCATACCCGGTGATCGTGACGGCCCAGCCAGGACCAGAACGGCAGTAGCACCACGAAGGCCACGAAGAACAGGGCAGCCCCTACCAGGACGACCTTGCGGGCATCCACCGAGAGCATCTGATCGCAGTGGTACTCCGCCGTCCCGGCATTCGATACGGTTGAGCCGTCGGCATCGCCGGTCCGGTCGGTGTGGCCCGAACCGGATGCCGTGTCACCGGCTTGTGGGCTGTTGTTCACATCCCGGCACGCTACCCGCCGCATCGTCCGTCCGGCCGCGATCCGTCGCCTGGCATCTCTCTGGAGCAGCATGTCCACCCAGACTTCGACGAGGGCCGGGTCGCTCGACCGGTTCTTCGGCATCACCGAACGTGGATCCACCGTGGCCCGCGAGCTCCGCGGTGGCCTCGTCACCTTCGTGACGATGGTCTACATCGTGGTGCTCAACCCCCTGATCATCGGAACCGTCAAGGACGCGCACGGGAAGTTCCTCGGTGGCGGGCAGGCGCCGGCCCTGGCAGCGGTGGCCGCGGCGACCGCGCTGGTCGCCTGCGTGCTGTCCATCGCCATGGGCGTGATCGGGCGCTACCCGTTCGCGCTGGCGACCGGTCTGGGGCTCAACGCGTTCGTGGCGTTCCAGGTCGCCACCCGGATGTCCTGGCCCGCAGCGATGGGCATGGTGGTGATCGAGGGGCTGGTGATCACCGTGCTGGTGCTGACCGGGTTCCGGGTCGCGGTGTTCCGTGCCATCCCGGCCGAGCTCAAGAGCGCCATCGCCGTCGGCATCGGCCTGTTCATCGCGCTGATCGGACTGGTGGACGCGGGCTTCGTCCGGGCCGGCTCCGGAACGGTCGTCGACATCGGCGTTCGCGGACACCTCAATGGCTGGCCGACCCTGGTCTTCGTGCTCGGCGTCCTGCTCATCGCGGTGCTCATGGCGCGCAAGGTCCGCGGCGCCATCCTGATCGGCATCACGGTCTCCACCGTGCTCGCCGTGATCATCGAGGCGATCGGCAACATCGGCCCGCAGACCGACGCGACCGGCAAGGTCGTCAACCCCGAGGGATGGGCGCTGAACAAGCCGTCCTTCTCCGGCAAGAGCTTCGGCGCCCCGGACTTCACGCTGCTGGGGAACTTCTCCCTCGGTGGCGGGTTCTCGGCGGTGGGCATCATCTCCGGCATCGTCATCGTGTTCTCGCTGGTGCTCAGTGACTTCTTCGACGTCATGGGTACGACCATCGGGCTCGCGCAGGAAGCGGACCTGCTGGACGAGGATGGCCAGCTGCCCGGCATCCAGAACGTGCTGCTGATCGACGGCCTGGCGGCGGTGGCGGGCGGTGCGGCCGGAGCCTCGTCGGCCACCACCTACGTCGAGTCGGCGTCGGGCATCGGTGACGGCGCGCGGACCGGACTGGCCGCCGTCACGACCGGCGTGCTGTTCCTGGTCACGGTGTTCCTGTCCCCGCTGGCGCAGTTCGTGCCGTCCGAAGCAGCCACTCCGGCACTGGTCGTGGTCGGCGTGCTGATGATGCGCCAGGTTCGCAACATCGACTTCTCCACGCTGGAGATCGCCGTCCCGGCGTTCCTCACGATCACCCTGATGCCGTTCACGTACTCGATCACCAACGGTGTCGGCGCCGGCTTCATCAGCTACGTGGTGCTGCAGGCGGCGGTCGGCAAGGCGCGGACCGTGCATCCGCTGATGTGGGCGGTGGCGGCGTTCTTCGCCGTGTACTTCGCGATCCAGCCGCTGAAGACGCTCTTCGGCATTTCGTAACGCTGGTGAACGGTCTTTGGCCCTTGGCGGCGCAGTCCCGGTGCCCGGATCGGCTGGCAATCGCAGTGATTGTTAGTTAAGCTAAACGATATGAGTGCGCAGTCAGCTGAGATGACGACCGCCGAACTGGCGTCGTCCTTGCGGCTGTCACTACTACGCGCCGCTCGCCGCATCCGGTCCCAGCGAGTGAACACCACCGCGACGCTGTCGCAGCTGTCCGCGCTCGCGACCGTGAACAAGTGCGGCCCGCTGAGCGCCGGTGAGATCGCCGCCGTCGAGCGGGTGCAACCGCCGTCCATGACCAAGATCCTTGCCGCCCTGGAGGCATCGGGCTGGGTCGCGCGCGCCTCGCATCCCGATGACCGTCGCCAGTCCATCATCTCGATCACCGACGCCGGCCGCCAACTGATGGCCGAAGAGACCCGTGCCCGGGACGAGTGGCTGGCCGAGCGGCTGGTGGACTTCTCCGCCGAAGACATCCAGAAACTCCGTGACGCCGTCGGCGTATTGGACAGGTTGGGATCTGAGTGAGGTCGACGCCCATCGCAGAGGCCGAGGAGCCACTAGCCGACTTGGGCGTACCACCAGCTGGTCGAGGGTTGTTCCGGCGTACCCGACTGTTCAAGCGGGCGCCGGCGGGAACCCGGGTGAACCCGTTCAGCTCGCTGCGGGTCCGCAACTACCGGTTGTACTTCGGCGGCCAGCTGATCTCGCTCACCGGCACCTGGGCCCAGCGGGTGGCTCAGGACTGGCTGGTCCTGCAGCTCACCAACTCCGGCACCGCGCTCGGCATCGTCACCGCCCTGCAGTTCGCGCCGGCCCTGCTGCTCTCGCTGTACGGCGGAGCGCTGGCCGACCGCGGCGACAAGCGCAAGCTGCTGCTGTGCACCCAGACCGGCCTCGGCCTCGCCGCGCTGGTGCTCGGCCTGCTCGATGTCAGCGGCGTGATCGCGATCTGGCAGGTGATGGTGCTCGCCGCGGTGCTCGGCGTGATATCGGCCGTCGACACCCCGATCCGGCAGTCCTTCGTCATCGAGATGGTGGGCAGTGAGGATCTGCCCAATGCCGTCGCGCTGAACGCCACCACGTTCAACCTCGCGCGGATCATAGGACCGGCCGTCGCCGGCCTGGTGATCACCGCCTTCGGCACCGGCTGGGCCTTTCTCGGCAACGCCGCTTCGAGCCTGGCCGTGCTGGCCGGATTGATGCTCATGCGCACTGCCGAGCTCTTCCCCTCCAAGCCGGTGGACCGCAAGCCCGGCCAGTACAAGGCCGCCGTCCGCTACGTCCGTAACCGGTCGGACCTGGTGCTGCCGATGCTGCTGATGTTCATCATCGGCACCTTCGGCATGAACTACCAGATCACCATCGCCCTCGTCGCCAAGCAGGTCTTCCACCGCGGCGCGGGTTCCTTCGGGCTGCTGTCCACCGCGCTCGCGGTCGGAGCCACCATCGGCGCGCTCGCCGCCACCTTCCGCCGGGGCCGGCCGACCAGGCTGTTCCTGATCGGCGCCGCGCTGGCATTCAGCCTCGCCGAACTGCTGGTCGGGTCGATGCCCACCTTCGGGCTCACCGCGTTCGCTCTCATACCCGCCGGGCTCAGCATGATCACCCTGGCCCAGTCGGCGAACGCGACGGTGCAGCTCGGCGTCGAGCCGACCATGCGCGGGCGGGTGATGGGGCTTTACATCCTGTGCTTCATGGGCGGTACCCCGATCGGCTCGCCCATCGTGGGCTGGGTGGCCCAGGCCTTCGGGCCGCGCTGGGGAATGCTCGGTGGCGGTCTCATCTGCCTGATCGCGACGATCATCATCGGCGGCTACCTGGCGCGCCATCACCGGGTCGGCCTCAGCGAGCTCAGGGGCCGACTGGAGCAGTTCCGCGCGTGAGTGCGGCGGTGCCGATCGCTGATCCCGGCGATCCGCGGCTGGACGACTTCCGCGACCTGATGCACGCCGACACCCGGCCGGACCGGCGCGGGATCGTCATTGCCGAGGGCGTCAATGTGGTCGAGCGGCTGGCTCGCTCGTCCTATCGGGTCCGTGCCGTGGTTGGCGTCGAAGCGAAGCTCACCGCGTTGGCGCCGGTGCTGCACCAGCTCGACGCGCCGGTGTACGAGGTGGACAAGTGGACGCTGTCGGAGGCGGTGGGCTTCCGGGTGACCCGGGGCGTGCTCGCCGCGGCGGACCGTCCCGAGCCCGTGCCGGCGGAGTCACTGCTCGCGACCGGCTGGCGGTTCGCGGTGCTGGAGCAGATCAACGACTTCGAGAACCTCGGCTCCATCTTCCGCAACTGCGCGGCCTTCGGGGTGGACGGCGTGCTGCTCGACCCGCGGTGCGCCGACCCGCTGTATCGGCGAAGCGTGCGGGTGTCGATGGGGCACGTCTTCGGCGTCGGCTTCGCGGTGCTGCCCGGACGGTGGCCGGACTCACTGGAACTGCTGCGTGCGGTCGGCGTGGACCTGCTGGCGATGACGCCCCGTGCCGAGGCCGTGGCGATCCGGTCGGTGGTGGCGCCGCGATCCTGGGCGGTGCTGCTCGGCGCCGAGGGGCCGGGGCTGACGGAGGCGGCCTTGGCGGCCGCCGACCAGTGGGTACGGATTCCGATGGCCGCGGGCGTGGACTCGCTGAATGTCGCCACCGCCGGGGCAGTCGCGTTCGCCCAGCTCACTTGCTGAGGTCAGCCTCCTCCCGGCCCGTCCGGCCCGCTGGGGGCGGCCTGACAGGCGCCGCTGTGCTCAGAGCGAACACCGAGCGGGAAATATTCTCCCGCGCCGTGAGTTGAGTGATAGTGACTCAACTTTCCGAGTGGGGATGAAGATGACCATCACTTTTGCTTTGCCCATGCTGCCGCTGGACGATGTCGTCGTCCTGCCGGGCATGGTCGTTCCGGTGCAGCTCTCCGACACCGAGGTACGCGCGGCCGTCGAGGCCGCCCAGGCTTCCCAGGTGCCGGGCTCGCAGGAGCAGGCCCGCGTCCTGCTCGTTCCCCGGCTCGACGGCAAGTACGCCAGCGTGGGCGCCGTCGGCGTGATCGAGCAGATCGGCCGGATGCGCGGCGGCGAGCAGGCCGTCGTGGTACGGGCGACCGAGCGGGCGCGCATCGGAACCGGGACCACCGGCCCCGGCGCGGCGCTCTGGGTCGAGGCCAGCGTGCAGGACCAGCCGGCAATCGACGAGCGGGCCCGCGAACTGGCCAAGGAATACAAGTCGCTGGCCACCACGATCCTTCAGCAGCGGGGCGCGTGGCAGTTCGTCGACTCGGTGCAGGGCATCACCGATCCGGCCGCCCTGGCCGATCTCGCCGGTTACGCCCCCTACCTGGCCAACGACCAGAAGCTCTGGCTGCTGGAGACCGCCGATGTCACCGAGCGGTTGCAAAGCCTGGTCCCCTGGAGCCGTGAGCACCTCGCCGAGCTCGATGTCGCCGAGACCATCCGCAAGGACGTCCAGGAGGGCATGGACAAGCAGCAGCGCGAGTTCCTGCTGCGCCAGCAACTCGCCGCCGTCCGCAAGGAGCTGTCCGAGCTGAACGGCACGGTCGCTTCCGAGGAACAGGACTACCGCGTCCGTGTCGAGGCCGCCGACCTGCCGGACAAGGTTCGCGAGGCGGCTCTGGCCGAGGTCGACAAGCTGGAGCGCACGTCGGACCAGTCGCCTGAGGTCGGCTGGATCCGTACCTGGCTCGACACCGTCCTGGACCTGCCCTGGAACAACCGGACCGAGGACGCCTACGAGATCGCCGAGGCCCGTGCGGTGCTGGACGCCGACCACGCCGGCCTGGACGACGTCAAGGAACGCATCATCGAGTACCTGGCCGTCCGGCGCCGTCGTGCCGACCGCGGCATGGGCGTCATCGGTGGCCGCCGCAGCGGAGCGGTGCTCGCCCTCGTCGGGCCGCCCGGCGTCGGCAAGACCTCGCTCGGCGAATCAGTCGCGCGGGCCATGGGACGCAGCTTCGTCCGGGTCGCCCTCGGTGGCGTTCGGGACGAGGCCGAGATCCGTGGTCACCGGCGCACCTACGTGGGCGCCCTGCCCGGACGCATCGTGCGCGCCATCAAGGAGTCGGGCTCGATGAACCCGGTGGTCCTGCTGGACGAGATCGACAAGCTCGGCTCGGACTACCGCGGTGACCCGACCGCGGCCCTGCTGGAGGTGCTCGACCCGGCGCAGAACCACACCTTCCGCGACCACTACCTCGAAGTCGAGCTTGACCTGTCGGACGTGCTGTTCCTGGCGACCGCCAACGTCCTCGACTCGATTCCTGGCCCGCTGCTGGACCGCATGGAGCTGGTGCAGCTCGACGGCTACACCGAGCACGAGAAGGTCACCATCGCCCGCGATCACCTGCTGCCCCGGCAGCTGGAGCGTGCCGGCCTGGGCACCGGTGAGGTCAGCTTCACCGACGACGCGCTGAGCCGGCTGGCCGCCGAGTACAGCCGCGAGGCCGGTGTGCGTGACCTGGAGCGGCTGATCGCCCGCGTGTTGCGCAAGATCACCGCCAAGGCGGCGCTGGCTGGTACGGCTGCTCTTGAGGAGCCCATCACCGTGACCGGCGACAACTTGCGGGAGTACCTGGGCCGTCCGCGGCACACGCCCGAGACGGCCGAGCGGACCGCGGTGCCGGGGGTCGCGACCGGCCTGGCGGTCACCGGAGCCGGTGGTGACGTCCTCTTCGTCGAGGCGTCGCTGGCCGATCCGGAGACCGGTTCGACGGGGCTGACCCTGACCGGGCAGCTCGGGGACGTGATGAAGGAGTCGGCGCAGATCGCGCTGTCCTACCTGCGCTCGCACGGGGCGTCGCTGGAGCTGCCGGTGTCGGATCTGGCCGACCGCGGCGTGCACATCCATTTTCCGGCGGGTGCGGTGCCCAAGGACGGCCCGAGCGCCGGCGTCACCCTCACCACAGCGCTGGCCTCGCTGCTGTCCGGACGGCTGGTCCGCTCGGACGTCGCGATGACCGGTGAGGTGTCGCTGACCGGACGGGTGCTGCCGATCGGTGGCGTCAAGCAGAAGCTGCTGGCCGCCCACCGCGCCGGGATCACCACCGTGCTCATCCCGAGCCGGAACGAGCCCGACCTCGACGATGTGCCGGCCGAGGTGCGGGAGGCGCTCACCGTCCACCCGGTGAGCGACGTGCGGGAGGTACTGGAGCTGGCTCTGGAATCCGCCACCCTGGCTGGGTCGGCGACGGCCCCGGCGGCTGGATCGGTTGCCGCGTAAGCGGTGCACGCCTGGCCCGGCTGATAACCACAGCGCCGGACGGCCCAGGAACGCGACTCGCGTTCCTGGGCCGTCCGGCGTTCTGCGGCTCAGACGAGGGAGTCCTGCCAGGCGGTGTGCAGTGCCGCGAAGCGCCCGTCGGTGGAGTCGATGAGGTCCTCCGGAGTGCCGTCCTCGACGACCCGGCCGCTGTCGAGCACCAGCACCCGGTCGGCGATCTCGACGGTCGAGAGCCGGTGCGCGATGATCAGCGCCGTCCGGCCGCTGAGCACCGTGCGGAGCGCCCGCTGCACCGCCCGCTCCGTCGGGATGTCCAGGCTCGAGGTGGCCTCGTCCAGGATCAGCACGGCGGGATCGGCGAGAAACGCGCGGGCGAACGCGATCAGCTGCCGCTGGCCGGCCGAGAGCCTGCCACCGCGCTTGCGCACGTCGGTGTCATAGCCCCGTGGCAGCTCCCGGATGAACACGTCCGCCCCCACCGCGGTGGCGGCGGCCTCGACCTCGGACCTGGTAGCGCCCGGACGCCCGAAGGCGATGTTGTCGGCGACCGATCCGGAGAACAGGAAGCCATCCTGGGTGATCATCACGATGGCGGTGCGCAGATCCTCGTCGGCCAACTGGGTCAGCGGCACGCCGTCGAGCAGCACCCGGCCCTCGGTCGGGTCGTAGAACCGGCTGATCAGCTTGGCGATCGTCGTCTTGCCCGCGCCGGTGGCGCCCACGAGCGCCACCGTCTCGCCACTGTGAATGCGCAGGTCGAGCGGGTGCAGCACAGTGCGCGGCTCGGCGGCCGTGACGTCGTAGCTGAACCGCACCCCCTCGAAGCTGACCTCGCCCGGCGTGGGGCGGGCTAGCTGCGCCGGCTGCTCCGGCTCGGGCACCGAGGGCTTCTCGGCGAGCACCAGGGCAAGCTTCTCCAGCGCCGCGGTCGCGGATTGAAGTGAGTTGAAGAAGATCGCCACGTCCTCCATAGGGCTGTAGAACTGCCGCAGGTACAGCAGGAACGCGGTCAGCACGCCGAGCGCCAGACCACCGTCGGCGACCCGGATGCCACCCGCGAAGAGGACCACCACGGTGGCAACGTTGCCGACCAGGGTCACGCCGGGAATGAACACGGCGTGCAGCTTGAACACCGAACGGTTGGCGTCGCGGTAGCCGGTGTTCAGGCCCTCGAAGATGGCGTCGTTGCGCGGCTCGCGCCGGAAGGCCTGGACCGCGCGGATGCCGTTGAAGGTTTCGACGAACTGGACGATGACCAGCGCCACGCTCTCGCGGGTCTGCCGGAACGCGACCGTGGATCGCTCGGAGAACCACCGGAACAGGAACAGCAGCGGGATGATGGCAAGCAGCGCGACGAGCGCCAGCCACGGGTCCAGCACCAGCATCAGCACCGAGATCACCACGATGTTCAGTGCCGCCAGCAGCAAACCGTCCAGGCTGGAGTCGAGCAGCTCGCGCAGGGTGTCGACGTCGGAGGTGAGCCGGCTGATCACCCGTCCGGAGGTGAACCGCTCGTGCCACGCCACGCTGAGCCGCTGGGAATGGTCGAACACCCTGCGGCGCAGGTCGAACAGGATCGCCTGCCCGATGACCCCGGTGCGACGCAGGAAGATCCACTGCAGCACCCCGGACGTGAGTGCCGCCACCACCAGCGCAGCCGTGATCTGGGCCAGCGTGCGGTAGTTGCCGTCGATGGCGTCCGGCATCCCGTGGTCGATCGCCAGCCCGATGAGCCACGGCGCCGCCATCGTGGTGACGACCTGCCCGATCACCAGGCACAGCACGACCGCGATCTGCCGGCGGTACGGCCGGATCAGCTCGCCGAGCAGTTGCCGGGCTTCGGCGTCCAGCTTCGGCCGGCCGGTCGCGACCACCGTCTCGGTATCGGCCTCCGGCTTGTCGTACTTGCCGCGCCACTGCGAAACGGGGACACCCTCGGACGAGGGCTGCTCCGCCGAGCCTGACATCTCCACGCTGCTCATACCCGCGCCTCCGCTACCTTCTGCGACAGCAGATCCCGGTACGACTCGTTGGTGGCCATCAGGTCGCTGTGGGTGCCGACCGCGGTGATCCGGCCGCCGTCGAGCAGCGCCACCCGGTCGGCAAGCAGCACCGTGGAGGCTCGGTGGGCGACGACCAGGGCGGTGGTCGAGCCGAGCACCCGGCGCAGCGCCTTCTCGACCTGGGCCTCGGTATGCACATCGAGGGCGGACAGCGGGTCGTCGAGCACCAGCACCCGCGGCCGGCCGAGCACCGCGCGGGCCAGCGCCAGGCGTTGCCGCTGACCGCCGGACAGCGACATCCCCTGCTCGCCGACCCTGGTCTCCAGGCCGAACGGAAGATCGTGGACGAAGTCGGCCTGAGCGACCTCGATGGCCTCGGCGACCTCGTCCTCGGTTGCCTCCGGCCGGCCGAGAGTGATGTTCTCCAGCACGCTCGCCGAGAACAGCGTGGGTTCCTCGAACGCCGTGCTCACGGTCCGGCGCAGCTCGTCCAGGCTCAGCCGGTCGACCGGGACGCCGTCGATCCGGACCGCTCCGGCGGTGACGTCGTGCAGCCGGGACACCAGCGCGGTGAGGATCGTCTTTCCGGACCCGGTGGGGCCGACCAGAGCCATCGTCTCGCCCGGCGCGATGTCGAGGTTCAGCCCCTGCAGAGTGTCCGTCGCCGCGCCCGGAAAGCGGAACGCCACCTCGTCGAACTGCAGCTGGGCGGGGGCGTTGCCGGTGCCGCTTCCGGGCAGGGGAATCGGCTCGGCGGGATCGGTGATGTCGCTGGCGGTGTCGAAGACCTCGAACAGCCGCGCGGTCGCCGAGATGGTCTCTTCAGTACCGGCGATCAACCAGCCCATGGCCATCAGGGGCCAGTTCAGCCGCAGCTGCAGGGTGATGAACGCGACCAGGTCACCACGGCTCAGCGATCCGTGGGCCACCGACATCACGCCGAAGAACGTCACGCCGGCGAGGATCACCTGCGGATAGGTGCCGATGACCGTCCAGAGTTTGGCCAGCGTCCGGTTCTTCGCCAGCTCGGCGCCCCGCAGCCGTTCGGCGTCTGCGGTGAAGCTGCGCAGCAGTTCGCCGCGTCGCCCGAAGGACTTCACGACCCGGATGCCGAGTACCGATTCCTCGACGCCGGTGGCGATGTCGCCGGTCAGGTCCTGCGCCTTGCGGGCCTCGACGTTGTAGCGCTTCTCGTAGTAACGGGTACCGAAGGCCAGCGGCAGCATGGTGACCAGCACCGCGATGCCCAGGGTCGGCTGCAGCCGGATCAGCATGGCAAGCACGACCACGATGACGGCGAGGTTGGCGAAGAAGAACACCGCCATGAAGCCCACGAAGCGGCGCAGCGTGCTGAGGTCACTGGTCACCCGGGACAGCAGCTGGCCCGAGGGCCAGCGATCATGGAAGCTGACCGGAAGCCGTTGCAGATGCTGATAAAAGTCCCTGCGCAGGTCCGTCTCGATGGCCAGTGCGGAGGTCGTCATGGCGCGGCGCCGGACGCCGAACAGCACCGCTTCGAGCACCCCGAACAGCAGGGCCAACCCGATCAGCGGGTACATCCCGGAGCTGTCGTGCCGGGCGATCGGGCCGTCGATCAGCGCGGCCGTGATGATCGGCAGCACGGACTGCACCACCATCGCGGCGGTGGCGATCACCAGCATGAAAATGAGGTTTCCGCGGTAGGGACGCAACCACGGCCAGAGGCGAAGCAGATCCTTCAGCGAGCCGTGTACGGGCGCTGGAGCGGCATCCGCCTCGTCGCCGTGATTGTCCGCTGCTTCGCTCGTCCGGTCTGCCACGGTGATTCACCCTACGATGACGCACCGACAACGGTCGAATCCTTTTAAGCGCCGTTCGTCGCAGGCGTAACGAGCGGGACGGTCAGTCCGATTTGTGGCGTACGCCGAGCAGGATGTCGTCCCACGAGGGCATCCTCGGCTTCTCACCACTTCGGCGTGCTCGCTTGGGCTCGGCGGCCTCATCACCGGCCGGCTCACCGTCGGCGGCCGCACCTTCGGGGGACTGCTCGTTCGCGGTGGGCTGGGCCGCCTCGTCCGAGGTGTTGGGAGCGGCCGCGACGCTCAGGTCCTGCGGCAGTGGCTCGTTCTGCCACGGCTGATCGGCGGCATCCTGGTCGAACAGCTCGTCGTCCAGACCGACCGGCACCGGGCGGGTGAACGCCTTCTGCCGGCGACCGGGCGCTCGGACGGGTGGGGTTGGCTCGGCGGCAGCACCCTCGTCGGGAACCGCGGACAGTCGAGCGGGACCGGCGTCCTCGGCGGGTGCCTCGCCGGGCACCGGGGAAGCAGGCGGCGAAGTAGGAGCCGGAGCGGGCTCCGGCCGCAGCAGCGCCCGTACCGGACGGTCGGAGAACAGATCCGCGGCGACGTCATCGAGGGCCGAGACGGTGCGGTTCATCAGGACGAAGGAGAACTTGACCCGCATCTCCCGCTCGTTCGCGGTGAACATCGCGGTGACCGTCCAGCCACCGTCCTCACGCCGGTAGGCATCCCACAGCACCGCGGGTGGCTCGACGCCGTGCCGCGACAGGCGCGCGTCGATCAGCTCGCCGAAGGGTTCGAGGCGCCCGTCCTGGCGGCGCGCCCGCGCCCGGCGCGCCTCGTCCACGACACGGGTCCGTTCCTGCAGTACGGGGTAGGCAAAGCGCATCACCCGCTCCAGTGGCAGGTCGGCCTCTTCGGCGATCGACTCGGCCGTCTCGCCGGCCCGCACGCGGGTCTGGATCTCACGCGGACTGGGGTTGTGATGCTGCGTGGGGGTGTGCTGCGTGGGCTCGGCATCAGCGACCGGGGCCTTGCCGGAAGGCTTCGTACTACAGGCCGCTCGCAGCTCGGCGTCGATGGGAATGCTGAACCGCTCGCCGCCGTCCTGTGCCTGCAGCGTGAGGGAGGTGCCGTCCTCGCTGGGACCGATCAGGCGGAGCAATCGCATAGGAAGACGATACGGGAACGGCCGAACTAGCCCAACCGGGGAACCAGCCAGTCGATGCACGCGGTCAGCGCCGAGACATCGTCCGGATCGACCGCCGGGTACATCCCGATCCGCAGCTGGTTGCGGGCCAGGCCGCGGTACGGCTCGGTGTCCACGACGCCGTTGCGCCGCAGCGCCCTCGCCAGCGCGGCGGCGTCCACCTCGGGCGCGAAGTCGATCGTGCCGACCACCGAGCTACGCAGCGCGGGCTCGGCGACGAACGGCGTGGCGAAGGGGGAACTGTCGGCCCAGGAGTACAGCCGCTCGGCGGAGTCGGCGCTGCGGCCGATGGCATAGCTGAGGCCGCCCCGGTCGATCAAGTCCTCGATCCGGTGCGCCAGCAGCCAGAGAGTGGCAATGGCAGGGGTGTTGTACGTCTGGTCCTTGGCGCTGTTCTCGATGGCGATGGTCAGGTCCAGCGACGGCGGGATCCACCGTCCGGACGCTTTGATCCGGGCGGCGCGCTCGAGCGCGGCGGGGGAGAAGAACGCCAGCCAGAGCCCGCCCTCGCCGGCGAAGCCCTTCTGTGGCGCGAAGTAGTAGACGTCGGACTGCCTGGCGTCGACCGGCAGGCCGGCAGCGGCTGAGGTGGCATCGATCAGATGCAGGGCGTCCTCGGCACCGGCAACCCGCCGGACGTCGAGCATGACGCCGGTGGACGTCTCGTTCTGCGGCCAGGCGTAGGTGTCCACGCCCGCCTCGGCCTCGGCGGCCACGGCGGAACCAGGCTCGGCCCGTCGCACGCTGGGCTCCGCCAGGAACGGCGCACCACGGGTCACCGCCGCGAACTTGGCCGAGAATTCGCCGATGCTCACGTGCTGGGACCGCTCCTGGATCAGCCCGAAGGCGGCCGCGTCCCAGAAGGTGGTGGAACCGCCGTTGCCCAGAACTACCTGATACCCCGACGGCAGCCGGAAGAGGGTGCTCAATCCGGCCCGGACCCGTCCCACCAGCGACTTGACCGGCGGCTGCCGGTGCGACGTACCCATCACCTTTCCGCCACGCTCGGCGAACGAGCGGAGCAGCTCGGGGGGAACCTTCGACGGTCCGGAGCCGAAGCGCCCATCGCGCGGCAACAGCTCGGCGGGAAGGAGAAGAGGGGTGGCTGAGGTCACCCGGTCATCATCCCAGCCTGCCTCCGGACCGGCGCACCATGGCCCGGTTTCTTACGCGCTGACCGGCTGATCCGCGGCCTGCCGCAGGAATTCCAGCAGCGTCTCGGACGGCTGGGCGCCCTGGGCCCCGATGGAGCGGTTTGCCACGAGGTCGGCACGGCGGTGATACCCAGCTGAGCGGCCTCGGCAAGATCGCGCGACACCGACTTGGGTGAAGTGGGCCTGGAGCAGCTGGTCGGCGACGTTCCGCAGGTAGCACCACGGGCACACGACGTCGGAGAAGACCTCCAACCGCACGGCACTCATGCCGCGGCCGCGCGGAGACGATCCAGCTCGTCCTGGCTCAGCGTCAGGCTGGAGAGGGTGGCCAGTTCGGCGAGCTGCTCGGGAGTGCGGGCCGAGGCGATCGGAGCCAGTACACCCGGCTGCTGGGCGAGCCAGCCCAGGGCGACCGCCGAGACCGGTACGTCGTGCGCGGCGGCGACCTCGGTGACCGCGTCGAGCACCTGGTAGCCACGATCGTCGAAGTACCGCGACACCGACTGCGAGCGGACCGACTCGACGTCGACACCGCGGCGGTACTTGCCGCTGAGGAAGCCGCTGGCCAGGCCGGAGTAGGGCAGCACCGCGATGTCGTTGGCCAGCGCGACGGGACCCAGACCGGACTCGAACTCCGCGTGCTGGAGCAGGTTGTAGAGCGGCTGGGTGGCCACGTAGCGGGCCAGATTCTCGGTGTCGGACACCTTCAGCGCCGATTCGAGCCGGTCGGCCGAGAAGTTGGAGGCACCGAGGTACCGGACCTTGCCGGCCTGCACGAGCTGGTCGAAGGCGGCGAGCGTCTCATGCTGGGGTGTGTTCTCGTCGTCGCGGTGCGCCCAGTACAGGTCGATGTAGTCGGTCTTCAGCCGGCGCAGCGAATCCTCTACGGCGCGCGCGATGGAGTCGGCGCTGAGGTTATTGTACGGCGCGAGGGCCCCGACCTTGGTGGCGACGAACACCCGGTCGCGGTTGCCACGGGCGGCAAGCCACTCGCCGATGATCTCCTCGGAGTCGCCACCGGTGTTTCCGGGGACCCACTGCGAGTAGACGTCCGCGGTGTCGATGTGGACGCCGCCGGAATCGAGGAACGCATCCAGGACGGCGAAGGACTGGTCGCGGTCGGCCGACCAGCCGAACACGTTGCCGCCGAGGACGAGGGGAAGAGTGGACTTGGCATCGGAAGAGAAGCTCATGCAGGCGCCAACGCGAGACCTCGCCGTGATCTTCCGGCGGCCGGCCATTCTCAGCGAACGATGTGCTTCGAGCGTGCGCGATCTTCAGCCGTGCGCGATGTTGTCCCAGCCCTCGACGGCCTTGGGACTGCGGGGGTCGGGGCCGACGTAGCGGGCGGACGGACGTACCAGCCGGCCGGTCTTCTTCTGCTCCATGATGTGCGCGCACCAGCCGGCGGTCCGCGCGCAGCTGAACAGCGCCGGCATCATGTGCGGCGGCACCTCGGCGAAGTCCAGGGTGACGGCCGCCCAGAACTCGACGTTCGTCTCGATGGGGTGGTCGGGCCGGCGCTCGCGCAGCTCTTTCAGGGCGGCCTGCTCCAGGGCGACGGCGACCTCGTACCGGGGTGCGTTGAGCTCCTTGCAGGTACGCCGCAGCACGCGGGCGCGCGGGTCCTCGGCCCGGTAGACGCGGTGGCCGAAGCCCATCATCCGTTCCTTGCGGTCGAGGATGTCGGTGACCACCTTGCGGGCGTCGCCGGTCTTCTCCACGGCCTCGATCATGGGCAGCACCCGGGCCGGCGCGCCGCCGTGCAGCGGGCCGGACATGGCGCCGATGGCACCGGAGATGGCCGCGGCGACGTCGGCACCGGTCGAGGCGATCACCCGCGCGGTGAAGGTGGAGGCATTCATGCCGTGCTCGGCGGCCGAGACGAAGTAGGCATCCACGGCGTCGACGTGCTTGGGGTCGGGCTCGCCGCGCCAGCGGGTCATGAACCGCTCGACGATGGTGCGGGACTGGTCGATCCGGGCCTGCGGAACGGCCGGCGCGCCGACCCCACGGGCAGACTGCGCGACGTAGGACAGCGCCATCACCGAGGCTCGGGCGGCCTGCTCGCGGGCCTCCTCGTCGCTGATGTCCAGCAGCGGCCGGTAGCCCCAGATGGGGGACAGCATGGCGAGCGCGGCCTGCACGTCGACCCGGACATCGCCGGTGTGCACCGGGATGGGGAAGGGCTCAGCTGGCGGCAGCCCGGGGCCGAACTTGCCGTCGACGAGCAGCGCCCAGACATTGCCGAAGGTGACGTGACCGGCCAGGTCCTCGATGTTGACCCCGCGGTAGCGCAGGGCGCCGCCGTCCTTGTCCGGCTCGGCAATCTCAGTCTCGAAGGCGATGACGCCTTCCAGGCCCGGGCTGAAATCGTTCGTCATGCGGAACTCCGATCATCCGGTCAGGTTCCCGCCGCGCCTCGCGAGGTCGGTGGGCCGCTGAGCTTCGGGGTTCGGCACGGCAACCGAGCTCCCAGCCAGTCATTGTTGCCTATCCGCCCGGGAGCGAGCTACGTGACCTTGAGCGCAGCCGACCGCGTATGCGGCTGCGGGGCGCTCGCCGCGACTGGGACAATGGCGGGGTGACCGACCCTGACGCTCGTGGCGACTCGACGGACAGCGCTCCCGGCAGCGATCGCGGCGAAGCTGACTACGCCCAGAACCTGTCCACGATCCGGCGCTCCTACGTCTCGGGGACGCTGACCGAGGACGTCCTGTACCCGACCTGGCTGGAGCAGCTGACCTACTGGTACGACCAGGCGGCCGAGGATGCCCGGATTCCCGAGCCGAACGCGATGCAGGTCGCGACCGCGGACGCCGACGGCCGGCCCGACATCAGGACGGTGCTGGCGCGCGGTTTCGACGCGGCGGGCGTCGTCTTCTACACCAATTACGGATCGGCCAAGGGCACCCAACTGGCCGCCAATCCGGCCGCGGCCGCCGTCTTCGCCTGGCTGCCGCTGGAGCGTCAGGTGCGGTTCCGCGGAGCGGTGACGCGGGTGAGCCCCGAAGAGACCGCCCGGTATTTCGCCGGCCGGCCACGGGTGTCGCAGCTGGCGGCGTGGGCGTCGCCGCAATCCCAACGGCTGCGGGACCGCAACGAGCTGGACGAGTCACTGGCCGAGGTCACCCAGCGTTTCGGGAACGGCGAGATCCTGCCACCGCCGAACTGGGGCGGTTACCGGATCGCGGTGGACGAGATCGAGTTCTGGCAGGGGCGCGAGTTCCGGTTGCACGATCGGCTGCGGTTCCGCCGGCAGGACGGGAACTGGCTGGTCGAGCGGCTCGCTCCGTGACCGACCCGGACCCTGCGCCGGCGGACGGACTGGTCGACGGCGAGCCGACCGCCGCCGAACTCGGCGGCTAAGGAGTCCCTGGCTCGCGCGCTGGGGACGCCCCGAGACGCTAGCGTGACGGTCATGGCATTCACCGGGAGCGTGGCGCGGATCGAGGCCGGGGGCTATCGGGCCGAGGTGGCCGAAGTCGGCGCGGGGCTGGCCGGGCTCTGGCACGACGATGTGGCTGTGACGGTCGAGATGCCGGCGGGTGAGCTGCCACCCAAGTCCACCGGGGCGGTGCTGATGCCCTGGCCCAATCGGATCCGCGACGGCCACTACTCCTTCGACGGCGCGGGCTACCAGCTGGCGCTCACCGAGCCCGCGCAGCGCAATGCCAGCCACGGTTTCGCCAAGTGGGCACGATGGAACGCCACCGAGCGGTCGGCCTCCGCCGTCACGATGGCCCATGATCTGGTACCGCAAACGGGGTACCCGTTCGAGGTCCGGCTGCAGATCACCTATTCGGTTGCGGCCGAAACCGGACTGACCGTGTCGGTCACGGCGACCAACACCGGCTCCGGCGCGGCACCCTTCGGGGCGGGCTTCCACCCCTACCTGGACCTCGGGAACGAGGAACTCGACGGCGTGGAGCTGCTGATTCCGGCCGCCACGGTGCTGGACACCGACGAGCGCCAGATTCCGGTCGGCCGCTCCGACGTCACCGGAACGCCCTTCGACCTGCGGCAGTCCCGGCCGATCGGGTCACTGCGCCTGGACCACGGCTACGCCGATCTGGTCGGCAGCACGGCGGTGGTGCGCTCAGCACGTCGCCAGGCCGAACTCCGCTGGGACGCCGCGTTCGGCTACCTGCAGGTGTTCACGCCGCCGTTCGTCACGCCCGGACGCAATGCCGTGGCCATCGAGCCGATGAGCTGCCCGGCCAACGCCTTCAACTCCGGCGAGGGCCTGGTCCGGCTGGAGCCGGGGGCCACCTGGTTGGGGGAATGGGGCATCCGGTTGCTCGGCTGAGCAGCCGGCTACAGCTCGTCAGCCGCGGTTACGCAGTGCGTTGTAGTCGGCCAGGCTGGCGTTCCGCTCGGCCGAGTGGTCCACGATCGGCGCCGGGTAGCCGGCCGGGGCACCGTTGGGATCGCCCCACGGCTCGTGGATGTGCTTGACGGACAGGTGCGCCAGCTCCGGTACGTGGCGCCGGACGTACGTCCCGTCGGGATCGAACTTCCTGCCCTGCAGTGTCGGGTTGAAGATCCGGTAGTACGGCGCCGGGTCGGTTCCGGTACCGGCGACCCACTGCCAGCCGTGGCTGTTGCTGGCCAGGTCGGCGTCGACGAGATGGGCCATGAAGTGCCGCGCCCCGGCCGTCCACTCCACATGCAGGTCCTTGACCAGGAAGGACGCCACGATCATCCGCACCCGGTTGTGCATCCAGCCCTCGGCGAGCAACTGGCGCATGCCGGCGTCGACGATCGGGTAGCCGGTCCGGCCGGCCTCCCAGGCGCGCATCCGCTCACTGCCCGCGGCACTATCGGCACTATCGGCGTAACGCAGTGCCTTGAGCTGGGGCCGGTAGTAGTCGCGTGCCGACCGCGGGTTGTGGTGCAGCACGTCGGCGTAGAACTCCCGCCAGGCCAGCTCCTTGCGGAACACCTCGTGCCCCGCACCGAGGTCTGCCAGCAGGGTGCGCGGATGCACCGTGCCCCACTTCAGGTGCACCGACATCCGAGACGTGCTGTCCAGGTCCGGACGGTTGCGCTCATCGGCATACCGGTTCAGCGAGCCGTCCAGAAAGGCGCGCCACGCCGTGCGCGCCGCCGCCTCGCCCACGTCCGGCAACACGGGACCGCTGGAAGGCGCGGAGTCTGTACCGGATTGGACCCCACTGGAAAGCGCGGGGTCTGGTGGCACGCCGTCGGAGGGAGCGCTCACCCAGCGCGGCCGGACGCTCGTGGCCGGCTGGGGCCAGCCGCGGGCCAGCCAGGCGCGGTAGAACCCCGAGTACACCTGGTAATTGGTGCCCGAGCCGTTTGTGATGCGTCCCGGCGGAACGGCATAGCTCGACCCCGTCCGCACCAGCGGCACGGCCAGCGCCGCGGCGACCCGGTCGTCGCGCGCCGAGCCGTACGGGCCGAAGTCCGCGGCACAGTGCACCGAGCCGGCGCCGACCTCGGCGCACAGCTGCGGCAGCACCGTTTCGGGCTTGCCGTGCCGGAGGATCAGCGTGCCGCCGAGCTGGGAGTCCAGAGCCCGCAGCGTCCGGAACAGAACTGCCAGCCGCGGGCCGCCGGACGGGCTGAGCAGCGCCGGATCGAGGACGAACACCGGCGCGACGTCGCCGTCGCCTGCCGTGGCCGCGGCCAGCGCGGGGTTGTCGCGCAGCCGCAGGTCGCGGCGGAACCACATCAGGGCGACCATCCCCCGACCGTATGCGATGTCCCCGCGGTGTGGTGGAGTAGGGATATGGAGCTGACCAAGTACAGCCATTCCTGCCTGCGCGTTGCCGATGGCGACCGGCGGCTGGTTCTCGATCCGGGCGTCTTCAGCGAGGTCGCCGAGGCGCTCACCGATATCGACGCGGTGCTGATCACGCACGAGCACGTCGACCATGTCGACGCCGAGAAGCTGGCAGCGGCGGCCGAGGCGAACCAGCGGCTGCGCGTCTGGGCGCCGAAGGATGTGGTCGATCAGCTGACGGGCAACGCGGCACTGGCCGATCGACTCACGGCGGTCGGGCCGGGGGAGTCGTTCGTCGCCGGAGGCCTGCGGGTCCGGACGTTCGGTGGCCAGCACGCCCTCATCCACTCGTCCATCCCGGTCGTGTCCAATGTCGGCTACCTCATCGAGGACGGCATCTATCACCCCGGCGACTCCTACGTCGTGCCGACGGCTTCTGTCGAGGCGCTGCTGGTACCGATCAACGCGCCGTGGGCGAAGGTTTCCGAGACCGCGGACTTCGTGGTGTCGGTGCGCGCGCCGAAGGCTTTCCAGATCCACGACGGGCTGATCAGCGAGATCGGCCGCGGCGGCTACGAGGGCGTGTTGAAGCGGGTGATCGAGCCCTACGGCATGACCCGATTCCAGCACCTCAATCCGAAGGACTCGGTCAGCCTGTGAGCGCCGAAGCAACCGCCCGGAACGTGCTGGCCGGCCATCCGATCGTGGACGGCCACAACGACCTGCCCTTCGAGCTGCGCGAGCTGGTCGGCTACGACCTGGATGCCTTCGACGTCACCCAGCGGCAGAGCCGTACCCACACCGACCTCGTGCGGCTGGCCGAGGGTGGGGTCGGCGCGCAGTTCTGGTCGGTGTTCGTGCCCGCGGGCTGGGCGGGGGAGCGCGCGGTCACCGCCACTCTGGAGCAGGTCGACGTCGTCCGGCGGATGGCCGAGCGCTACGGCGACCGGATGGTGCTGGCAACCACGGAGTCCCAGGTGCGCCGGGCGTGGCGAGACGGAAAGTTCGCCAGTCTGATGGGCGCCGAGGGTGGCCACTCCATCGACAACTCGCTGGCCGTGCTGCGGACCCTGGGCGCCCTCGGGGTCCGGTACCTGACGCTCACCCACAACGACAACGTCCCGTGGGCGGACTCCGCGACGGACGAGCCGGTACTGGGCGGGCTGAACGACTTCGGCCGCGAGGTGGTGGCCGAGCTGAACCGCCTGGGCATGCTGGTAGACCTGTCGCACGTGTCGGCGGACACCATGCGCGACGCCCTCGCCGCGACCAGGGCGCCGGTGATCTTCAGCCACTCCTCGGCCCGCGCGGTATGCGATCACCCGCGCAACGTGCCCGACGACGTTCTCGCCTCGCTGGCGGCCAACGGGGGCGTGTGCATGGTGACGTTCGTGCCCGCGTTCGTGAGTGAGGAATGCCGGGCCTTCGACGCGGAAGTGACTGCGCTGATGCTCGAGCGTGGCGAGAGTCCGCGGGACTGGAAAGCGCGGATGGCGGCCATGGCCGCGTACAGCGAGAGCCACCAGCGCCCGCGCGCCACGATCAGCCAGGTGGCCGACCATGTCGAGCATGTCCGTGCGGTGGCCGGCGTCGGGCATGTCGGCATCGGGGGCGACTACGACGGCTGCGACGAGCTTCCCGTCGGGCTGGAGGACGTCAGCCGGTATCCCGCGCTGATCGCGGAGTTGATCGAGCGCAAATGGTCCTCGGACGAGCTTGCGCGCTTGACGGGGGAGAACGTGCTCAGGGTGCTGGGCGAGGCGGAACGCCTCGCACATTGATCATCCTCGTCGAAACTACCCTGCACCGTCGCGGCGAATTTACCGATATGCAGCTCTTGACCTCCTAGAGTGCGCCAAGTGTCTACAAAAGGCACAGGTGCCCGCACGGCATCCAGGCAATTCTCGGAGGTTTAGATGCAGTCAGTTCATCCCCGGCTTGCGCGCCGGTTGGCGACGCTCGGAGTCGCCGTCGCGGCAGGCGCGGTCGCGGTCACGGCCGTCTCGCTGGCGAACGGCTCCGGCGCGGCACACGCGGCCACGCCCTACAAGGTGCTGTTCGACGCCAGCCACGGCGAGACGGCCGGCAACGCGGACTGGGTGATCTCGACCTCCCAGCCGGACCCGCTGGCCCAGAACGCCAGCCCCAGCTCGGAGACGTCCTGGACCGGGGCGGTGTCGGCGTGGGGCGTCGCCCTGCAGAAGACCGGGCGCTACTCGCTGAAGACCCTGCCGTCCGGTGGCCGGATCACCTACGGCGACACCACCAACGCTCAGGACCTCGGCAACTTCAACAGCTTCGTGCTGCCGGAGCCCAACG
This sequence comes from Jatrophihabitans lederbergiae, assembly GCF_031845305.1. Taxonomy (NCBI): domain Bacteria; kingdom Bacillati; phylum Actinomycetota; class Actinomycetes; order Jatrophihabitantales; family Jatrophihabitantaceae; genus Jatrophihabitans; species Jatrophihabitans lederbergiae. The sequence goes on along the minus strand of NZ_JAVREH010000005.1, from coordinate 15,051 downwards.
TGGTGCTGTCGGGTGCGGAGAAGACCGCCATCATGACGTTCGTCAAGAACGGTGGCGGCCTGTTCATGATCTCCGACCACACGGCGAGTGACCGCAACAACGACGGCTGGGATTCACCGGCCATCCTCAACGACCTGATGACGAACAACAGCGTCGACTCGACCGACCCGTTCGGCTACTCGATCGACCTGCTCAACATCGGCACCGAGAACCCGAACATCATCGGCGCCTCCGCCGCCGCCGACCCGGTGATCAAGGGCCCGTTCGGCACCGTGACCGGAACCATCATCCGCAACGGCACGACGGTCACGCTGAAGCCGGCGGACAACTCGGCGGTGCGTGGCGAGATCTACCGGACCGGGTACTCAGCCTCCGGCACCGCCGGGGCGGCCGTGGCCACCTCGACGTTCGGTACCGGACGGGTGATGTTCTGGGGTGACTCCTCGCCGATCGACGACGGTACCGGCTCATCCGGGAACACCCTCTACGACGGCTGGAACGACCCGGCCGGAACGGATGCGGCCATCGCCCTGAACGGCACCGAGTGGCTCTCCGGCGGCAGCGGCACGGCCGGCACCCCGACGCCCACCCCGACCCCGACGCCTACCCCCACCGGCGGACAGCTCATCGCCGACGGCGGCTTCGAGTCCGGCTCCACCTGGTGGACGCTCGGCGGCGGCGCCGCTGTGACCACGACCCGTCCGCACGCGGGTACCCACTCGGTGACCCTGGGCGGCACGAACTCCACGACCGAGACCCTGACCCAGTCGGTGGCGATCCCGGCCGGCACCACGTCGGCGCCGCTGTCGTTCTGGACCTACATCACCACGACCGAGACGACTCACTCGTACGACTTCTTGACCGTCACCGTCAAGAACTCAAGCGGCACCGTCCTCAAGACGGTGACGTCCAAGTCGGACGCCGGGCCGACCGGTTCGTGGTCGAGCTCCAGCTCGGAGCTGTCCGCCTACGCCGGGCAGACCGTGACGTTGTCGTTCAGCGCGGTCAACGGAGCCAAGAACCCGACGACGTTCTATCTGGACGACGTCTCGCTGCCGACCAGCTGACGCAGCCCGGGTGGGACCTCACCGCGGCCGCGGTGAGGTCCCCCGGCCGCTCAGGACCACCAGCATCAGTCCCTCGGTGGCGATGGTGTCGCCGCTGCCCCCGATCACCGGTAGCTCATAAGTACCAGCGGAAACGGCCGTGGTGATGGACACGGTGACGTCGGTGGAGGCGGAACTGCCCGGCGCCAGGAAGTCGTGCGAGAACCGCACGCTGATGCCGTCCGGCAACTGTCCTGACCGCAGCTGGACCTCGCCCCGGTAGCCGCTTGCGAACGTCGCGGTGAGGGTGAACCGCACGGACTCACCCCCGTGTACGGCCTGCTGATGGGGAAGCGAGTTCAGGGTGAAGGGCGCGCGCCGGGAGCTGCCGGTATTCATCAGCAGCACTACGATCACGGCGACCAGCGCCAGAAAGGTGAATGCCATCGCCGGCCACGCGCGCCGGACCAGCACGGTCATCGCGGCTGCCGATCGCCGGCGGACCACAACGGTGTTCGGCCACCACGCCTCGACGGGGGAACGCGGTGCAGCGGCATGACCGGGAAACCCCCGCAACGTTCGGTGTCGACGGGAGCCCGCGCTGTGCGCCGCCGGGAAAGCGACCGCGGCCGCTCGGCGAAGCATCACTCGCCCGTTGCCCCAGGATGGGGTGAGTCGAAGGCTTCCCTAACATGGACTTTATGTCAAGTATCCGAGAGCATCAGGCTGCCCCGGTCGAGAATCGCCCTATCACCATTCCGTGATCGACTATCACGCACGGCGACGCGCTGACCGTCCGAAGAATTCCGCGCGTGTAGAGCGCCGCTCGCTGCGCGCAGGTGTGCAACCGTGTCCGGGTGTTGGTGGTACGGGCGCTCCCCGGCAGTCCGGACAATGTGCAGGTGAGCACCGTTGACACCCTGGCGATAGAGCACGTCGGTTATGACCATCCGGACGCGCGCGAGCTGATCGCCGAGGTCCAGGCCGAGTACGTCCAGCGCTACGGCGGCGAGGACGACTCTCCGGTGGACCCGGCGGAGTTCGCCGACCCCCAGGGCGTGTTCGCGGTCGCCTACCGCGACGGCATCCCGGTCGCGATGGGCGGCTGGCGCAGGCACGGCGACGAGCACCCCGAGACGGCCTGGGCCGCGCCGTGCGTGGAGGTCAAGCGGATGTACGTCCGCGGTACCGCCCGCGGCCACGGCTTCGCCCGGACGCTGCTCACCCACCTGGAGACCACCGCCCGGGAGCGCGGCGCCCGCTGGCTGCTGCTGGAGACCGGCTCCAAGCAGCCCGAGGCCATCGCGCTCTACCGCTCCAGCGGCTACCGCGACGTCCCGCCGTTCGGCTTCTACGCCGCCACCGAACTGTCGATCCACCTGGGCAAGCAGCTAACCTGAGGGCCGGTACGCCTGGGCTCGAACGAGTTCTCGGGGCGGAGCCTACCGAGGTTTCACATAAGGAAACTTGGCGGAGGATAGGGGATTCGAACCCCTGAGGGCGTTAACCCAACACGCTTTCCAAGCGTGCGCACTAGGCCACTATGCGAATCCTCCGTCGAAGAGGATACGGGTTGCCCAGCTCGGTGCCGACCACTGGGTCCCTTCCCGGAGCCTCTACACTTGTGGCAGACCCCTCGCGTGGCGCTCATCCTGTGAACTTCCCCAGGGCCGGAAGGCAGCAAGGATAAGCAGGCTCTGGCGGGTACGCGGGGGGTCCTCTCTGTTCCGCGGCTATGCACATCCATTCCTCGCCGTCCGCCGGAGGCCGTCCGGTTGGCCTTCGCGCCCCCCGTCTGCGAGTCTCGGAACTTCAACGTCGCACCGGCGCTGGTGAGGGGCTGCAGACAATGGTCGGGTACGCGCGCGAGGAACTGGTCGCCGACATCGAGGCCGGCGTGATCGACACCGTGGTCGTCGCCTTCACCGACATGCAGGGCCGGTTGCAGGGCAAGCGCATCCACGGCCGGTTCTTTCTCGACTCGGTGCTGCCGCACGGCACCGAGGGCTGCAACTACCTGCTGGCCGTCGACGTCGAGATGAACACCGTGGACGGCTACGCCATCTCGTCCTGGGAGACCGGCTACGGGGACATGATGTTCGACCTGGACTTCAGCACCCTGCGCCGTCTCGGCTGGCAGCCCGGCACGGCGCTGATCCAGTGCGACCTGTCGTGGCTGGACGGCAGCGGCCCGGTGCGGCCGTCCCCCCGCCAGGTGCTGGCCGTCGTGTCGGCCCGGGCGGAGCGGCTCGGCTTTCAGGCGGTGGCCGGCACCGAGCTGGAGTTCCTGCTGTTCGACGACAGCTACGAGCAGGCCTGGGACAGCGGCTACTGCGACCTGAACCCGGCCAACCGCTACAACGTCGACTACTCGATCCTCGGCGGCACCCGGGTCGAACCGCTGCTGCGCGACATCCGCAACCACATGTACGGGGCCGGCCTGAGCGTCGAGTCCGCGAAGGGCGAGTGCAACCTCGGTCAGCACGAGATCGCCTTCAAGTACGACCAGGTGCTGCGTACCGCGGACAACCACACCGTCTACAAGACCGGGGCGAAAGAGATCGCCGCGCTGCACGGCAAGGCGCTGACGTTCATGGCCAAGTTCGACCAGCGCGAGGGCAACTCGTGCCACATCCACATGAGCCTGCGGCGGCTCGACGGCTCCGTCGCCTTCGATCTTTCCGACGGCTCGGCGGACCCGCTCGGGATCGCCGGGGGCTCCGTGCTCTTCGACCAGTTCGTGGCCGGTGTGCAGGCCACCATGCGCGAGTTCACGCTGCTGTACGCGCCGAACATCAACTCCTACAAGCGATTCCAGCCGGGCTCCTTCGCGCCGACCGCGATCGCCTGGGGTCACGACAACCGCACCTGCGCCCTGCGGGTCGTCGGTTCCGGCCTGGGGCTGCGGGTCGAGAACCGGGTGCCGGGCGGGGATGTCAACCCGTATCTGGCGCTGGCCGCAATGCTGGCCGGCGGGTTGCACGGCATCGCCGAGGACCTCGAACTGGAACCTGCCCACCAGGGCAATGCCTACGTCAGCGACAAGCCCCGGGTGCCCAGTACCCTGCGGGAGGCCCGGGATCTGTTCGCCGCATCAAAGCTCGCCCGGGCCGCGTTCGGCGACGATGTGGTCGAGCACTACGTCAACTACGCCGACGTGGAACTGGCCGCCTTCAACGCGGCCGTCACCGATTGGGAGCGCTTCCGTGGATTCGAAAGGCTGTGACCGGCGATGACCGCAGTGCTGACCGGCGGACGCGTCGAGCTCGTCAATCCCGCGACCGAGCAGCCGGCGGGTGAGGTGCACTTCGCGTCCGTGGCAGAGGCTGACGAGGCGATCCTGCGAGCGCACCGTGCCTTCGAGCACTGGCGCACGGTAGCCCCGGCCGACCGCGGCCGGTTGCTGCGGGCGTTTGCGGCCCTGGTCGATGCCCACGTAGAGGAGCTCGCCCAGCTGGAGGTTCGCAACTCCGGTCACCCGATCGGCAACGCCCGGTGGGAGGCAGGCAACGTCCGGGACGTGCTGAACTACTACTCCGCGGCACCGGAACGGCTGTCCGGCCGCCAGATCCCGGTCGCCGGCGGCCTGGACGTGACGTTTTCCGAGCCGCTCGGCGTCGTGGGCATCATCGTCCCGTGGAACTTTCCGATGCCGGTCGCCGGTTGGGGATTCGCCCCGGCGCTGGCCGCAGGCAATACCGTGGTGCTCAAGCCGGCCGAGCTGACGCCGCTCACCGCCTTGCGGCTAGGCGAGTTGGCGCTGGAGGCTGGACTGCCCGAGGACGTCTTCACCGTGCTGCCGGGCGAGGGTCCGGTAGTCGGTCAGCGGTTCGTCACGCACGAGCTGGTGCGCAAGGTCTGCTTCACCGGCTCGGTGCGGGTCGGCCAGCAGATCATGCGCGGCGCCGCGGACAGCATGAAGCGGATCACCCTGGAACTCGGCGGCAAGAGCGCCAATATCGTGTTCGCCGACAGCGACCTGGCCGAGGCCGCCCGGACCGCGCCTGGGAGCGTCTTCGACAATGCGGGGCAGGACTGCTGTGCCCGCAGCCGGATCCTCGTCGAGGCCGGCGTCCTGGACCGGTTCCTGGAGCTGCTGGAGCCCGCCGTGCGCGACGTCCGGGTGATCGACCCGCGCGACGAGGCGTCCGAGATGGGCCCTCTGATTTCCGACGCCCGGCGGCAGGCCGTCTCATCGTTCGTGGAGGGCGATTCGATGGACGTAGCCTTCCGCGGCTCGGTCCCGGACGGCGCCGGGTTCTGGTACCCACCCACCGTCGTACTGCCGAAGTCGACCGCGGATCGGGTGTGGCGCGACGAGGTCTTTGGCCCGGTGGTGTCGGTGCTGCCGTTCACCGACGAGGCGGACGCGGTAGCCAAGGCCAACGACAGCCAGTACGGGCTGTCGGGCTCCATCTGGACCCGGAATCTCGGTCGCGCGCTTCGGGTCAGTCGCGGCGTCGAGGCCGGCAACCTCAGCGTCAACTCGCACTCCTCGGTGCGCTATTCGACGCCGTTCGGCGGCTTCAAGCAGTCCGGTTTCGGACGCGAACTAGGCCCGGATGCCCTTGATTCCTTCACCGAGATCAAGAACGTCTTCTTCTCACACGACTGATTCGGAGCACAGCACCACATGGGAACACGCTTGCAGGGCAAGGTCGCCGTCATCACCGGCGGTTGCAGCGGCATCGGGCTGGCGACCGTGAAGAGGTTCACCGACGAAGGCGCCAAGGTTGTCATCGGTGACGTCAACGCCACCGCCGGCGCGGCGGTCGCCGAGGAGTTCGGTGCGCTGTTCGTCGAGGTGGACGTTACCGACCCCGAGCAGGTCGAGGCCCTGTTCCGGACGGCGTTCGACACCCACGGCAGCGTCGACATTGCTTTCAACAACGCGGGAATCTCGCCTCCGGAGGACGACTCGATCCTGGAGACGAGCCTCGAAGCCTGGCAGCGCGTGCAGCAGGTGAACCTCACCTCCGTCTACCTCTGCTGCAAGGCAGCCCTGCCGTACATGCTCGAGCAGAAGCGTGGGTCCATCATCAATACCGCGTCATTCGTCGCCGTGATGGGCGCCGCGACGTCGCAGATCTCCTATACCGCCTCCAAGGGTGGGGTGCTGTCGATGTCACGCGAGCTGGGGGTTCAGTTCGCCCGCGAGGGCATCCGGGTCAATGCGCTGTGCCCCGGCCCGGTCAATACCCCTTTGTTGCAGGAGCTGTTCGCCAAGGACCCGGAGCGGGCGGCGCGCCGACTGGTGCACATTCCGGTCGGCCGCTTCGCCGAGCCGCAGGAGATCGCGAACGCGGTGCTCTTCCTGGCCTCGGACGAGTCGAGCTTCATCACCGCGTCGCAGTTCCTGGTCGACGGCGGGATCTCAGGGGCTTACGTCACCCCTCTCTAATAACGGTGAGCGGTCGGCCTGGCACCGGGTGAAGTCGGCGGAGCTGTGGCTGTGGCAGGGTGGTGGACCGGTGCTGCTGACGGTCGGCGGATCCGGCGACGCCCCGGTGGCCCGGTTCTCGTGCGAGCTCACGGTCGGCGGTCAGTACCTGGTCCGTCCGGATGAGTGGCAGCAGGCCGAGCCCGCGACCGACCGCGCGGTGCTGGTGGCGTGCGTGGTGTCGCCGGGCTTCGTGTTCGATGACTTCTCGCTGGCTGAGCCGGCGGAGGTGCGATGACGGCGCCCCCGACTGCGATGACGGCGCCCGCCGACGAAGGCCCCGACGAGGACTGACAGGGATCGTCAGCGGGGCGAGATAGGGTTGCCCCGTGGCATTGGCGCTTTATCGAAAGTACCGGTCGGCGACCTTCTCCGAGGTCATCGGCCAAGAGCACGTGACCGCCCCGCTGATGCAGGCGCTCTCCGCGGGCCGGATCAATCACGCCTACCTGTTCTCCGGGCCGCGCGGCTGCGGAAAGACCTCCAGTGCGCGCATCCTGGCCCGGTCGCTGAACTGTGAGCAGGGCCCGACGCCGACTCCGTGCGGGGTCTGCGGATCGTGCAAGGACCTCGCGCCGAACGGCCCCGGTTCCATCGACGTCATCGAGATCGATGCCGCCAGCCACGGTGGGGTGGACGACGCCCGCGACCTTCGCGAACGCGCGTACTACGCCCCGGTTCGGGACCGCTACAAGGTCTACATCATCGACGAGGCCCACATGGTGACCACGCAGGGCTTCAACGCCCTGCTGAAGCTCGTCGAAGAGCCGCCGGACTTCCTGATCTTCATCTTCGCCACGACTGAGCCCGAGAAGGTGCTGCAGACCATCCGGTCGCGGACGCACCACTATCCGTTCCGGCTCATCCCGCCGTCGGTGCTGCGCGCCCACCTGGAGTGGATCTGCCAGGCCGAGGACGCCACGGTCGAGCCCGCGGTGTTCCCGCTGGTCGTCCGGGCTGGGGCCGGCTCGGCGCGGGACTCGTTGTCGGTGCTGGACCAGTTGCTCGCCGGTGCGGGCTCCGAGGGCGTGACCTACGCCCGCGCGGTCGGGCTGCTCGGGGTCACCGACTCCGCGCTGCTGGACGACATGACCGATGCCCTGGCCGTCGGGGACGCCGCCGCGGTGTACGGAACCATCGACAGCGTGGTCGAGGCCGGCCACGATCCCCGCCGTTTCGCCGCCGACCTGCTGGACCGGTTGCGTGACCTGATAGTCCTGGACGCGGTGCCCGATGCGGTCAGCAAGGGCTTGATCGACTACGCCGGCGACCAGGCCGACCGGCTCGCCGACCAGTCGCGGCGGATCGGCATCGCGAGCCTGGTGCGCTTCGCCGACATCGCGCACACCACGCTCACGGACATGCGCGGCACCACCTCGCCGCGCCTGATGCTCGAGCTGCTGTGCGCCCGGATGTTGCTGCCCGACGCCGCCTCGGACTCGGCGGCGCTGCTGCAGCGACTGGAACGCCTCGAGCGACGGCAAGCCATGGACGCCGATGCCGCAGCCGGAACTCCAGCGCCTGCGGATCCGGTCGAGCCGCTGGCGAGGGACCGTACCGCCGGCCCGTCCGAGGTCAGCGAACCAGCACCTGAGTCGGCTGACAGCAGCCCTCCCGACGAGGTTGTGCAGGAGCAGGTGGCTCCGCCGGCCCCGTCGCCGGTGGCTCCCGCAGGTCTTCCTGCGGCGTCCCAGGCAAGTAGCGAGTCCACCGATCTGCGTCACCTGTGGCCCCAGGTCATGCTGGCGCTGCGCGACCGGAGCAAGGTCAAGTGGGCCATGATGAACGAGGTCCAGATCGCCTCGGTCGAGGGTGAGGTGGTCAGCCTGCAGGCCCCCGCGGGCCTGGCGCGACGAATCGCGGACGACAGCAACCTGGCCGTCCTGCGTGACGTGCTGCAATCGGTCGTCTTCGGTAACTGGCAGCTCACCGTGACTTCGGCGCCGTCGACAAACGCGTCCCCGGCCGCGCCCGCCGACAGGCCGCCCGCCGCCGATGGCGAGCCGATGCCCGAGCGGGCGAGCCGGCCCGCACGCCCGGCACGATCGGCACGGCCAGCCGCGAGTGAGTCCGTTCCCAGCCCGCCAGCAGCCGCGAACGACGGGGTGGACGAGGAGTCCGACGAGTTCCACCGGACCGACCGCAGCGGCGGCGATGCCGAGGCGGCAGCGATCGCGCTGTTGCAGAGCAGCCTCGGCGCGCGGCCCATGGAGACGTCGTGACCGATCCCCAGCAGGCGCACATCCCGCTGCGGGTGTGCTTCGTGTGCACCGGCAACATCTGCCGCTCGCCAATGGGCGAGGTGGTGCTGTCGGCACGGCTGGCCGAGGCCGGGCTGGCCGACCTCATCGTGGTGGACAGTGCGGGTACTGGTTCCTGGCACGTCGGTAAGGACATGGACCCCCGGGCCCGAGCGACCTTGGTGGCACATGGCTATGACCCTGCCGCCCACGTGGCCAAGCAGTTCGGCGCCGAGGACTTCGCGACCCGTGATGTGGTGCTGGCCCTGGACAGCGGGCATCTCTCGCGGCTTCGCGAGCTGGCCGGGACCGCCGACGATCCGGACGCTGCCGCGGCGTCCATCGAGCTGCTGCGAAGCCACGACGCGGTGGCGGTAGCCGCTGGCGACCTCGACGTCCCCGACCCTTATTACGACGAGCTGCCCGCCTTCGAGCAGGCGCTGCGCGAGGTCGAGTCCGCCTGCGCCCGGCTGCCCGACGTGCTCCGTGAGCGGCTGGAGAGCAGGGTTCCGCTCTAGCGGGCCACGCACGTCGTGCTCAGGGCGAGCGGAAGTGTGCCCGCCCGTCATTCTCCGCTGTGTCCGGGCGGCCACTGTCAGTCCCGGGCGTTAGGCTGACGCACGTGCGGCTGTAGCCGTGCAATCACCGTGTTCAGCTCGAGGAGAGATCGACGTGCGACCAGGCGGCCAGCCCAACATGCAACAGCTGATGAAGCAGGCCCAGAAGATGCAGCAACAGCTCGCTGTCGCGCAGGCAGAGCTGGCCGAGACCGAGGTCGAGGGGTCTGCCGGTGGTGGCCTCGTCAGCGCCAAGGTGACCGGCAGCGGCGAGCTGCTCACGGTGACCATCGACCCCAAGGTCGTCGACCCAGAGGATGCCGAGACGTTGCAGGACCTTGTCGTCGCGGCCGTCCGGGATGCCACCCACAACGCGAGCGCGCTTGCCTCTGAGAAGCTCGGCCCGCTGACCGGGGGCATGGGTGGAATGGGCATACCCGGCCTGTGATGTATGAAGGCGCCGTCCAGGATCTGATCGATGAGCTTGGGCGGCTTCCCGGCATCGGCCCGAAGAGCGCGCAGCGCATCGCGTTTCACATACTGTCCGCGGACTCCGCTGACGTCGATCGGCTGGCCGGAGTGCTCCGGCGGGTCAAGGCGGAGGTCAAGTTCTGCCGGATCTGCGGAAACGTGTCCGAGGGTGACGAGTGCCGGATCTGTCGTGATCCGCGGCGCGACGCGAGCATCATCTGTGTCGTCGAGGAGCCGAAGGATGTCATTGCCGTGGAGCGGACCCGGGAGTACCGGGGCCGTTACCACGTGCTCGGCGGCGCGATCAGTCCCATCGACGGCATCGGCCCGGATGACCTTCGGGTGCGTGAATTGCTGATGCGGCTCAGCGACGGCGCGGTGACCGAGCTGATCCTGGCAACCGATCCCAACCTCGAGGGTGAGGCCACCGCGACCTACCTCGCGCGGCTGATCAAGCCGATGGGGGTGATCGTCAGCAGGCTGGCGAGCGGACTTCCGGTCGGCGGGGACCTCGAATATGCCGACGAGGTGACGCTCGGGCGCGCCTTCTCCGGCCGACGGACGGTTGACTGAGCATGCCGCCACCCGATGAGGACACCGCTGTGCCCGAACCGGGTGGCCGGCAACAGCGGCATCCGCCGGCTATGCGTCTCAGCGGTTGCGGGCGATCCGGTTGACGCCGCTCATCACGGCCCGAAGCGAGGCACCGACGATCGACTCGCTGATCCCGACGCCCCACAGCACCTGGTCACCGACCTCGATCTCGAGGTAGGCGGCGGCCTCGGCGTCCCCGCCGGTCGTGAGCGCGTGCTCGGAATAGTCGAGCACCCGCAGGCCGACGCCGCCGAGTCCCATGTCTGGTTCGGACACCGCCTGGCAGAAGGCGTTGATCGGGCCGTTGCCGACGCCGGTGACGTCCCAGTCCTTACCGAAGGCCCGCACCCGGGCGTTCACCCGCGTCATGCCGTTGTCATCGGAGGACGAGAAGGACGAGAAGGACGTGAGGGCGAAGGTGGCGTCGGAGTCGAAGAGGTACTCGGCCTCGAAGATCGACCACATCGCCGCCGCGTCGACCTCGCCGCCGGCATCGTCGGTGTGCCGCTGGATGACCTGGCTGAAGTCGATCTGCAGCCGGCGCGGCAGGTCCAGCTTGTGCTCGGTCTTCATGATGTAGGCGACGCCGCCCTTGCCGGACTGGCTGTTCACCCGGATCACGGCCTCGTACGAGCGGCCGACGTCCTTGGGGTCGATGGGCAGGTAAGGGATCTGCCACGGCATCTCGGCGACCGGCTTGCCAGCCGCGCGCGCACCGGATTCCAGGGCGTCGAAGCCCTTCTTGATCGCGTCCTGATGGGAACCGGAGAACGACGTGTACACCAGGTCACCGGCGTACGGATGGCGCTCGTGCACGCCGATCCGGTTGCAGTACTCGGCGGTCCGGCGGATCTCGTCGATGTCTGAGAAGTCGATCTCGGGATCGACGCCCTGGCTGTACAGGTTCAGACCGAGGGTCACCAGGTCGACGTTGCCGGAGCGCTCACCATTGCCGAACAGGCAGCCCTCGATCCGGTCCGCCCCGGCCAGCACCGCCAATTCGGCATCCGCGACGGCCGTGCCCCGGTCGTTGTGGGTGTGCACAGACAGCGCGACATGGTCCCGGTTGGGCAGGTTGCGGCTCATCCACTCGATCTGGTCGGCGTAGACGTTGGGCGTCGAGCGCTCGACCGTGCAGGGCAGGTTCAGCACGATCTCGCGGTCTGGTCCTGGCTGCCACACCCGCATCACCGCGTCGCAGATGTCGAGGGAGAAGTCGAGCTCGGTGTCCATGAAGATCTCGGGCGAGTACTCATAGCCGAAGATGGTCGAGCCCGCACCGGCGAGCAGGTAGGTCTCTGCGTACTTCACCACGGCCTGGGTGCCCTCGGTCGCGATGGACCGGCACTCGTCCCGGCCGTCACCGGACAGTCCGAAGACCACCTTGCGGAAGACCGGCGCCGCGGCGTTGTACATATGGACGGTCGCCCGGGAAGCCCCGACCAGCGACTGCACGGTGCGCTCGATCAGCTCTTCACGAGCCTGGGTCAGCACCGAGATCGTCACGTCGTCGGGAACCTTGCCGGACTCGATCAGCTCTCGGACGAAGTCGAAGTCCGTCTGGCTGGCGGCCGGAAAGCCGACCTCGATCTCTTTGTAGCCCATCCGCACCAGCAGGTCGAACATCGCGCGCTTGCGGGCGGTGTTCATCGGGTCGATGAGCGCCTGGTTGCCATCCCGCAGGTCTGTCGACAGCCAGCGGGGTGCGCGGGTGATGGTGCGGGTGGGCCACTGCCGGTCCGGCAGGTCGATCGGCGGGAAGGCTGAGTAGCGGTGCACCGGCATGGCGGTCGGTTGCTGAGTGGTGCGACGACGCGGTGCGGTGCTGGGTGCGGTGCTGGGACGTTCAGACATGGCGGGTAGCTCCTAGCGGGCGTGGGCCGGGGCAGTTCGGAAAGGAGGAACTGGTCGGCGCAGCACTTCGACCCGCGACGAGGGGCCGACCGGACCGGCTGGGATCAGAACCAGCGTCCTAGTGCCTCGTCACGGCTGCGAAGAAGGAGAACCGCGCGCATGATGGCCGCAACGTTACACGCCGGCCGGCGGTATGCCTGGTGCTGGCTGGTCTGTGGTCGCGGTCCAATCGGCACGGCGCTGATACGCTCGGAGCCGTTGCCCGAACTGCGCTTCACCGCAGAAAACCCGACGTCAGAGGCGGTTAAGGCCAGTGGAGCTCGAGTCGAGTGGGTTGAAAGCCCTCTACAGCAACAGGTTCGGCACCGAAGGCGAGCAGCGCCAGGATCTCTGGCAGGTGCTGTGTTCGGACTTCTTTCAGCAGTGGGTGCCTGAGGACGCGGTCGTCCTGGATCTTGCCGCTGGGCATTGTGAATTCATCAACAACATCCGGGCCGGACGGCGGATCGCGGTCGACCTCAACCCGGATGTGAAGCTTCGCGCGGCCGAGGGCGTCGAGACGCACGTCCAGCGTTCCAATGAGCTGATCGACCTTGCCGACCAGTCCGTCGACGTGGTGTTCATCAGCAACTTCTTTGAGCACATCAGCCGCGAGGTCATCTTGTCCACGCTGGTCGAAGTCCGCCGGGTCCTCAAACCCGGCGGACGCTTGCTGGTGCTGCAGCCCAACGTCCGCTACTGCGCGCGGGACTACTGGCAGTTCTTCGACCACATCACCCCGGTGGACGACCGCGCGCTCGTCGAGGCCTTCACCGCGACCGGCTATGACGTGGTGCGGTCGATCCCTCGCTTCCTGCCCTACACCACGAAGAGCTGGCTGCCCAGCGGGCCTGCGCTGGTTCGGCTCTACCTCAAAGTGCCGCTGGCCTGGCGGGTGCTCGGAGCCCAGGCTTTCATGGTGGCGACGCCGACCGCCGGCTGACTCAGCAGTGCGCGTGGCCGGCGGTTGTCGCGCGAATGCGGTAGATCCGGCGGGAGCCGAAGTGTTCGGCCAGCGTCAGCGGACCAGCAGCGGCCAGCATCGCGCTGAGGTCGCTGAGCTGGGGTCGGATCTGCGGGTCCTCGATGTCAGTCACGCTGTACTCCCGGGCCACGGCCACCACGTCCGCGACTGAGCCGGCGGGTATCTGCACCGATGGCACGCCGGTGGCCTGGGTGAATTCCCAGGGGTTGCGGGTCATCATCACCACGGGCCGGTCCAGGCACTTCTGCTCCCGCTTCAACGCCGGGCCGAGGTTGCTCGCAGCCTGACCGAATCCGTTGTTGTGGCGGACGACGGCCTTGCTGATGCGCGGCAGCGCCGCGATAGGTGACAGCACCAGCAGCGCGCAGCTGACCACTGTGATCGACTGCCGGAATCCGGAGCCGGCCAGCGCGACGAGCACGGCCACGATCGGTACGGCGACAACCGTGACCATGCCCTTGACGGTTGCGCCGGCGCCTGCCACCACCGGGGCGACCAGGGCGTCGAACAAGAACAGGGCCACGACGAAACCGACCGGCACGAACCAGGACGAGCGCAGCGCGCCGAGGACCCGCTGACCCATCGGAGCGCTTCGGGGGGAGCGCCGCGAGATCAGCAGCGCCGCCAGTATCACCAGCACCACGGCGTCCGTCCTGGTAAAGGCGGAGAACGCGACGCGGACCTCATGCACCAGTGCGACAAACCGCAGATTCACGAACTGGACGATGCCAGTGCCAAGCAGGCCGGAAAGGGAGCGGTCTACGTGCCGCGAGAACAGCTCCTCGTTCTGGGTGATGAACGGAAACGAGGTGGCTGCCGGTGGCAACACGGCGCCGAAGTGTGACAGGTTCTCGTAGAAGTAGGGCGCGGCGACCGGCAGGTAGCCGAGCAGCAGCAGGCCTACCCGCACCTGCCAGCGACTGCGCTCCGTCCACACCACGGCCGCGACACCGATGATGCCCATCAGGATCAGGCCCTCACTGCGGGACATGTTCGCCAGAGCTGCCGCGGCGCCGGCCACCACCCATAGGGCCAACCGCCGGCGGGCGTGCACCGCCGCAGCCATAGCCGTCAGGCCGAAGGCGCCCAGGTAGACGGCGCTCTCGGTCTGCACCGCGAACATCGAGATCACCGGTTGTGCCACGATGGCCACCGCGGCCACGGCTGGCGCCCAGAACGAGGTGGTGAAGGCCCGGGTCAGGGCATAGGTGCTCGCCGACATGACGGCGGCCATCACGACGCTGACGTCGATCGCGGCCGGCAGGCCGTGCCCAACGCCCAAGCCGACCGACATCAGCACCGAGGGCAGCGGAAGCCAGTAGTCGAAGGCGTAGTGCCGCAGGGGCGTGCCCGGTACCAGAAAGTGCCAGACATAGTCGATCTGCGCACCGCGGCCGGCGTGCAGGTTCTGCGCGACGTTGTAGAAGAACGCCGGATCGGCATGACCCGGGTACTTCGCTCCCCTGGCCACCTCAGCGCGGTAGAGCGATACCGCCAGCACCGTGAAGAACGCGGCAGTGGCAGCCAGCAACCTCGGAGCTCTGGCCGTCAGAGTCCAGCCGTCGAGCCAGGATGCCGGCCGGCCAGGCCGCTTGCCTGGCCTGTCCCGCCCGGCCCTGATCGATGCCGCGGACTCGAGCTCGCCGAATGCCTCGGCGGGGTCGCCGAGTGTGGATGGCATTGCGGCTCCCACGGTCGCCCTGTTATAGGCGGCCGTCGTTGATGGCTTGGGTGACCCAGGGGATGACTTCGTCGAGCATGGTGTCGAGGGTGGTGTTGCATTGGATGCCGAGGATGTTCTTGGCTTTTTGGATGTCGGGTACGC
>NZ_JAVREH010000004.1:0-242785 GCF_031845305.1 Jatrophihabitans lederbergiae | reverse complement strand
CCGATACAACTCGACAGCGTCGCGGCGAAACTCCTCGGAGTAGTTCTTCCTCGCCATGAGTGGATCATCTCGCTTCCACCCCACCGAAGCAGGGATTGAGCGTGTCCACTACTCGGGGTCAGGTCCCTTCCATCGTTGCGGTAGGTTCGATAGTCGAAGAGCTGTGGTCCGAGTGGCCGCCGCCGAGCGCACGGACCACGCTGCAGACCTACGTGCTTCAGCTGCGCCGGTTGGTGCGCGAAGGTAGCACGGATCCGACCCGATGCGATCCTAAGAAGGTCCTTGTTACCCGGCCCGGTGGGTACCAGTTGATTCTTGATCCAGGCGATGTGGACGCGGCTGAATTCGAGAAGCTGCGCCAGCGAGGAGCCGTCGCGTTCAACTTCGGGCGTTACCGTGAGTCGGCGGAGATAATGCGCAGTGCGCTTGCTCTCTGGCGCGGGCCTGCTCTGGTCGACATCGATCCGGGCCCGCTGCTGCTGGTAGAGGTCACCCGGTTGGAAGAGAACCGGATGGCGGCTCAAGTGATCCTGATGGAGTCGATGTTGCAGCTGGGCCAGCACGCCGAAGTCACCGGTGAACTGCTCGCGCTCAATTTGCAGCACCCCATGCGGGAGGACATCTGCGCGCAGGTGATGGTGGCGCTGTACCGGGCCGGCCGTAGAAGCGAAGCACTCGACGGATATCGGCGGCTGCACAAGTTGCTCGGCGAAGAGATGGGCTTGGATCCGCCTTACCGAATCCGTGCTCTGCACAATGCGATCCTGCGCGAGGATTCCTCGCTCGATCTCGACAGCAGATCTGACGTCACCCAGCTGAGCGCGCGCCCGGTGCACGGAGGCTAGGACGGGTCAGGGCGTTCGCTCGCCGGAGTGACCCACCGTGCCCGGTAACTGCGCCAGCTGGTAGCTCGCGGCAGCGGCTGGACCGCTGCGGCCTCTGGACGGAATCCCGCAAGGAGGACCGTCAGGATCCGTTCGTGCCTGATCGTCTGCAGATCGGACGCGGCGCCCTGGCTTGGCGCGGGCCCCACAACCCGCTCGCTCCGGCTGAACAGCTCGAGCAGCTGGTAGACGTCGACCGGGGTCACGTCAGACCGAAGGGCACCGGCTCGCTGGGTGCGCCTGACCAGCTGCTGCACCCTGTGATTCACCCGCTCGGCCGCTCGAGTCATCTCTATGCTCGGGGGCAGGTGACCGGCGATGGGTCCGAACGCTCCAGCCCGGTGGGACACGCAACTGCGTACGAAGGACTCGAACTTCTGCCAGTCGCTGCCGGCTGAGTCGTTGAGGGCGGTCTCGGCCTCGGTCACCATCTGCTGCAGTGACAGCAGGCACAAGTGGCGCAGCAAATTCTCTTTGCTGCCATAGCGCCGGTAGAGAGAACCCATGCCTACCCCTGCGCGCTGCGCAACCAGCGATACCGGCGCCTCCCAGCCCGCGGTGGCAAAGATCTCACGTGCCGCGTTCAGGACGCGGGTGTCGTTGACTGCTGCTTCGGCCTGGCGCCCTCGGAGGCGGTCAACGGCCGGTTGCTCATGGACTCCAATGGGGCGTGCTGTCTCCCTGCTGCTACGACGTGTCACACGGCCGAGTATAGCCAGCGATCGCGGCGGTGATTGTTACTTCTCAAACGGAGCGCTACACTCAGTTTCCGCAACCGGAGTAAAACGCTCCGTAAACGAGGGAGCCGTTCTATGCACAGGATTCGTCTGACCCAGTTCGGGCCGCCCGATGTGCTCCAGCTCGAAGAGGTTCCCGATCCGACGCCTGGCCCCGGCCAGGTGCTGATCGAGGTCGAGTTCGCCGGCGTCACCTTCGTCGAGACCCAGGTCCGAGCTGGACGGCCGCCATGGTCGGGGCCGCTTCCGCCGACGCCCTACCTGCCGGGCAACGGAGTGGAAGGCACCATCTCCGCGGTCGGCTCAGGACTGGACTCGGCCCTCGTCGGGACCCGGGTAGTGACACCGACCGGTGGATCCGGCGGGTACGCCGACCGGGTAGTTGTCAATCAGGGCATGGTCATTGCGGTTCCTGATGGAACGCCAGCCGGTAATGCGGTGGCGTTACTCGCCGATGGTCGGACCGCTTTGGCGGTGCTGAGGGCAAGCCGCCTCGCCAAGGACGAAGTCGTCCTGATCACCGCTGCCGCTGGGGGCGTCGGCGGCTTGCTTGTTCAACTGGCGCAGACGGCGGGGGCTAGCAGCGTTATCGCCCTGGTCGGCGGTCAGCGCAAGTGCGAGCACGCACGCTCGCTCGGTGCCGATGTCACGATCGACTACCGCGACGAGGGCTGGACCGAGCAGTTGAAGAAGACTGTCGAACACCAGGGCCTCAACATTGTCTTCGACGGCGTCGGTGGCGAAGTCGGGAGGTCGGTGTTCGACATCGCCCCGCCCCTGTCGCGTTTCAGCGTCTTCGGCATGGCCGGTGGTTCCTACACCGAGGCATCAGTGCGCGACATCGTATTGCGGGGAGTAACCGTCGTCGGCGGCGCACAGCTCCGGTCACCCAGCGAGAGCAACACCCTGAGCGCGGCTGCCTTGGCTGAAGCGGCTGACGGCCGGCTGAAGCCTGTTATCGGGCAGATTTTCCCGCTGGAGCGCGCAGCCGATGCGCATGCTGCTGTTGAAGGTCGTGATGTAATCGGTAAAACGTTGCTTTCCTGTTGAGCCCCCGATCACCCCTATTCATAGGAGAGTTACTTGACCTCGTACGCAACAGACGCGACGGGCGAGACACCGTCCGAAGCTCCACCTTTCGTCTGGACCTCGAAATACACCTGGGCCCTTTTCGTCCTGTGCCTCGCTCAACTGATCGAGTCGCTTGATATCACGGTAGTGAACGTTGCCTTGCCGGCGATCCAGTCAGACGTCGGCTTCAGCGAGAGCGGACTTCAGTGGGTAGTCAGCGCTTACACCGTGCTGTTCGGTGGATTCCTGCTGCTGGGCGGGCGTTCAGGAGATCTGTTCGGCAAGCGCCGGGTCTTCACGACTGGCATCACCGTGTTCGCGCTGGCCTCTCTGGTGACCGGAGTGGCCGGCAACGCTGGGCTGCTTTCTAGTGGACGTGCGCTCCAGGGCCTGTCGGCAGCGTTCGTCTCCCCGATGACGCTGGCGATGATCGCAGCCACCTTTCCCGAAGGAAAAGCGCGCAACAAGGCGTTTGGTGTCTGGGGAACTACGACCGGAATCAGCACGTCAGTCGGCGTGATCCTGGGTGGCCTTTTCACCAACGGCCCCGGCTGGCGCTGGATCTTCTTCATCAACCTTCCGATCGCCTTGCTGCTGCTGTGGGGAGCCAAGCACTACCTGCCGGCTGATGGAAAGCGGACCAGCGCCAAGGGCTTCGACGTCTTGGGCGCCATCCTGGTGACCGCGGGAGCAAGCCTTGCGGTTTATGCCTGCGTTCAAACGCAGGATCACGCGTGGGACTCCAACCGGACCTTGAGCCTGCTGATCGCTGCGCTGGCTCTGCTGGTTGCCTTCGTGGCCTACGAAGCGAAGGTGGCGAAGCAGCCGCTGGTCATCTTCTCGATTTTCCATAGCCGTGCGGTGAGCGGGGCGAACGTTGTGGCGGCCTTCGTCGGAGCCTCGCTGCTGGCGATGTTCTACTGCCTGTCGCTATACGAGCAGCAGGTTCTGGGTTACTCGGCGCTCAAGACCGGTCTGAGCTACCTGCCCCTGACCGGGATGCTTACCGCGTGTGCCTTCGTCGCGCCTGCTCTCATTCCCAAGATCGGCATCCGGGCCGTCATCCTTATCGGCTCGTCGATAGCCACGGCCGGCCTCATCATGTTCGCGCGAATCACACCGGGCGGGGGAATCTGGAGCGATGTCATCCTGCCGTCGCTGGTAGTCAGCCCTGGCCTGGCCCTCACCTTCATTCCCATGAACATGGCCGCGATCAGCGGGGTGGCTCCAGAGAACATGGGATTTGCTTCGGGCATGGCCAACGTCACCCGAACCATAGGCAGCGCGATCGGGTTGGCTGTGATCGCGACGCTGGCCGCCTCGAAGACGGTGGAGAAGGTTGCTTCGGGCCACCGTGTCGTTGACGCGACCTCGACCGGGTTCACGTTCGGATTCGCGCTGTGTGCCTGTCTCATGGCTGGAGCCGCAGTAGCGAGCGTGCTGCTGCCGGGCAAGTCGAGAGAACCCGTCTCCGGCTGAACCAAGCTGCGCCGCCGCGCAGAGTAATCGGGTCGGACCGCCGTGCGTGCTCGCGCGGCGGTCCGACGCTGCTTGGGGCCGAACTACGTCCGAGGGCAGGCAGCAGGCGCGGGCGAGCGGCCGGGCGCTGGAGAGGCTCGGCAGCGGACGGCTCAGTCCAGGTAGTCGCGCAGCACTTGGGACCGGGACGGGTGCCGCAGCTTCGACATCGTCTTGGACTCGATCTGGCGGATGCGTTCACGGGTCACCCCGTACACCTGCCCGATCTCGTCGAGGGTGCGCGGCTGGCCGTCGGTGAGGCCGAACCGCAGCTTGACGACGCCGGCCTCGCGCTCGGAAAGAGTGTGCAGCACCGACTGCAGCTGGTCCTGCAGCAGCGTGAACGACACCGCGTCGACCGCTACGACGGCTTCGCTGTCCTCGATGAAGTCACCGAGCTGGCTGTCACCCTCGTCGCCGATGGTCTGGTCGAGCGAGATGGGCTCACGAGCGTACTGCTGGATCTCCAGCACCTTGTCCGGGGTGATGTCCATTTCTTTGGCGAGCTCTTCGGGCGTCGGCTCGCGGCCGAGGTCCTGCAGGAGCTCGCGCTGGATGCGGCCCAGCTTGTTGATGACCTCGACCATGTGCACCGGGATGCGGATGGTCCGGGCCTGGTCGGCCATGGCCCGGGTGATCGCCTGGCGAATCCACCAGGTCGCGTAGGTCGAGAACTTGTAGCCCTTGGTGTAGTCGAACTTCTCGACCGCCCGGATCAGGCCGAGGTTGCCCTCCTGGATCAGGTCGAGGAAGGCCATGCCGCGGCCGGTGTAGCGCTTGGCCAGCGACACCACCAGGCGCAGGTTGGCCTCCAGCAGGTGGTTCTTGGCGCGCTCGCCGTCACGCACGATCCAGTTCAGGTCGCGTCGCTGCTGCAGCGGCAGCTTCTCGCCCGCCACCTCGAGCTGGCGCAGCCGCTCGGAGGCGTACAGGCCGGCCTCGATGCGCTTGGCCAGGTCGACCTCCTCTTCGGCGTTGAGCAGTGCCACCTTGCCGATCTGCTTCAGGTACGCCCGGACGGAGTCGGCCGAAGCCGTCATCTCGGCGTCCTTGCGAGCCTGGCGCAGGGCCTCGGACTCTTCTTCGTCCCAGGTGAACTCCGACGACTCGGCCTCGGCCGGGGGATCGCCGGCCTCTTCGGTTTCGGTGTCCGCCTCGACGTCTACCGGAACGTCCTCCAGCTCGACATCGGCGGGGATGTCGGTCGGCTCGGCGTCGACCGCGGGCTCGCCGCCGACCGCAACGGGAGTGGCCGCTGCCTTCTTGGCCGGCGGTTTCTTGGCAGGAGCCTTCTTGGCCGGCGCCTTCTTCGCTGGAGCGGCGACCGACTTCGTCACCACTCTGCTCGCCGTCGCAGCCGCACTGACCTGCGGCTGTTCGGAAGATTCGCTGGAAACCACGTATGCCCTTTCATACAGTGATCGCACACCGTGGCGGCGCGACCCAGCCGGGCCGGCCGTGCGAGATGGTGTGCGCGCGGGAAAATGTGTGGGGTCAGCCAGCCGTTGGGGTTAATCGAGCCGTGCTCTGCGACGTCGATGCCTTCATTGGTGCCGTGCCCTGCGCGCTCCATTGTAGCCAGAGCTAGTCGGCGCCGCGCTCCACCGCTGCCATTGCCGCGCCGACGATGCCCGCGTTGTTGAGCAGCTGCGCCGGCCGTACCGGCGTCTGCAGATTGAGCAGCGGAACCCACCGGTCAGCGTCCTTGCTCACCCCGCCACCGACGATGAAGAGGTCGGGGGAGAACAGCGCCTCGACGTGGGACATGTAGGTCTGCACCCGCTTGGACCACTGCTTGTAGGACATCTTCTGCTTGTCCTTGACCGAAGCGGCCGCCCTGGACTCGGCGTCATGGCCATCGAGTTCCAGGTGGCCCAACTCGGAGTTCGGCACCAACTGGCCATCGAGGAAGATGCCGCTGCCGATCCCGGTGCCGAACGTCAACAGGATCACGAGGCCGGGCACGCCCTTGGCCGCACCGAATCGGACTTCGGCGATGCCGGCCGCGTCAGCGTCGTTGAGCACGGTCACCTCCAGGCCGGTCGCCTTGGAGAAGACCGCGTCGACGTCGGTGTCGATCCAGGACTCGTCGACGTTCGCCGCCGACCGAGCGACGCCTCGCTTGATGACGGCAGGAAAGGTCGCTCCCACCGGCCCGGACCACTTCGCCCTGGTGACGAGCTCGACGACGACCTCGGCCACGTTGTCCGGAGTCGAGGGACGGGGCGTCGCTATCCGGACCCGCTGCGTCCGCAGCTCACCGGTCACCGCGTCGACTACGGCGCCCTTGATGCCGCTGCCGCCGATGTCGACACCGAAGGCCGCCTCGCCGGGTGCGACTGGCTGATCTGACGCTGGCGCGGTCATCTGTCCTCCGCTGACTAGGTTGATTGTCGTGAACCCTATCGGCCCGCCTGTGCAGAAGAGAGTGCAGATGACAGACCGCGTGTCCGAGCTGCCGCACGGCGGTTCCGCCAGCCCGGTCGAACTGCGCGACCTGGCCGTGGAACTGGCTGCCAAGGCCGGCGATCTGATGCTGGGCCGCCGTGCCGCGGGCTTCTCGGTCAGCACCAAATCTTCCGCCACGGATGTGGTGACCGACGCCGACCGGGCGGTCGAGCAGATGCTCCGTGACGAGCTGGCGCGGCTGCGTCCGGCCGACTCGGTGCTCGGCGAGGAGGGCGGTGAGCAGGCCGCTGAACAGTACGGTGAGCAGGCGCGCGTCGACGCGCCCGTGCGCTGGGTGCTGGACCCCATCGACGGCACCGTCAACTTCATGCTGGGGCTGCCCCAGTTCTCGGTGTCGATCGCCGCTCAGGTCGCTGGACGAACCGTGGCGGGTTGCGTCCTGAATCCATCCTCGGGCGACCTGTTCTCCGCCGCGCTGGGCGAGGGCGCGTACCTGCGGGGCCGGCGGCTGTCCGGGCCGCGGGCGGTACCGCTGGACCAGGCCGTGGTCGCGACCGGGTTCGGCTACGACGCTGCCCGGCGCGCCCGCCAGGGCAAGGCCGCCGGGGAGCTGCTCGGGCACGTCGGCAACCTGCGCAGGCTCGGCTCGGCGGCGCTGGACCTGTGTTATCTCGCGGCCGGCTGGGTGGACCTGTACTACGAGGGCCCCCTGGGCGAATGGGACTTCGCGGCGGGCTTGCTGATAGCCCAGGAAGCCGGCGTACGGACGTCCGGACTCCGTGGCCGTCCGCCCGGCACGCACCTCATCGCGGCGGCGCACCCCGACGTGGCGGAGGAGTTCTTCACGCTGCTGACCGACCTCGGCGTTGCCGACATCGAGTAAAGCCGACATCGAGTAGGGGCGGCATCAGTTAGGGCCAGCACCGGTCTGGCTTCGGTCAGCACCGATCAGTTGCCGTTGGCTTCGGGAGTTCGGCTGAGCCGGCTCGACCGGCGGGCTCAGCAGGGCTTGCGGGACTTCGCCACAGCCTTGGTGACCGTCGTCTGTGGCGCCAGCACGCTGTACCCCGAGCCGAGGATCAGGTCGACGTTGGTGTCGCTGCGCTTGATGGTCACCAGCTTCGCGCCAGGGACGTAGTAGCTGAGCAGCGTGGCCCCCGGCCTGCCGGCGATGCCGGACCGGATCTCGGCCGTGCCGGTCAATGGTGGGGCGTCGCCTGGCTGACCGACCTTGAAGCCGCGGCTCTTGAGCTCGCCGGTGACCTTGGTGGCCAGCTGGTAGCGGTCCGCGCCGTTGCGCACATTCACTGTGACCGCGCCGGGAGAGGGCAACGTGAGCGCCTTGGCTGCCGGCGCGCAGCTCGCCGAGTGCGAGGGGGTGGGACCCGCGGTCTGCGGCGCCGCGTCCGGGCGGTGCAGCACCCGCCACCAGACGATTACGGTGAGAATGGACAGGACCAGCAGAAAGGCGATCGCGGGCAGCGGCCGGCGTGAGGTAGACGCTGACATACCGGGCCGTTCGCCTCCTGAGCCGTCTTATGGGTTGAGCCGTCAGCCTAGCTGGACACGCCCCGGGAATGAGTAGCCATGCCCGGTCGTTGGACGGCACGCGGAACGCGATACGGTTCCGCGGCCAGCGGGCGGCGACTGACAAACTCGCCACCCGTGGTCCAGGTAACGGGATCGCCGGGACTTGTGCACTTGAGCTAGGAGTTGACACGCAGTGGCCACCGATTATGACGCCCCCCGACGGGGCGATGTAGATGAACTGAACGAAGATTCGCTCGAGGAGCTGAAGGCCCGCCGGGCCGAGGCGCAGTCGGGTTCGATCGACGTCGATGAAACCGAGCTCGCCGAGTCGCTGGAGTTGCCGGGCGCTGACCTGTCCAGCGTCTCGGGTGAAGAGCTGACCGTCCGGGTGCTTCCTAAGCAGGATGACGAGTTCACCTGTTCCAGTTGCTTCCTGGTGCACCACCGCAGCCGGCTCGCCCGTGAGAAGAACGGTCAACCGATCTGCCGCGACTGCGCGTAACTGGTTGCTCAGCACTGCCCGGCCGGGCTCACAGCCTGGCCGGGCAGTCCGTTTCGGGGTGGCCGGCCAAGTGTCTTCGGCCGTCCTCCCGCCGACGCGAGGAGTGCGTCATGCCGCACGAGGACATAGCAGAGCTGGTCGCCCGGGCGAGCGCGCCACCGCCCGACGGCTCCCAGGACCGCAGAGCACGCGAGAAAGCACTCGCGGCACTCATCCCGGCACTCACCGCCAGCGCTCGCGGCTCGGGCATCCGGGCGGTCGCGGCGGGCCGCTGGCTGGTCGACCTCATCATCGAGATCGCCCCGCGGGTGCCGGTCCGAGACGCCGCGATGATGCGCGAGCAGAATCCGGGACTGTCCGACGTCGAGATCGCGGAGCGGATCATCCGCAGTGCCACCAAGGCCACCGCCGCGCTCGGAGCTGCCTCGGGCGGCCTGTCGGCGATGGAGTTCCTCAGTCCGCCGCTGCTGCTGGCCGCGCCGGTGCAGCTGGCCGCCGAGATGCTGACGGTCACGGCGGTCGAGCTGAAGCTCGTCGCCGAGCTGCACGAGATCCTGGGCCACCCCGCTCCGGGCACCGTCACCGAGCGCGGCGGCGCCTACCTGATGTCCTGGGTGCGCAGGCGAGCCGTGTCGCCCCAGGTGGGCGGCGCGGGACTCGGCTCGGTCTTCGGCGCCGCGGCCAAGCGCGAGCTGCGCAGCCAGGTGCTGCGTCGGATCGGACGCAGCACCACCAGCCTCGCGCCCTTCCTGGCCGGAGCCGTGGCCGGGGCCGAAGTGAACCGCCGCGCGACCAAGTCACTGGGTGAGGCGCTGCTGGCGGAGCTGCGCGGCATGAACGAGGAGCGCTGGTTCCGCCAGCTCTGATCGTTCGGGCTGGGCTCGCGTTGAAAGACCTCGGCGGCCGCTGCTCGGGACGGCGGCTCACCCGCCGGTCAGAGACCGCCGATCAGGCCCCCGTCGAGGACGAGAGTCTGAGCCGTGGTCCAGGCCGCGTCGCTGGAGGCGAGATAGGCCACGGCGGCAGCCACGTCCGTCGGCTCGCCGAGGCGCTTGAGCAGGTAGTGCGCCGCAACGCCCTCTTCATCATGGGCGTACAGGGCTTCGGCGAACTTCGTCTTCACCACCGCCGGGGCCACCGCGTTGACCCGGATACCGGGGGAGAGCTCCACCGCGAGCTGCTTCGTCATGTTCACCAGCGCGGCTTTCGTCATGCCGTAGAAGGCGATTCCGGGCGAGGCGCCCAGTCCCGCGACCGAGGCGATGTTCACGATGGCGCCGCCGTGCTCGGCCAGCCAGGCTCGGTGCGCCAGCCGCACCCACGCCAGCGCGGCGAGCACGTTGACGTCGAACATCTTGCGGGCGGCGCTCTCTTCGACATCCAGCAGCGGCCGAACGTCGGGTTGATACCGGTGTTGTTGACCAGGACGTCTAGCCGGCCGAACGTCGCCAGCGTGGCCTCGACAGCAGCCGCGCGATGCTCGGCGTCCGCGCCCGAGCCGGCGGCGAAGATGGCCTTGTCCGGCCCACCGAGCTCGGCCACGACAGCTTGGAGCGGCTCGGCCTTGCGGGCGGTGACGCACACCCGTGCGCCCTCGGAGACCAGCCGCTGGGCGACCGCGAATCCGATGCCCCGGCTCGCCCCGGTGACGAGTGCCACCTGACCTTCGAATCGTCCTGGCGACACTGCGGACCCCTTCGGCTGATGGCTGACTGTGCGCTGGAACTGGCTCTGTCGTCAGTCAGCCGGTGGGCCGGTGGCGAGAGCTGCCAGTAGGCGATCAGGATGCCGGGTGGACAGCACCCAGTACGGCTCCCTGTCGGCAGGATCACTGGTCGGCGCCTCTCGCAGGACCAGTTGCACGCCCGGTCCGATCCAGGACCGGATGAAGTCGAACGCGAGCGGGTCGCTGTGCCGGCCCACCAGCATCCGCAGCTGTGCGGGGTTCAGGGCGATGCCCCGCTCGATCTCGGTCAGCGGCAGGCTGCGGTCGCCGATCCTCAGCGTTCCCTCGGACACCGCGACCGTGGCCGAGGACAACCGCCACACCAGCGCCACGCTGCCCGGAACGAGCACGGCGAAGGGCAGGTACGTGATCCAGCCGGAGGACGCGAGCAGGAATTCCGAGGCCATTAGCAGCCCGACGAGAACCGCCGCGGGGTACCACCACAGTGGGGTCCGCAGCCGCTCGACGTATTGGACGTCGTCCACCGGGCCGCCTATCTGGTCGCCGTCAGCGGCCTCGGAAGCCGGCCGATTCGGCGCGTCGGCGTCGAGCGGGGGCTGGTCGGTCCGGGGCTCGGTCACCCGATCAGCGTAACCTTTGGCTCTGTGACGATCGGACCGCTGAAGACTCCCGCGCCCGAGGCCTCGACGCCAGCCGGGCAAGCCGGTTCCGCCGCTGCGGGCAGTTGCACGGTGGTGGTCCGGACCCGTCGGTTGGACCCGGACGTGCCGCTTCCCAGCTACGCCGCCGACGGTGACGCGGGCGCTGACCTGGTGACCACGGTGGATGTGGAGCTGGCACCGGGACAGCGGGCGCTGCTGCCCACCGGCATCGCTGTCGAGTTGCCCACCGGCTTCGCCGGCTTCGTGCATCCCCGCTCCGGCCTGGCCCTGCGCGCCGGACTGGGCCTGGTCAACGCCCCCGGCACCATTGACTCGGGCTATCGCGGCGAGATCAAGGTCCTGGTCATCAATCACGACCCGGCCGAGGTGATTCAGTTACGAAGAGGCGACCGAATCGCGCAGTTGGTCATCCAGCGTGTTGAATATGCCCGGTTCGACGTGGCCGACACCTTGACCGAGTCCCATCGCGGCGCGGCGGGTTACGGCTCGACCGGCGGCGCGCACGCGCTGCGGCCGGGCCGGGCGGTGCACCCGCGCGGTGTCGAGAACCTAAGAGGAGACGATCAGTAATGGCGCTGCGCCGCAAGGAGAAGCGCACCGAGCGCTCGAAGCTCGATGCCACCCCACCGTGGGAGACGAGGCGGCCGCACCAGTCCGCCGCCACCACCGGTCCGTACGACGTCGTCGACGCACCGTCCGACGACATCGATCGACTCGACCTGGGCGCGCTCCAGATTCCGGCCGACGCCGGCCTGGAGATCCGCGTCGAGGTCGGCGAGGACGGCCAGGTTGCCGGCATCACCCTGGTCAACCCGACCGGCCAGATGCAGCTCGGCGTCTTCGCGGCGCCCCGCAACGACGGCATCTGGGACGAGGTGCGCGCCGAGATCAAGGCGTCCATCTCGTCCCAGGGGGGCACGGTGTCCGAGCAGGAGGGGGAGTTCGGCGGCGAGCTCGTCGGCAAGCTCCCCGCGCCGGGCGGGTTCACGCCGGTACGGTTCGTGGGAGTCGACGGCCCCCGCTGGTTCCTGCGCGGCATGTTGGCCGGCGGCCCTGCCGACGACTCCGACGCCGAGGCGGCCACGCCGTTCCTGGAGACGTTCCGCCAGCTGGTGGTCGTCCGCGGCAACGATCCACTGCCGGTACGCGAGCCGGTTCCGCTGCGGCTGCCACCGCAGGCGGCCGACCAGCTCGCGCAGGCCGCGGCGGAGCAGGAACTGGCCGAGCAGCAGGGGGCCGGGTCCGATCCGGCCCCGGACGCGTAGCGCATGACCACCAGCGCATGACCACGCCGCCCACTGGCGAGCTGCGCGACCGCACCCGGCAGCAGCTCCTGGGCGCGATGGGCGGCTGGTCCGGAACAGTGGTCGCGGCCATTCCGCCGGTGGTGTTCGTGATCGCCAATGCGATCAGCGGGCTGCGGCAGGCCATCATCGTCGCGCTGATCTCGGGCGTGGTGGTGGCGGGGTACCGGCTGGTCCGCCGGCAGCCACTCCAGCAGGCGCTGACCGGGCTGTTCACCGTAGCCGTGGCGGCCGCCATCGCCGCCCGGACCGGGCAGGCACGCGGGTTCTTTCTGGTCGGCATCGTCGGCGCGGTGGCCTACGCGGTGGTGTTCGCGGCGTCCCTGCTGGTGCGACGCCCGCTCGTAGGCCTGATCTGGGAGTTCCTCGACCCGTCGCCGCTGCCCGAGGGCCGCCGCTGGCACAAGGTCCCGGTGCTGCGCCGGGCGTATGACATCGCGACCTGCGCCGCCCTGGCGATGTTCGCCGCCCGGGCGGTCGTCCAGCTGAGCCTGTTCAAGGACAACCGGACGGGGCTGCTCGCCGTCGCCAAGATCGCGATGGGCTTTCCGCTCTACATCCTGGTGGTGGCGGGATGTTTCTGGATCGTCCGGCGCGCGCGTCGCACTCTCGAACCGATGGAACCGGTGACGCCGCCGGACACGCCGGTCGTCAGCCCCACGCCGGGCGTCAGCCCCATGCCGGGCGACGAACGCTCAGGCGGCGCAGACCGCACGCCGGATGGCGGGCTCCGCCTCGGGCAGGGCGACGAATAGCAGCTCGTCACCGGGCTCCAGCGGCTCGTCCGGGGTCGGCACGATCACCCTGGAGCCGCGGATGATGGCCACCATCGCCGCGTCGGAGGGCAGGTCCAGGTCGCGGAGCGGCACGCCGGCACAAGGGGCGCCGACCGGCAGGGTGACCTCGATGAGGTTGGCCTGACCCTGGCGCAGGGTGAACAGCCGCACCACGTCGCCGACGGACACCGCCTCTTCGACCAGCGCCGCCAGCACCCGGGGCGTCGAGACGGCGACGTCCACACCCCAGGACTCGTTGAACAGCCACTCGTTGGCGGGGTGGTTGATCCGGGCCACCACCCGGCGCACCGAGAACTCGGTCTTGGCCAGCAGCGACACCACCAGGTTGACCTTGTCGTCCCCGGTGGCGCCGATGACGACCTCGCAGTCCTCCAGCTGCGCGTCCTCCAGGCTGGACAGCTCGCACGCGTCGGCCTGCAGCCACTCGGCCTCCGGAATGCGCTCAGGGCGCACCTTGGAGACCTCCTTGTCGATGAGCAGCACCTGGTGGCCGTTGGTCAGCAGCTCTCGGGCGATCGAGCGTCCGACGGCCCCCGCTCCCGCGATCGCGATCCGCATCAGTGCAGCCCTCCTGTCGGGCCGGCCGCCGCGGCGGCGCGGACGGTGTCGGTGAGTTCGTCGGTGACGGTCACGTGCAGCTCGTCGCCCGCCTGCACCACCGTCTGTGCGGTGGGCAGCTCGCCCTTGCCGAATCGGCTGATCAACGCCACCCGGCTGCCGGTGGCCCCTTCGAACGACGTGAGCTTCTCACCGACCCACGCCTCGGCGAGGTTCACGTGCAGCATGACGATCTGGCCGGTCGGATCCCGCCACTCCTCGTCGATGGTGCCGCCCATGATGTTCTTCAGGAGCCGGTTGGCGGTCCAGGGCACCGTGGCGATGGTGGGGATGCCGAGCCGCTCGTACACCTCGGCGCGCAGCGGGTCATAGATCCTCGCGACGACGTGGCCGACGCCGAACGTCTCGCGGGCCACCCGGGCGGCAATGATGTTGGAGTTGTCGCCGCTAGACACCGCGGCGAACGCGTCGGCGCCCTCGATCCCGGCGGCCATGAGCGTGTCGCGGTCGAAGCCGACTCCGGCGATCGTCTTGCCCTGGAACCCGTCGCCGAGGCGGCGGAAGGCAATCGGGTTCTGGTCGATGACGGCCACGCTGTGGTTGAGGCGCTGCAGATGGTGCGCGAGAGTTGAGCCCACCCGACCGCAGCCCATGACGACTATGTGCACGACACGCGACGGTACACACTTCCGCGGCTGGTAGCGCTGTCAGCCCAGGTGACGTCGAGTCGGGTCGCCGTCGCCCGGCCGGCTGAGGACCCGCCGGGCGCCGAATACGCTGGAGCGGTGAGCGAACAGGATCGGCCCGCGCCCGTGGATAACCCGAGCTGGCTCGGTCGCCGAGTGGAGCTGCGGATCGAGTCCGTCGCTCACGGCGGCCACTGCGTCGCCCGGCACGAGGGCAGGGTGATCTTCGTCCGGCACACCCTTCCCGGCGAGCACGTGCTGGCCGAGATCACCGAGGACCGGGGCGGTTCGTTCTGCCGTGCCGACGCCGTCGAGGTCCTGGCCTCGTCGCCGGACCGGATGCCCCCGCCGTGCCCGTACGCCCACCCCGGCGGCTGCGGTGGCTGTGACTTCCAGCACGTCGCACTTGCCGCCCAGCGCGGGCTCAAGGCCCACGTGGTCGCCGAGCAGTTGCGGCGGCTGGCGGCCCTCGAATGGCCGGTGACCGTCGAGGAGCTGGGTAGCGGCGCTCCTGACGGGAACGAGCGGGCTGGGCTCGGCTGGCGGCGGCGGGTCCGGTTCGCGGTGGCACCCGACGGGCAGCTGGGGCTGCGGGCGCACCGGTCGCACACGGTCATCGCGCTGGACCACTGCCCGATCGGCGCCCCGGGTGTCGGTGACAGCAGCGTGCTGGGCGCGCGGTGGATCGGCGTGGACGAGGTCGAGGTGGCCGCTGACGACGAGGGGGAGGTCGCAGTGCTGAGCCACCGCGAGGTTCCCGTCCGGCAGTCCCGCGACCGAAAGCACCACGCCGGAAAGCAACACGGCGGAAAGCAACACGCCGGTCAGCAGCACGGACGGGGGACACGCACCAGGACGAGCACCGAGCACGTGGCGGGTCCCGAGCTGCTCCGGTACTCCGCCGGCGGCCGGCACTTCGAGGTTTCCGCCGGGAGCTTCTGGCAGACCCACCCAAGGGCAGCGGACGTGTTCACTGAGCAGGTGCTCGCCGCCGCCGAGCTGGCTGCCGGTGAGAAGGCGCTGGACCTGTACGCCGGTTCCGGCCTGTTCACCGCGGCCCTGGCCGGTGCCGTCGGCCCCAGCGGCCAGGTGCTGGGGCTGGAGGCGGCCGGCGGCGCGGTGCACGACGCCGCCAGCAACCTCGCCGCCCTGCCGTGGGCGCGGGTGCGCCGAGCGGCCGTCACCGGCGCGGCGGTCACCGCGGCGGTCACCGAGCTGGACGGGGTCGCGGTGATCGTCCTGGACCCGCCGCGTACCGGTGCCGGTCGCGAGGTGATGTCGGCGATGCTGTCCGCGGCAGGCGGCAGCGGACCGGCGCGGCCCCGGGCGATCGTCTACGTGGCCTGTGACCCGGCGGCGCTGGCCCGCGATATCCGCACCGCGACGGACGAGGGCTGGCAGCTGGCCGGCCTGCGCGCGTTCGATGCCTTTCCGATGACGCACCACGTCGAATGCATCGCCGTCCTGCGGCCGGTGGCCTGATCGCGCGGCACACCGGCTCAACTCCGGCACAGCCAGTAGGCTCCGGTCTTGTGAGCTCTGTATTGAATCGGCTTTCCGGCCCAGCAGACCTGCGCCAGCTCAGCACCGACGAGCTGGCCTTCCTGGCAATCGAGATCAGGGACTTCCTGGTCAGGAAGGTGTCCCGGACGGGAGGTCACCTCGGCCCGAACCTGGGTGCGGTGGAGCTGACGCTCGCGCTGCACCGGGTCTTCGACTCGCCCACCGAGCCGATCCTGTTCGACACCGGCCACCAGAGCTATGTGCACAAGATCATCACCGGCAGGCGCGACGGCTTCGACGGCCTGCGCCAGGCGGACGGCCTGTCCGGCTACCCCAGCCGCGCGGAGAGCGAGCACGACTGGATCGAGAACTCGCACGCCTCGACCGCGCTCTCGTACGCCGACGGTATGGCGAAGGCCTTCGACGTCCGGGGGGCCCGCCGTCCGGTCGTGGCGGTGGTCGGCGACGGCGCCCTGACCGGCGGGATGTGCTGGGAGGCCCTGAACAACATCGCCGGTTCGGACCGTCCCGTCGTCATCGTGGTCAACGACAACGGGCGCTCCTACTCTCCGACGATCGGCGGCCTGGCCAATCAGCTGGCCGGCTTGCGGTTGCGCCCGGGGTACGAGCGGATGCTGCAGAACGTCAAGGGGACCCTCGAGCGGACGCCGCTGGTGGGCCCCCCGCTGTACGACGCGCTGCACGGGTTCAAGCGCGGGGTGAAGGACCTGCTCGCTCCGCAGGGCATGTTCGAGGACCTGGGCCTGAAGTACATCGGCCCGGTCGACGGGCACGACCAGGCGGCCCTGGAGCACGCCTTCGGGCTGGCCCGGCAGTTCGGCGGACCGGTGCTGGTGCACTGCGTGACCCGCAAGGGCTACGGCTACGCACCTGCCGAGAACCACCTCGCCGACCACATGCACGGCGGCGGCGCGTTCGATCCCGAGACCGGGGTCTCGCTGAGTTCCGGTGGCCGCAGCTGGACGAAGGTGTTCTCCGACGAGATCGTCCGGCAGGGCCGCGAGCGCGACGACGTGGTCGCGATCACCGCCGCGATGCTCGACCCGGTCGGCCTGGGTGCCTTCGCCGAGGAGTTCCCGAGCCGCTGCTTCGACGTCGGCATCGCCGAGCAGCACGCGTTGACCTCGGCCGCCGGAATGGCAGCCGCCGGCCTGCATCCGGTCATCGCGCTCTACGCCACCTTCCTCAACCGCGCCTTC
This sequence comes from Jatrophihabitans lederbergiae, assembly GCF_031845305.1. Lineage (NCBI taxonomy): Bacteria > Bacillati > Actinomycetota > Actinomycetes > Jatrophihabitantales > Jatrophihabitantaceae > Jatrophihabitans > Jatrophihabitans lederbergiae. The sequence goes on along the minus strand of NZ_JAVREH010000004.1, from coordinate 225,717 downwards.
GACCAGCTGCTGATGGACGTCGGGCTGCACAGGGCCGGCGTCACGGTGGTGCTGGACCGCGCCGGGGTGACGGGTGAGGACGGCGCCAGCCACAACGGCATGTGGGACCTGGCCATGCTCGGCATCGTCCCCGGCATCCATATCACCGCACCGCGCGACGAGCAGACCCTGCGGACAGGCCTGGCGCAGTGCCTGGACATCGCCGACGCGCCCTCGGTGCTGCGCTATCCCAAGACCGCGCTCGGACCCGACATCCCAGCCGTCCGGAGCACCGGCGGGGTCGACGTGCTGGCCGAGCCGGACTCCGGTCCCGTCGACATCCTGCTCATCTCGGTCGGTGCGATGGCCGCCGACGCGCTGGCGGCCGCCGGCCGGATCGCCGAGGCCGGCTACACCGTCCGGGTCGTCGACCCACGCTGGGTCACCCCGGTGCCGCCTGCCTTGTCGGCGCTGGCGGCCGATGCCGGGGTGGTGGTCACGGTCGAGGACGGGGTCGTCGTCAACGGCGCGGGCTCCCGCTTCGCCCAGTTCCTGCGGGAAGGGAGTCCGACGGTCCATACTCGCGAGATCGGGATCCCGGTCGAGTTCCTGGACCACGGCAAGGTGGCCGAGGTCCGCGCCGCGATCGGGCTCACGCCACGGGGCATCTCCCGGCGGACGATCGAGTTCGCGGCCGCGGTGCTCGGCCGTGGAATCGCTGACGGCAAAGCCGGGGGCGGTGCCGCGAGCGGGGAAGGGACTGTGTTCACGACGTCGCCCGAGCTGTCTCGCCGCTCCGAGCACCGCCCGGACTGACGTCTGCTAAACATCGCGACATAACCCTTCGTGAGATCGTTGTTGGCTTACCCCTCGCCACACCACCGGCCGAGGTTCCCGGAGAAGGCGGAGACACCCGTGCGAGTACTCGTGGTTGAGGATGAGACCCAACTGGCCGACGCCGTCGTGCGCGGGCTTCGGCGTGAGGGAATGGCGGTCGACGTCGCCTACGACGGCGACGAGGGCTTCGGCAAGGCCACCACCACCCGGTACGACGTGGTGGTGCTGGACCGCGACCTGCCGGGCAAGAGCGGGGACGAGATCTGTCGCTCGCTCACCGACGAGGGCGTGCTCACCCGGGTCATCATGCTGACCGCCAGCGGGTCGATCGAGGACAAGGTCGAGGGGCTCGCGCTGGGAGCCGACGACTACCTGGCCAAGCCCTTCGCCTTCGCCGAGCTGGTGGCGCGGGTCCGCGCGCTGGGCCGCCGGGCGACACCCGCCGCCCCGCCGGTGCTGCAGGCCGGGGACCTGGTGCTGGACCCGTCCAAGCGGACCGTCACGCGCTCCGGACGCAATGTCGACCTCACTCGCAAGGAGTTCGGCGTCCTCGAGACGTTGCTCTCGGCGGCCGGAGTCGTTGTATCCAGTGAGGAACTGCTGGATCGGGTCTGGGACGAGCACGCTGATCCCTTCACCACCACGGTGCGGGTGACGATGATGACGCTTCGCCGCAAGCTCGGTGAACCGCCGGTGATCGAAACAGTCGTCGGCTCCGGATACCGGGTCGACCCGACGCTGGTGACAGCGGCCGCGGAGGACGACGAGTCGGAGGGGAGCTCGACCGAGCAGTGAGAGTGGTGCAGCCGACGCTGCGGATCAGGATGGCGCTGTTGTACGGCGCCCTGGTGCTGCTCATCGGCGCTGCACTTCTGGCGACGTCCTACATCCTGCTGGACCGGGCGCTGACCGAGATCGCGTTGCCGCCGAATCCCGGTGATGTGACCATCATCGACAACACCACCCAGGTCCGCACGATGTGGAACCCGTCCGAAGCCCGCGCGGCGATGCGCACGAGCGCCCTGCACTACCTGCTCAACAACGGGCTGCTGTACTTCGGGGTCATCGTCCTCATCGGCTCCATCGGCGGGTACCTGCTCGCGCGGCAGGCGCTGCGACCCGTCGCCCGCATCACCGCCACCGCCAAGCAGCTCTCCACCAAGACCCTCAGCGAGCGGATCAGCCTCGGCGGGCCGGACGACGAGCTGCGCGAGCTGGCCGACACCTTCGACGAGATGCTGGCCCGCCTGGACGCCGCCTTCGGCAGCCAGCGCAGGTTCGTCGCCAATGCCAGCCACGAGCTGCGCACACCGCTGGCCGTGATCCAGACCGAGCTGGACGTGACCCTGGCGGATCCGAACGCCCCGCCGGACGAGCTACGCCGGATGGGCGAGGTGGTCCGCGACGCCACCAACCGCGCGCAGCGGCTGGTCGATGCCCTGCTGGCGCTGGCCAGGCTGCAGGGCCGCGAGGGACAGGGGCTGGAGCTCAACGAGGTCGTGACGCTGAACGAGCTGATTCCGAACGCCGTCGCCGCCGCCCAGGCCGAGGCCGCGACCCGGGGCATCACGATCACCGCCGAGGGGGAGCCGGTGCGGACCACCGGCGATCCGCGGCTGCTGGAGCGGGTGATCGGCAATCTCGTCGAGAACGCCGTCCGCTACAACGTTCCCGGCGGCTGGGTGCGGATCGAGACGGCGCGCGAAGGCAGCGGCACGTCCCAGCTGTCCAAGATCGTGGTGCTCAACAGCGGTGTGTCGGTACGTCCGGACGAGGTCGAGGGCCTGTTCGACGCGTTCCGCCGCGGTGGCCGGGCGCGGACCGGGCAGCGGGGTGCCGGGCTGGGGCTGTCCATCGTCCGGGCCATCGTGGACGCTCACCACGGCTCCATCCAGGCGACCGCCCAGCCGGCGGGCGGCCTGCGCGTCGAGATCTCGTTTCCGGCATCGGCGGCCCAGTCCGCGTCGCTGATCAGCTAGCCCGCACCACACCTGATGACCCGACTGCACCCGCGGCTGCCGCACTGGACCGCCCATCCCGGCTTCGGGGTCGCAGTGCTGCTCGTGCTGGCCGTGGTCCTCATCGCTCACGGCGAGCCGCAACCCTCGTCCCGGCCGAGCGGAACGTCGGTCGGGGTGAGCGGAACCGCCACCGCGGCCGGGGCCATCCCGCCGCTGCTGGTGCTCCGGCCCGGCCGGGTCGAGCTGCGCGAGCACGGCAGCACCCGTCGGATCGGGCTGCCTTCCGGTGCGCGTCCGCGCTCGGTGATTTCCGGCCGCGGGCTCAGCGTCGTTCTTGCGGTGCTGGGCGAGCGGCAGCACGCCTACGCCATCGACGCCAACCACGCCGTGCACGACCTCGGGTACGCCGACGGCGCCATCCGGGCCGAGACCGGTTCCGCGGCGGTGATCGTCGAGACGGCCCTCACCGACCCCGGCCTGATCACCGCCCCGGACGTGTTGCCCGAGCCTGGCCGCACCAGCTCGGTGACCACGGCCGGCGGAACCGGTGGCCGGACCAGCGGATCGGAGCAGGTGAGACCGAGTCCGACGCCCACCGAGCAGCCCGCGCTACGTAACTTCTCAGCGCGCCGCTACGACGGCGCCGCCCGTCCGCTCGGCTCCGTGGTGGAGCTTCCACCGGCGACCCGGCTGGCCACGGACAGCTCGGTGGGGCTGGTGGTGTGGCAGCCCGCGAACCGGGTGTTCGACGCCGGCGTCGCGCTGGAGCCGCTGTCGGCCGCGGCCACGCTGATCCGCCCGGACGGCTCGCTGCGCCCGCTGGGCCCGGTGCATCCGCTGGCGGCCAACACCCGGGATCTGCTGGTGTGGGACGTGGTGGGGCGCCGTTTCGGGCTGATGCCGCTCAGCTACGTCACCTCCACCGCGACCAGTACGGCTTCGCCGTTGCACTCGCCGACGGATGACGCGTCGGCGTCTGGGCGCTCATCCCGCAGCGCCACCCCGAGCCCGACGCCGACCGCCGTGGCTGGTGTGCGCTGGTTCCAGCCGACCCGCGGCATGATCGTCGTGACCGGTCCCGCCTCGTTCAACGCCGACGGCACCGCCTTCGCCGTGTACGCCCAGGTCGGCTCGCGCCGGCGGCTGGTCGTCGCCGAACTGACCAACCTCGGCACCGATCAGGTCGAGGTGCTGGCCCTGGTGCGGGCCGCGCCCCAGACCTCTGCTCCACCGTCGCCCTCAGCCGTGATCACGCCGGGGTCGGTAAGCGGCTCGGGCACTCCGACGAAGTCGCCGTCCCCGACGGCCACGCCATCCATTCCGGCCCTGGAGCCGGACGGCTTTCCGATCCCGGCCCCGCTGACGCCGATGTGGTGGAACGACCTGGTGGTGGCGGTCGGCGTCGACGGCGCGGTGATCGGCTACCGGCCCGGTGGGCACCAGTCATCGCAGCTGGACCTCGGAATGATCGGTATCCGGGCGCTCGCGGCGGCTCCCTGATTCGGTCGCCGCTAGGCGGACGGGACGCTGGCCACGCCCGGTGCCAGGAAGCGCGTGCCGGTGACCTTCTCCGAGACGCCCTGGCGGTCCAGGTACGGCGTGATGCCGCCGAGGTGGAACGGCCACCCGCCGCCGAGCAGCATGCACAGGTCGATGTCCTGGGCCTGGGCCACCACGCCGTCGGCGAGCATCAGCTCGATCTCCTGCGCCAGCGCCGACAGCGCCCGGTCGCGAACCTGTTCCTCGGTCGAGGGTGAGTCGCCGGTGACGAACAGGGCCTGCACCTCAGGATCGATCTGCTGGGTGCCGGTGTCCCAGGTGTAGATGCCCGGCTTCTTGGCGGCCACCAGCCGCCGCAGGTTCTCCGAGATGGAGTAGCGGTCGGGAAAGGCCTCGTGCAGGGTTTCCGACACGTGCAGCGCCACCGCGGGACCGACCAGCGCCAGCAGGATGAACGGTGACATCGGCAGCCCGAGCGGGGCCAGCGCGCGGTCGGCCACCTCGATCGGGGTGCCCTCGTCCACCGTCGCGGTCACCTCGCCCAGAAAGCGGGTGAGCAGCCGGTTGACGACGAAGGCCGGGGCGTCGGACACCAGCACGGAGGACTTCTTCAGGGCCTTGGAGACCGCGAAGGCGGTGGCCAGCGCCGCGTCGTCGGTCTTGGCACCCCGGACGATCTCGAGCAGCGGCAGCACCGCCACCGGGTTGAAGAAGTGGAAGCCGACGACCCGCTCCGGATGCGCCAGCTCCGCCGACATCTCGGTGATCGACAGCGACGAGGTGTTGGTGGCCAGGATCGCCTCGGGTGACACGTACCGCTCCAGCTCGGCGAGCACGGTCTTCTTGAGGGACAGCTCCTCGAAAACGGCCTCGATCACGAAGTCGGCGTCGGCGAACGCGTCCTTGGTGAGCGAGCCGGTGACCAGGGCCTTGAGCCGGTTCGCCGTGTCGGAGGAGAGCCGTCCCTTGGCGAGCTGGGCGTCCAGGTCGTTGTGGACGTAGGCGACGCCCTTGTCCAGGCGCTCCTGGTCCAGATCCGTCAGCACGACCGGAACCTCCAGCCGGCGCACGAACAGCAACGCCAGCTGGCTGGCCATCAGACCCGCGCCGACGACCCCGACCTTGGTGACCTTGCGGGCCAGCGACCTGTCCGGGGCACCGGCCGGCCGCTTGGCACGCTTGTTCACCAGGTCGAAGGAGTACAGGCCGCTGCGCAGCTCGTCGCTCATGATCAGGTCCGCGAGGGCCTCATCCTCGGCGGCGATGCCGTCGTCGAACGGCGCGGTCCTGGCCAGCTCCAGTAGTTCCAGGGCGCGGTACGGTGCCGGCGCGGCGCCATGGACCTTGGCGTCGGCGATCGACCGGCCCTTGGTGAGGGCGGCATCCCAGCCGGCGCCGCGGTCGATCTCGGGACGGGACACTCGCACCGCGCCGTCGAGCACCCCGGCTGCCCAGCGCAGCGACTCCGCCAGGAAGTCCGCCGAGTCGAGCAGCGTGTCGGCGATGCCGTACTCGGCGGCCTGCTGTGGCCTGAGCATCTTGTTCTGGCTCAGGGCGTTCTCGATGATCACCTTGACGGCCTGGTCGGGACCGATCAGGTTGGGCAGCAACTGGGTGCCGCCCCAGCCGGGAACCAGCCCGAGGAAGCACTCGGGAAACGCGATGGCGGCCGCGGAGGCGGACAGCGTCCGGTAATCGCAGTGCAGCGCCAACTCCAGGCCGCCGCCCATCACCGCGCCGTTGACGAACGCGAAGGTGGGGACGTCGAGGTTCTTGATCCGGCGGTAGACCTGGTGACCGGACTGCGCAATGGCCAGCGCCTGGGACCGGTCCCGGATCAGCCCGATGCCGGAGATGTCAGCACCTACCGCGAAGATGAACGGCTTGCCGGTGACGGCCATCGCGGTGACCTTGGGGGAGTGCGCCTCGATGCCGTCCAGTGCCTCGGCCAGCGACCGCAGACCGCCGGGACCGAAGGTGGACGGCCGGGTGTGGTCGTGCCCGTTCTCCAGGGTGATCAGGGCGATCTCACCGGGAACGCCCGGCACCTCCAGGTAGCGCACCAGCGATCGGGTGACGACCTCGTCGGCGAGGTCGGGCGCGGCCCCTGTTGCTTGGCTCACGGAACTGTCGGTGGTGGTGCTCACTTGGTGTCGTCTCCCTCGAAGTTGGGGTTCTCCCAGATCACGGTGCCGCCCTGGCCGAAGCCGACGCACATGGCGGTGAGGCCGTAGCGGACCTCCGGGCGCTCGGCGAACTGGCGCGCGAGCTGGGTCATCAGGCGCACGCCGGACGAGGCGAGCGGGTGGCCCAGGGCGATCGCGCCGCCGTAGGGGTTGACCCGCGGGTCGTCGTCGGAGATGCCGTAATGGTCCAGGAAGCTCAGCACCTGGACGGCGAAGGCCTCGTTCAGCTCGAACAGCCCGATGTCGTCGATGCTCAGGCCGGTCGAGCGCAACGCCCGCTCGGTCGAGGGGATCGGGCCGACGCCCATGACCGCCGGGTCGACCCCGGCGAAGCCGTACCCGACCAGGCGCATCTTGACGTCCAGACCCAGCTCGTCGGCCGCTTCGGCGCTGGCGAGGATGCAGGCGGTGGCACCGTCGTTCAGGCCCGCGGCGTTGCCCGCGGTGACCCGGCCGTGCGGGCGGAACGGGGTCTTGAGGTTGGCGAGATCCTCATAGGTGGTGCCCGGACGGGGCGGCTCGTCCTTGGTGGCCAGGCCCCAGCCGAGGGACTCCGAACGCGTCGCGACCGGAACCAGGTCGGGCTGGATCTTGCCCTCGGCGTAGGCCTTGGCGACCTTCTCCTGGCTGCGCAACGCGTAGCGGTCGGCGCGCTCCCGGGTCAGGTGTGGAAACCGGTCGTGCAGGTTCTCGGCGGTCGCGCCCATGGACATCGCCGAGAGGTCGACCAGCTTGTCGGACAGGAAGCGCGGGTTGGGGTCGGCCGCCTCGCCCATCGGGTGGCGTCCCATGTGCTCCACGCCGCCGGCGATCGCGACGTCGTAGGCGCCGAAGGCGATGGAGCCCGAGATGCTGGTGACCGCGGTCATGGCGCCGGCACACATCCGGTCGATGGCGTACCCGGGCACGGACTTCGGCAGGCCGGCCAGCATGGCGGCGGTACGGCCGATGGTCAGGCCCTGGTCACCGATCTGGGTCGCGGCGGCGATGGCGACCTCGTCGATGCGCTCGGGCGGTAGCTCCGGATGGCGGCGCAGCAGGTCGCGGATGACGGCGACGATCAGGTCATCGGCACGGGTCTCGGCGTACATCCCCTTGCCGGCCTTGCCGAACGGGGTCCGCGCGCCGTCGACGAACACCACGTCACGCAGCTGTCGGGGGAGCCGCTGCGAGCTCGGCCCGGAGTGAGCGGTCGCAGCGGCGGTTGGTGAGGTCACAGCAGTCTCCCTGAGGTAGGTGCCCGGCCGGCAACCGTTCGGTTACCGGTGGGTAACTTGACTCTAGCGGGAGGTCGGCGCGCAGCGCAGCCCGACTCGTGCGATGTGCACGGTGTCAGGAAGCGGGCTGGTCCGGCGCCGCTGGATCCCCGACCGTGGGAAGTGGCGTCGCCAGGGCGGCGGTCAGACCGGCCGCCAGCAGGTCAACCTGCCAGGGGCGGCCACCGAGTTCGCTGAGCTTGTGCCGGACCGCGTCCTCGGTCAGCGGGCTCACCGAGCGCCACGCCAACCGGCGGATGACTTCACCCGCCAGCAGGTTCTGGCTGACGACCTGATGCTCGGCGGCGACGTCGGCGATCATCGTCCGGCAGGCGGCGAGCCGGACGGCGGCCGCCGGATCCTTGTCCCGCCAGCGTGACTGCGTCGGCATGGCGTCGGGATCGTTGCTGCCCTGGGCCAGCGGAGGCAGCTGATCCTCCGGCAGCTCCCGGCCCTCGGCCAGCGCGTCGAACCAGTAGTCGATCAGCTTGCGCTGCCGGGGGCCGTTGAAGACGCTGACGGCGGCAAGCTCGGCGGGCTTCTTGGGGTTGGCCTTCACGGCGGCGACGATGGCGGCGTCCGGAAGGGTCCGGCCAGGAGCCACGTCACGCTGGCTGGCGAGCCGGTCCCGGGCCTGCCACAGGGATCGGACCATGGCGAGCTGGCGGCGGGTGCGCAGGCTGTGAATGCCTGACACCCGGCGCCACGGGTCGCTGCGAGGCGCGGCCGGCGGGGCGTTGAGGACCGCCTCGCACTCCTGCTCCGCCCAGGCGACCTTGCCCGTCCGCTCCAGCTCCGCCAGCAGTACGTCCCGGAGCTCGATGAGCAGCTCCACGTCGAGTGCGGCGTAGTCCAGCCAGTCCGACGGCAGCGGGCGGGTGGACCAGTCCGCGGCGGAGTGGCCCTTCTCCAGCGCCACACCCAGGTACTGCTGGACCATGGTTCCCAGCGCGACCCGCTCGGAGCCGAGCAGCCGTCCCACCAGCTCGGTGTCGAAGAGGGTGCGGGGCCGCATGCCCACTTCGGCCAGGCAGGGCAGGTCCTGGGTGGCGGCGTGCAGGATCCACTGCGCGTCCGCGAGGGCCAGGTCGATGGAGCTCAGGTCGGGAAGTTCGATGGGATCGATCAGGACGGTGCCGAAGCCGGCTCGCCGCAGTTGCACAAGATAGGCCCGCTGGCTGTAGCGATAGCCGGACGCGCGCTCGGCGTCGATGGCGACCGGCCCGGAGCCGGCGGCGAGTCCGGCGGCTGCCTCGGCCAGCTCGGCCGGCGTGGTGAGCGGGCGGGGGGTGCCGTCGCGGGGACTGCGTAACAGCTCGGGGATGCCCGCGTCCGACGCAAGCCCCGTCTCGTTCGGAACCGGTTCGTCAGTGCGTCCGCTCGTCGGCCGGGCAGCCCCGCCGGAGCCGTTGTCAGCGCTCACCGAGAACGGCCACACCTTCCGGTGGCAATCCGGCGGCGACGCTGAGCAGGTCCACGAAGGCGAGCAGATGCGGCGTCAGGTCGGTGGAGGTGGCGGTCCAGGAGCCGCGCAGCTCCAGTTGGGTCGTGCTGGACGGACCGTGCACGTCCCCGAACCGGGTGGACGTGGTCTGGGTGACAGTTCCACCGACAGCGGTGGTCGGCGCGCCACGCTGCTGGAGGGACTCCGTCAGCCAGCTCCAGCCGACGGCCGGCAGCAGCGGATCACCGGCCATGTCCGCGGCCAGGTCGGCTTGGGCGTAGGCCACCAGGCGGATCTCGCCGTCCCAGGCCTCGGTGCCGTCCGGGTCGTACAGGACGACCAGCCGGCCGGTGGCGGAGTCGGGACCCAGCATGCCGATGTCGACGGCGACCGCGAACGACCAGGGCGCCAGCCGCTGCGGCGGCCGGAGCCGCTCCACCCGCGCCTCCGGTCGTACGGTGGTGGCAAGCAGCGTGCTCACGGCAGTACGGAAGGCTTCCGGGGCACTGCTCGGAACGGCATCGGCATCGGCACCGCCTTCGGCGGCCGGGGGGCCGGGGGCGGTAGCGCCGGGGTCGGGCAACAACATTGTGGATGCGGGTCCCTTCCGATTACAGTGGGCGCCCAGAACTTCGCATGACGCCCAGTGCTCCCGCGTGAGGCGCGCCGCAGCCGGCTCGTGCGACGATGGTGGGCGATGACTGAGATCGCCGCTGCTTCGGACCGTACGCCGCCTGCCGCCCGCTCACTACTCGCGCGCGCCGCCGCCGGTGAGCGGGTGCAACGACCGCCGGTGTGGTTCATGCGCCAGGCCGGGCGCTCACTGCCGGAGTACCGAGCGCTGCGGGCCGGATCGTCGATGCTCGCGGCCTGCCGGACGCCGGATCTGGTCACCGAGATCACCCTGCAGCCGGTGCGCCGGCATGGCGTCGACGCGGCGATCCTGTTCTCCGACATCGTGGTGCCGCTGGTGGCGGTGGGGCTGGACATCGAGATCGTTCCCGGCACCGGCCCGGTGGTCGCCCGTCCGATCCGTACCGCTGAGGACGTCGCCACGATCCGGCCGCTGGACCCCGGTGACGTCGCCGACATCGAGCTCGCGGTCCGCCAGCTGGTGTCCGAGCTGGGCGAGACCCCGCTGATCGGCTTCGCCGGCGCCCCGTTCACCCTGGCGAGCTACCTCATCGAGGGCGGACCGTCCAAGGACCACGCCCGCACCAAGGCGCTGATGCATTCCCGTCCGGACGTGTGGCACGCCCTGCTCGACCGGTTGGCCGAGATCTCCGCCACCTTCCTGACCGTGCAGATCGAGGCCGGGGCGTCCGCCGTCCAGCTGTTCGACTCGTGGGCCGGCGGGCTGTCGGCCGCGGACTACACCGAATTCGTGCTGCCGCACTCGCAGCGGGTCTTCGCCGGCCTGGCCGGTCATCCGGTCCCCAAGATCCACTTCGGAGTGGGAACCGGTGAGCTGCTGGACCTGATGCGCACCGCCGGCGCCACCGTCGTCGGCGTCGACTGGCGGACCCCGCTCGACGTCGCCGCCCAGCGCATCGGCGGTGGAACCCCGGTACAGGGCAACCTCGATCCCGCGCTGCTGCTGGCGGACTGGCCGGTTCTCGAGGCCGCCGTCCGCCGGATCGTGGACGAGGGCCGCCGCGCCCCGGGCCACATCTTCAACCTCGGCCACGGCGTGCTTCCCGACACCGACCCCGAGACGTTGACCAGGGTCGTCCACCTGATCCACTCGCTCTAGTTCTACCCAGGAGCCAACCTCGTGCCCAGGATTGCCGTGGTCGGCGGCGGCATCGCCGGACTGAGCGCCGCCACCAGGATCAGCCGGGCACGTCCCGATGCCGAGGTGGTCCTGCTGGAAGCCTCGCCCAGGGTCGGTGGCAAGCTGCTGCGCGCCGAGGTCGGCGGCGCCTGGGTGGACGTGGGCGCCGAGGCGATGCTGGCTCGCCGGCCCGAGGGCGTGGCGGCGGCGGTCGAGGCTGGGCTGGAGTCCGAGCTGATCCAGCCGCTGACCACGGCGGCGCTGCTGCGCAACCGCGGCCGCAACGCCCGGTTGCCCGTCCGCACGCTGATCGGGGTGCCGGCCGACCTGGACGCGGTCCGCGCCGCCGGCGTGTTGAGTGCCGAGACCCTGGAACGGATCGAGGCCGAGCCGGCCGGCGGCCCGTACCCCCCGCTTACCGACGATGTTTCGGTCGGCGACCTGGTCAGTGAACGTTTCGGCGCGGAGGTGGTGGACCGGCTGGTCGATCCGCTGCTCGGTGGGGTGTACGCCGGACGAGCGGACGCCATCTCGCTCGACGCGGCCATTCCGGGGCTCGCCGCGCGGTTGCGGACCGACGGTGGGTCGCTGCTGCGGGCCGCGGCCGCGAGCCTGCCGCCGCCGGCTGCTGCTGGCTCAGGTTCGGGTGGTTCCGGTCCCGCCAGCCTGCCGAAGCCGGTGTTCGCCAGCGTGGCAGGTGGGCTGACACGGCTGCCGGAGCAACTCGCTGCCGGGGCGATATTCAGCATCCGCAGGTCCACCGCTGTCCGGCGAATCCGGCGCACGCCGGACGGCTTCGAGCTCAGTCTGGGGGCTGTGCCGGTCACCGAACTGCTCACCGCGGACGCCGTCGTGCTGGCGACCCCGGCCAGCAAGGCCAGCATGCTGCTCACCGACCTGGCACCAGTGGCCGGCGCGGAGCTCGCGACCGTCGAGAGCGCGAGCATGGCCATCGTGACGCTGGCGTTTCGCGGCCTGCCGACCAGCGCCCTACCGGCGGGCAGCGGCCTGCTGATTCCTGTCGTGGAGGGGCTGCGCGTCAAGGCCATGACGTTCTCGTCCCAGAAGTGGCCGGGTGTCGGTGCGGAGTCCGGCGTGTTCCTGATGCGCGCGTCGCTGGGCCGGATCGGCGAGGAATGGGTGCTGCAGCGCGCCGACGACGAGCTGGTGTCCATCGTCCGGGCGGAGCTTGAAAGCATCACCGGGCTGGCGGCGACGCCGGTCGACACCCACGTCCAGCGCTGGGGCGGCGGCCTGCCGCAGTACCCGCCGGGTCATCTGGCCCGAATCGAGCGGGTGCGTGCGGCAGTGGCCGAGGTGCCCGGTCTCGCGGTGTGCGGCGCGACTTATGACGGGGTCGGCATCCCTGCCTGCATCGCCTCAGCTCACATTGCCGCGGACCGGGTGCTGGCCGCGCTTCCTCCATCGGGACAATGGATTAATGGTCGACGGTAAGCAGGCTCGCGAGCTCAACGATGTCATCCGCTACACCGCCTGGTCGGTGTTCTCGGTCAGTACCCCGATCGGCGCTGCCGACCGGGCCGCGCTCGCCAGCGAGGTGGACGCGCTGTTCGCCGAGTTCGCGGCCGCCGACATCACCGTGCGGGGTGCGTACGACGTGGCGGCCCTGCGCGCCGACGCCGACCTGATGATCTGGTGGCACGCCGAAACCGCTGAGCAGGTGCAGAGCGCGTACAGCCGGTTCCGGCGCACGAAGCTCGGCAGCCACCTGACGCCGGTCTGGTCGGTGATGGCGCTGCACCGGCCGGCGGAGTTCAACAAGAGTCACATCCCGGCGTTCCTCGCCGAGGAGCAGAGCCGCAAGTTCGTGTGCGTCTACCCGTTCGTCCGGTCCTACGAGTGGTACCTGCTGCAGGACACCGAGCGCCGGTCGCTGCTCGCCGAGCACGGCAAGATGGCGCGTGACTTCCCGGACGTCAGGGCGAACACCGTCGCCTCGTTCGCGCTGAACGACTTCGAGTGGATCCTGGCGTTCGAGGCGGATGAGCTGCACCGCATCGTGGACCTGATGCGCCACCTGCGCGGATCGGAGACCCGCCGGCACGTGCGCGAAGAGGTGCCGTTCTACACCGGCACCAAGCGCACGATGTCCGAGCTGGTGGAGTCACTGCCTTAAAGCGGTACGGCCGTACGGGTCGTACTGCCGTAGCCGGCTTCGATCACGCCGGCGGCACCGGTCGCTTATTCGTCAGCCGCGAAGCTCATGCTGATCGAGTTGATGCAGTAGCGCAGGTCCGTCGGCGTGGCGTAGCCCTCACCCTCGAACACGTGGCCCAGGTGGCTGTGGCAGTTGGCGCACACCACCTCGACCCGGCGCATTCCCCCGCTGCTGTCCACCCGTTCGATGATCGCCTCGCCCGCGAGCGGTGAGAAGAAGCTGGGCCAGCCGCAGTGCGAGTCGAATTTCTGGTCGGAACGAAACAGCTCCGCGCCGCACGCTCGGCACGAATAGATCCCGGTCCGGTGATTGTCGGTGTACTCGCCGGTGTAGGGGCGCTCGGTGCCTGCCTTGCGGAGCACGGCGTACTCGGCGGCGGACAGTTGCGCGCGCCACTCGTCGTCAGTTCTTGTGACTCTGGGAGCGGTCTGATCGGTGGTCATACCCTCGACATTACCGAGCGCCATTACCCAGTGGTGGCGGTCGCGCGTCTCACCAGCTGGTGAGCATCACCAGCACGCTGAGAGCGATCGGCGCGAGAATGAGAACGACCAGGATGATGGCCATCGGCCGGGACACCGCACCGCGGCGGCTGAGACCCGCGGCAAAGTCGCCCATCATCCGGATCTCGCCCTCGGGGGAGTACGGACTCACCGCTCGATCCAGGTTCGGATCGAGATAGACGATGTGCTGCCCCGTGGAAGGTGGCTGCCGTTGGGGCTCGCGCGGTTCGGTATCCACTAGCACAGCATGCCTTGTTCGGCGTCGCTGCCGTTAGTCCGTGAACATCAGAGCCCGCAACCGGGTGCGCAGCGCGAGTGCCGCCGGCTCGCGCGGGCCGGCTGGTCCGCGTCGGGGAGCGCTGAGCCGCTCGGCCGCGATGGTGCTCCGGAACCAGTGTCCCGAGAACTGCCCACTGCCAGTACGGTGCGGGGATGGCATCGCCGTTCACCGAGGTTCAGATAGGCGACCGGACTGTGCGGGTCAGCAATCCGGACCGGGTTTATTTTCCCGAGCGGGGCGAGACGAAGCTCGACCTGGTTCACTACTACCTGTCCGTGGGCGAAGGCATCGTCCGGGCGCTGTACCAGCGGCCCTGCATGCTGCACCGCTACCCCGAGGGCGTCGGCGGCGAGAAGATCTATCAGAAGCGGCTGCCCAAGGGGGCGCCCGACTGGGTGCAGACAGCGGAGGTCAGCTTTCCGTCCGGGCGCACCGCCGACGAGCTGTGCGTGACCGAGGTGGCCGCGGTCGCCTGGGCGGTGCAGATGTCGACGGTCGAGTTCCACCCGTGGCACAGCCGCCGCGCCGACGTCGAGAAGCCGGACGAGCTGCGGATCGACCTCGACCCCCAGCCCGGCACCGGCTTCGCCGAGGCCAAGCGGGTGGCGCTGGTGGTGAACGAGGTGCTGGCCGAGCTCGGGTTCGTCGGCTGGCCGAAGACATCGGGCAGCAAGGGCATCCACATCTACGTCCGGATCGCACCGAACTACGGGTTCCGCGAGGTGCGCCGGGCCGCGCTGGCGTTCGCCCGGGAAGTGGAGCGCCGGGCTCCCGACCAGGTCACGACCGCCTGGTGGAAGGAGGAGCGTGGTGAGCAGATCTTCCTGGACTACAACCAGAATGCCAAGGACCGGACGATAGCGGCGGCGTACTCGGTGCGCGGCTTCCCGCACGGGCCGGTGTCCGCGCCGGTGACCTGGGATGAGTTGCCCGACGTCGAGATGCGCGACTTCACCATTGCGACCATGCCGGAGCGGTTCGCCCGGTTGGGTGATGTGGGCACGGGGATCGACGACGTCCATTTCGACATCGATCGGCTGCTGGAATGGGCGGATCGCGACGAGCACGATCACGGCCTGGGCGATGCCCCGTACCCGCCGAACTTCCCGAAGATGGAAGGCGAACCACCAAGGGTTCAACCGTCGCGCAAGAACAAGGCGAACTGGACTGGCGAATCGACGGCAAGCGGCGTCGAGCCGCAGCAGCTCGATTGACCCGTGCAGATCGCCGACTATGCGCGGGCTCGGTACTCGAGTCGGCGGCGATTGCGCGATCAATATGCTCGCGATAGCGGGCCTGAGGCACATGACATTCAACATCTATAGCAGCTGCCACGTGCGGGTGCCCCAGCCCAAGTGACGTGACACCGTTGCGTGCAGCAGACCCCTGCTGGCCGGATGCGGCGTGCTTCCGAACCCGTCTTCCTCATCGACGAAGCCCCGGCGGCACGCCGTCTCGAATAGATCGGTAAGAGGCAGCGTGAGAGCGCCGCAATACTTTCATACGAGCCAGCTCCGGTCTGGCTACTCCGAGTACGGGGCCAGGCGGCTGTCTCCTGCCACGACGAGGGCATCAACTGTCCGCTGCCAGCTATTTAAGGCTCCAGCCGCTTGGGCCGCTGTTCTGATCTCGATCAGCCATGGCGCGACAGTATAGCAGCGGTTGGCAACTGCCGCCGGGTCAGCGAGCACTGCTCTCCAAACCCATGGGAGCCCGACGCGAACCTGCTCGTCTGCGGGCAGCGACGAGGCGATGAACCGGACGAGCCTGTCGACGCACTTCGGCTTACCGGCTGCAACACCCAGCCACCGCTCGACCGTGGTGTGCGCAGCGGCGGGGTCCCACCAGGCGATGGGCTTCCCGGCGTGCTCCGCGTGAAGGTAGCTGCCTTCCCCGGCAAACGCGGGCAGCAGCGCAGCCATCGTCCAGTCACGGTCGTCGCGGTGAAACGGTGTGTGTCCCGAGTCGTGCGCGTCGAGAACGTGTTCGACGATGGTCGGCCAGATCCGATGGGCGGTGTCGGCGCGGCGAGGGCCTTCCTCGGCAGCGGCGGAGATCGCACTGAGCGTGTGGTGAAGACCGGCGGGATTGTCCACGTAGGCGTCAACGTGAGCCAAGATGGCGGCGTCGTCGTTGACCGTGAGCAGGGCACGCGCTGAGGCGAGCGCGTGAGTGCCTCGCAGGTCGGTGTCACGGTCCTGCGCGAGCAGTGCACGACGCTGCGCGTCGATCAGGACGCCAAGCAGCGCGCTGGCTTCCGCAGCTACGCACGTGTCGGTGGCGGCAGCTTGGCCGAGCGCGCGGATCGCCGGGTCGAGCCGCGACACGTAGATGTCCTCGCCAGCAACGGCCGGCAGAGTGTCAACGACAGGGTCGGCAAGCACCTCGATGGAGTGTTCCTGCCGCTCCATGCTCCAAGGCCCGAAGACGCACTCCCGCATCATGTCGGTCGCGATCCTCAACGCGGTCTGATGGACACAGGCGGCGTCGTTCGTGCACGGTGCCGCCCACACGTGGTCGAGGCCGCGAGCGATGAACAGCCTGGTCTGGATGACGTTCGAGGCAGCCAACGCGGCGAGCGCGGCCTCGATTCGCGTGTAGGCGGCCGTGCCATCAGCCCCGTCGACGACGCGGCGCACGTGGTCAGCCGCCGGAGTCAGCAGGAGCGGCAGGGCGCGGGCCGCGCTGCGGTCTGCCCCCTGAGAGAAGTAGGACTCCTCGATGTCGTGATCTCGAAGCGGCGGATCGTTCTCACCGATCCCCAGCACGATGTCGGCGGCAATCTTCACGCTCGCGTCGGGCAACGGCAGCCCGTGACCGAGGTGCTCCTCTAACGCCACCAAAGCAACCGCAGCAACTCCGTCCACGTCCATCTCGTCCAACCCTTGCGGGTCGTCCATCAGCGCGGCCGCCGCGTCCAGGTCAGCGACCAACGCTTCGGTTGTGACCGGTTCCGCGGTGCGGTCCTCCCGGTTCACGTGATAGCGAAGGGTCAACCGCATCGCTTCCTGGCTGCGCCGGACCCATCCCAGCCCCTCGGACAGGACAGCGGTCACCTCCGCCGGCGGGTTGCTCTCGATCACCCAGCCCTCGTCCGTCTCCGTCGTCGAGTAGGTGGCCCGGTCGAGACCGCTCGCCCACCCGCGGACCGTGTTCAGCTCCATGTTGGCGGCCTGCGCCGGTACGGCGTCACCGAGCTGCTCGATTCGTTGACGGAACCGGTCGACCAGTTGCCGCCCGACACTGCGAAGCTCCTCGGCTCGTTCCGGCCCAGCGGCGAGCACCAGGGACATCGCCGCTTCCCGCAGCGACCACTGCTGCCGTTCCGCGTGAACAATTCCGTCTGACGATGCCCGGAAGAAGCCGTGGTCGTGCGTGATCCGGTTGAACTCGAAATGCCACACGTCCGGCTCGGCAAGGAATCGGTCCAGCAGCTTCCCCGCTTTGTCCAGGTGCCGCACGAGCAGCCCGACGACCAGCGCGACCATCGCGACGTTGTCGCACCCGTCGAGCAGCATCGACACGAGCCGTTCCAACGGCATCCCTAGCCCGATGATGTGGTCGCAGACCCGCTCCAGCGCCTGCAGCGCGCTCATGCACGGATACGGCCCCACGCCGGTCCCTCGATACCAGTTCCACACGTTGCCGTCACCGACGTACGCGTGAGGGACGCCCGTGATGGTCAGCTCGGTGCGGAACTGGTCAAGATCAGAGTCTTCCACCGGCCCGTAGTAGCCGTAGCCGCTGGCCATCGTCCGGGCGCGCACCAACGCCGCATGGTTCAAGATCCGGTTCAGGGCTGCTATGCCGCCAACTGGATCGTTCTCGAACAGCGCCATGAACGGTCCTCGCCACGACGCGGCGTGCGGAACCCCGATGCCCCAGAAGTTGTGGTCACGCACCCCCTCGTCGTTGATGTGGCCGCCCTGACCGTCCTGCTCCTCATCGAGGTAGTACGCGAGCACCATCTCGGTGAGGAACCCCTGGCGGTATCGGCCGAGCGCATGACCGCAGGTGACGCCTTCCATCGCAGGCTTCAAGTCCTCCGGCGCGGCCTCCGCAACCCGCCGCAACAACGCCTCTCCGTCGGCACCAAGATCAGCGCCGAGCAGCGCGAACAACTCCACCACCGTCTCGTCGGTGATCTCCCGCGAAATCGCCGGCCGTTCCCGACGCGGACGGCCGCGCGGGTACCCGATCTCCTGGAACAGTGAACGCGGCAACTTCTTGAAGCGGGCCTCCCGCTCCGCCCGCTCCTCGTCCGTCATCGCGGCTGCCCTTGCCGCCCGCTCCGCCTCACGCTCCTCATCGGCGACACGGAGCCGCTCGTCGGCCACCGCGCAGAAGTCCACGAGCAAGCCACGCAACTGCTCGCGCAACGCATAGCCAGACGGAGTCTGCGATGTCGCGAGCGACCGCAGCCAATCCATGAGCAGCGTCCGCTCAGGCTTGCTGGACGCCCATGGCGTCTCGTCCTCCAGCAGCGACTCAATGAGCGGCTCGACCGGAGCCACCCGCACGAACTTGCTCTCATCCCGCAGCCGCTGATCCACCAGCCGAACCAGTCGCTGCACCCCCGCCCCGTCGTCTGCCCGCAGCTGCGGCCACGCGTCCCGCAACACCGCCCGCGGATCACCGAGCGTCAGCAGTGCCTCCCCCGGCACATCCGCCCAACGCTCCCCATGCCCAGCACCGACCAGCTCGTTGAACCGGCCCTGCCACCGCATGAACCGCCCCGCCGCCGGATTCCCCGGGGTGTCGCCCGCGACGAGCATGGCCTGGCACGCCAACCGCGCCGCCCCCAACGCCCACCGAGGCACCCCCGCATCCACAAGCCTCTTGATCACATCCTCGGCAAGCAGCAGGCGCGCCACCGCATACCTGCGCAGCTCGTCATGCGCGAACTCCGGAGCCGGCCGGTACGGGTTGTCCTGCGGGGTGCGCAGCAGCCCGTCCTTCCGCAACCCCTCAACCGCATCCGGATCCAGCGTCACCGCAGCGTCGAGCTGGTCACGACCATCAAGCACCTGACGAGCAAGCTGCAACATCACAAGGTTCCGCGCGCCCGGCGTCCCCCGGTCGCTCGCCTCACGCCGACGCACCAGCCCGGCCCACACCTGCTCCATCGCGTCGAAGTCGCTGACCGGCACACCCTCGACCCCGCCGCGCACCAGCAAATCAACCAGCACCGGGCGACGCAGCAGCTCTCGCGACGACGGGTTCGCCGCCATCGCCTCCAACTCGCTCAACTCAGCCACCACCACGTCGACCTGCGCGTCGGTCAACGGCGGAACTGCCACCTCGACCACACCCTGGCCGACCGAACCAGTCAGCGTGTCGACGACCAGCTGCTTCACATCGCTCGCCGTCACCGCCACCACATGCACGTCCGCCGTGACCGCGGCGTTCACTACGTAGGTCAGCAGCTCCTGCCGACCCTCACCGACCGCATCCGCCCCGTCGACGACCAGCAGCCGCGTCGGCGCTGACATCTCCGCAAGCAACCCCTTTAGCGGCACCCCGAGCAGCGCCTCGAACTCAAGGACCGTGCCCGGCAGGTGCCGCAAGTTCATGCACACCACCTGCACCGCAGCAGCCTGAACGTCCGCGCCGCCCTCGGCGGCCGCCTCACCGGCGTCCTTGCCGGTCGCAGTAACCAGCCTCAGCGCAACCGCCGATTTCCCAACACCAGACTCGCCATGCAACACAACACCAGCCGACCCGACCGCCGACGTCGTCAACGCCTCGACCACATCGCTCCGGTCCAACCGAACCCGACGCACACGGTCCACCGACACGATCTCGTCGCCGACCGCGTCACGAGCCTGCTCGGCGAGCAGCTCCAGCGCTCGCCACCCCGCCGCGTGACGGCCAGCCTCCGAATCCAGCAGCTCATGAACCCTGCGTCGAACCATCGACACATCCACCAACGCAGCCACCGGCGCCCACTCGTCCGCCAGCGTCAGCAACCGATCCCGGAGCAGCGTCCCGCCATACAGCGTCCCCTGCGTCGAGAACGGCCGCAGCACACGCGGCAACGCCGCCCAATCCGAATCGTCCGGACCCTCCATCCGCGGCGACAACACCACCAGCCGCCTCAACAACTCCCACGTCCACTGCTCAACCACGTCCGTCGGCGGATTCTGCTGGCCAAGATCAACAAGCGCCTTCTCAACCAGGCCCTCGATCTGCTTGAGACGACCCTGCACCTCGGTGTTGAACTTCCCCGCCGTGCGCACCAGCGTGAAGAATCCGGTCGCCCCCGACTGGCCCGCGGCGGCCCCGACGAGCACCTTCAACTGCTCCGTGTGCTCCTGCGCACCCGACACCGCCAAACCAAGCCGCAACTCCGGCCCATCTGGCTCCGCGAGCATTAGCTGCTGCACCAAGCCCTTGAACAACTTCTGCGACTTCACGTTGCTCGTCTGAAGGAGCGGGGTCCGGCGGGCTGCCAACGCCAACACCAGCGACGGCTCCGCCTCACCCTCAAGCGCCGCCCTGACCACCACGTCATCCACGGTGAATTCAGGAGCCTGCTGCAACGCGACCGACACGACCACCCGGCTCGACCCCAGCCCCGCAGCCGTATCACCAGCAAGCAGCCGCCCCAAGTAATCGGCCACGACCTTCCGCTCGAACGTCACACCCGCGCCACCGGACGACGCGGGACTCGCCACCTCGCCGCCCGCCTCCCGCAACCACGCCCGAACCAGGTCGCAGTCCATGTCGAGCCCCCACAACTTCGCCCGACCCACCGTGCTCGACCGCACCAGCCCAGCAGCCTCAAGCAACGACAGATGGTCCGACGCGGTAGTCGGCGACACCTTCAACTCACCCGCGATCGCCCGCCCCGACACCGGCTCGACCTGACCCGCCACCGCACTCAGCACCGCGAACCGGTTCTCACCGAGGGTCGACCGCAACATCTCTGCCACACCAGCCATACCGCCACCCTATACATGTCCAGAATATTTGGACAAGTGATGTCCATAAATTTGGACACTTTACCGAGAGGTCGGGCGTCGTCCAACCTGCTGCTCCGAATGCCCATGGGACCCGCAGATAGGATTCGCAGGCATTCGCATCGCCGTGCCACCGCCGTTCGATTAAATCCAAACGGCGACATGATCACGTCGCCGCAGGCTGGTGTAGCGCTGTTCCCGGCAGCCTGCGGCGCTTAGACCTGGCTCAAAGTCACTGACCCATCGAACATAGTGATCAATCTGGACGGTGATGGCATTCCCGAGGCTTCACCCGATATCGACGGATCTTGCGCGTCCGCGCAGGCTCTGCATCACGGAAGGGGGAGCACTACCTTCGCGGCCGAGACGCAGTTGAGTCAGACGTTCACTGTGTGATGGGGATTCGGCAACGCCGTGTCCGCTCAGGGGTGGCTTGGGTGCTGCGACCTCGCGGTCGGCGAATGCAACGGCTACGCCCGGCAGTCGTGGCAAGTCCTCTTACGGCGCCGGGCCGGTTCGGATTTGATCGGCCCAGTCAGCGAAGAATTTGCGGACTGCTGACGGGTCGACAGTGCCGAGGGATAGATCGCGATCGGTGTATCGGACCAACATGTCGAACATGTCAGCGAGCACCTGCAGGTCGAAGCCCGCGTCAACCTCCGCTGCTAGTCTGAGGAGTTCGTCCTTGCCGAACGAACTGCTGAGGACGAACACGTCTACGAAGTCTCGAGCCGCTGCGCGATCGAACAATGCGATCACTTTGCGTCCGGCCAGTTCACTCGGGTCGAGCGTGGGTCCGGCGATGCTGGTGACTGGCGGGTGTCCTGGTGTCGCGTCTAGAGCGATGTCGATCAGCAGCTCGTCGGCACCAGTGATCTGTATGCGGCAGAAGGTGAGCTCGTCCCTAATTATTTGTAGTTTCCAGCCGCGGGTGCGCGCGGCGGCGATGAACTCGTCGCGGGCGGCTGGAACCTCGCCGCGACCTGGGCTGGTGAAGAAGTCAAGATCTTGCGTTGGTCGAGTCGTGAGGTGCTGTGCTGCCAGCGCTGCGCCACCGGCAAGAAGGAATCCTTGGGATGCGGGCAGCTGAAAGAACACTGCCGCTGCCTCCAACTGGAAGCTCGTCAGCGAGGTGGGTTGGTCGGCATCGCTCACTAGTTTGCCAGGGCGCGGTTGATGACCGCCGACCATGCCGCGCGTAGGTCGCGGGGAAGGACCAACTCCGGCCAGAGATCGACGAGCAACGTGCCGTCGACGTAGGTGAGAACGTCGTCGGCGGTGCCCTCGCGTAGGACCGCCTCGTAGACCCGGGCTCGGTCGGTGCGGTCGGCCATGCGGTACTCCCGTTCCTTGTCGGACCAATTGAGCCGCAGCGGGAGCTGCACGGTGGCCAACGCCTGGTCCGGAAGCAATTGTGGGAGCCGGTCGGGAACCTCGTAGCGATGGTCGCGCGCACCGGCGACCCAGTGAAAGGTGACGCGCGGCCGGGCGTCCAGCTCGTAGCCA
This sequence comes from Jatrophihabitans lederbergiae, assembly GCF_031845305.1. Classification (NCBI taxonomy): domain Bacteria; kingdom Bacillati; phylum Actinomycetota; class Actinomycetes; order Jatrophihabitantales; family Jatrophihabitantaceae; genus Jatrophihabitans; species Jatrophihabitans lederbergiae. The sequence continues at coordinate 203,350 of NZ_JAVREH010000004.1, read as the reverse complement.
GCCTCGGCCAGAAGGCGTTCGGCAGTGGACAGCGAGGGCGACTTGTGGCCGTTCTCGTACGCCGATACAGCGGTACGCGAGGTGTGCGCGCGCCGCGCCAGGTCTTCTTGACTCAACCCGGCCGCGCGGCGGGCGCGCTCCAACAGATGGCCACCCGTCATCGTCAATCACCCCCAATCCCTACCTCAGCGTATCCGATTGGATACATCGACGAGTGAATGAGCGGTGCGTCCAGGTGGGGGGCGGAACGTTTCTGAGCTTGAAGGCCACCTACGCCAACCAGAACGCCATGGACAGGACGATCGCTGCCTCGTATTAGGTGCGCGGCTTCCCGCACGGGCCGGTGTCGGCGCCGGTGACCTGGGACGAGCTACCGGACGTCCAGATGCGTGACTTCACCATCGCCACCATGCCTCAGCGTTTCGCCTTGTCTAACGAGGACGACAATTCTGCCGCGTGATCTGCAGCGTTGAGGACTCGGACGGGGGTGTCAGTCCGAACTCTCGCGGGCGCGACTGTAGCGCTCGTAGACCACGCGTGAGCTGAACGTCCTGGTCTCGACCAGGTTCAGCTGAACGACTTCGGTGACCGGCGGCAGGAAGGGCGTGCCGCCGCCGACGACGATCGGGTTCCGGAACATGTGCAGCTCGTCGACGAGGCCGAGCTTGATCGCTGCCGCGGCCAGGCCGGCGCCACCGATCGCGACGTCCTTGTCGGTCGCGTCGAGAGCCGCAGCGGCCTCCTCGGCCACCGACGCCTCGGCGAGCCGGGCGTTGCCCTGGACGCTCTCGAGCGTGCGGCTGAAGACGACCTTCGGGATAGCGCACCAGACATCGGCGAACGCGGCCCCGAGCTCGTTGTCGCGGAACGACGGATCCGTCTCCCACGGCAGCATGGTCTCGTAAAGCTTGCGACCGCACAGATGGACGCCGAGTTCGCGTGTCTGCGCAAGGTGGAAACGAAACTGCTCCTCGCTAGGGACCGTCCACCCGAACCCGCCCGTGCGGTCGGCGATGAAGCCGTCCACCGAGACGCTCATCGAGTAGATCAGCATGGCTCTCCGTCCCTCTGCGAGCTGCTCTGCCACAGCTGGTGACCGATCGCGAGATGACGACCTTCCCGTCGGGAGCGGTCCAAGCGATCGTACGACCATTGCCGACGCTGGTCAGCGGGTGAGCAGGACGACCGCGGCGGTGGCCAGACCGAGACCGGCTCGCTGCACCCGTCCGGTGTGCTCCTTCAGGATCAGCACCGCCAGCAGCACCGTTCCGGCCGGATACAGCGCGGTGATCACCCCCGAGAGCGACAGCAGGCCGTGCCGGCTCGCGAGCAGGAACGCGACGTTGGCACCGGCGTCCAGCACCCCGGCCACCGCGGCGAGCCCGAGCGCGCCCGAGGACATCCGGACGAACTTGGAACCGGCGAAGGCGATGGGAACCAGCAGCACCGCCGACACCCCGCGCGAGATGACGACCGGCCAGATGCCGGAATCGGTGTCCGACTGGGCAAGGCAGATGAAGTACGCCCCGAAGCCGACTCCGGCGAGCACGGCCATCATCAGCGGACGCCAACCGACCGGCCCGTGCGGATGGTCCTCCGGCTGCCGCGAGATGAGCACCACGGCGACGAGCCCAAGCGCGATACCGAGCCAGGCCAGCAGGTGCGGCCGCTCGCCTTGAACCACGCCGCCCAGTACCGGGACCACCGCCGACATCACCGCCGTGACCGGCGATATGATGTTCATCGGCGCCTGCGCCAGCGCGCTGTAGAGCAGGGCCACGCCGGCCAGACCGGCACCGCCCCCGGCGATGCTCCACCACAGCGTGGACGCCGTGACGGGTCCGCCGTAGAACGGCAGCGCGCCGGCCATCAACAGCGCGCCGACCGGATAGCTCACCAGCAGCACGGTCACCGCGGCGGCCCGGCGCGACGCCAGTCCGCCCAGGAAGTCACTGACCCCGTACGCGGCGGCCGCGAACAGGGCGAACAGCACAGCCATCGACAGCAGCCGCTAGCTGCGCGGGCAGGTGTCACCGGTGGGCGGCATGCCGGTGATCAGGTACTTGTCCACCTTCGTGGTGACGCAGCTGGTCTTGGGATAGGCCGTGTGCCCCTCGCCGTCCCAGCTCAGCACTACTCCGGTACCCAGTGCCTTCGCCAGCACGCCCGCCGCGGCGTACGGCGTCGCGGGGTCGTGCACCGTTCCGACCACCAGGATCGGCGGCGCGCCGGGCGCGGAGGCCGGCGGCAGCGGATGGCCCGAGCGCGGCCAGGCATGGCAGCTGTAGAGCGACGCGGAGGCGTTCGGGCCGAAGATCGGGTACTTCGCGATCCAGGTCTTCGCCCGGCTGGCGACCAGGGCGTCGGTCACCCGCAGTGTCGAGTCGTTGCAGTTGACCGCAAGGTTGGCGTCCAGAATGTTGGCATAGTGCCCGGTCTCGGGATCGCGCTCGGAGTACTGATCGGCCAGCGTGAACAGCTTGGCGGCATCACCGCGCTCGGCGGCGCTCAGGGCCGTCCCCAGTTCTGCCCACTGAGTCTGGTCGTACAGCGCCGACAGCACGCCGATGGTGACGATGCCGCCGGTCGCGCGGCGGGTCTCGCCCTTCTTGCTGGACTTGATGGGGGAGCGGTCGGCCGACTTGATCAGCTGCTCCACCACCGTCCGCGGATTGCCGATCGACGCGCAGGAACTCCGCTTCGCACAGTCGGCGGCGAACTGGTCGAAGGCGTCCTCGAAGGCCTTGATCTGCCGCTCGTCCGTCGTCAGCTCGCCGGCCACCGGGTCGACCGCACCGTCCAGCACGGCGGTGCGGATATGCGTCGGGAACTCGTGAGCGTACGCGGCCCCGAGCCGGGTTCCGTAGGAGAAGCCGAGGTAATTGAGCTTGCTGTCGCCCAGCGCCTGCCGCAGCAGATCCATGTCGTGGGCGGTCTCTTCGGTGTTGTAGTGGCTCAGCGCCGAGCCGTACTTCGCGATGCAGCCCTTGGCCACGGCGTCGGACAGCGCGCGTGCCTGGATGCGGCCGGCAGCGGTGCGCACGTCCGGGTCGGCGGCGGACAGCTGGTCCTTCTGCTTGTCGCTGATGCATTGCAGCGGACCCGACAGGCCCACACCCCGGGGGTCGAACCCGACCACGTCGAAGCGATCCAGCACGTCGGAGCTCAACGAGCTCACCAGGCCCGCGGCGAGGTTCACGCCCGAGCCACCGGGACCGCCGGGGTTGACCACCAGCGACCCGATCCGCGCCGACGTCTTCTGGGACTTGCTGTGCACCTTCACCACGAACAGGTCGATCCGCGCCCCGGTGGGCCTGGCATAGTCCAGCGGCACCGCCAGTTTGCCGCACGAGAACACCATGCTCTTTGCCTTGGGGCTGCGGATGGCGGCCTGGAACTGCTCCGAGCAGTCGGAGAACGCGATGCCGGCCGGTGCCGCGGTCGGCCTCGCGGTCGCGGTCGGGCCGGCGGACGCGCTCGACACGGACGCGCTCGAGGTGGCCGGAGCCGGTGTCGTCTTCGGCGCGTCCGCGGCCTTGTCCTTGGTGCAGGCGGCGGAAACCAGGAGCGTGACGGCAACGCTGGCGATCAGGGACAGACGGGGCGAACGACGGGTGGGTTGCACTGCCTCAGGCTACCGACCGCTCCGCCGCCGAAGCAGTCCGCCACCCGCGTCGCTCACCGCGGGGACGGCGCTCCCGGGCGGCCGATCCGTCACAATGGCCGGATGAAACTCCCTGTGCTGCCGCCGGTGTCCCCGATGCTGGCGAAATCTGTGTCCGAGATCCCGTCCGGGGCGTCGTACGAGCCGAAATGGGACGGCTTCCGCTCCATCATTTTCCGCGACGGGGACGAGGTCGAGTTCGGCAGCCGCAACGAGCGGCCGATGACCCGGTACTTTCCGGAGCTGATCGAGGCGGTCAAGGCCGAGTTGCCCGAGCGCTGCGTCATCGACGGCGAGATCGTCATCGCCACCGACGTGGGACTGGACTTCGATGCGCTGCAGCAGCGGATCCATCCAGCGGTCTCGCGGGTGACACTGCTGAGCACGCAGACCCCGGCGTCGTTCATCGCCTTCGACCTGCTCGCGCTCGGCGACGAGGACTACACCGGCCGGCCGTTCACCGAGCGCCGTGCCGCCCTGGAAGCCGCGCTGGCCGGCGTGCGCGCGCCCATCCACCTGACCCCGGCGACCCGGGACCGCGACATCGCCGTGCGGTGGTTCACCGAGTTCGAGGGGGCCGGGCTGGACGGCGTGGTCGCGAAGCGGCTGGAGGGCAGCTACGAGCCGGACAAGCGAGTGATGTGGAAGATCAAGCACGAGCGGACGGCTGACTGCGTGGTCGCGGGATACCGGGTGCACAAGAGCGGCCCGGACGTCATCGGTTCGCTGATGCTGGGCCTTTACACGGACGCGGGCGTGCTGAACTCGGTCGGCGTCATCGGCGCCTTTCCGATGGTGCGCCGCCGGGAGCTGTTCGCCGAGTTGCAGCCGCTGGTCATCGGGATGGACCAGCATCCGTGGAACTGGGCGGCGCACGAGGCCGGCGAGCGCACGCCCCGCAAGGGTGAGACCTCCCGGTGGAATGCCGGCAAGGACCTGTCCTTCACGCCGCTGCGGCCGGAGTGGGTCGTAGAGGTCCGCTACGACCACATGGAAGGGGAGCGCTTCCGGCACACCGCCCAGTTCAATCGCTGGCGTCCCGACCGGACCCCGGAGTCCTGCACCTATGCCCAGCTCGAACAGGCGGTGACCTTCCAGCTGGCCGACATCGTTCCCGGCCTCGGCAGCCGCGCCTAGTCAGGCGGCGTTCTGAACCCGGTACCGGCAGAACAGCGCGTCGTCCTCGGTCAGCAGGCCGGTCAGCGTCAGCCGTGGCGTCGGCTCGTCGGACCACGGCTTGCCACCGATGATGCGGCCCGCGCCCGGACCGGCCAGCAGCGGTGAGACGCTGAGGCACAGCTCGTCCACGCAGCCGGCGCCGACGGCGGCCCCGAACAACCGAGGACCGCCCTCGCACAGGATCCGGTGGTACCCGAGCTCGCGCAGCGACGTCACCGTGGCGGCGAAGTCCACCTCGCCGTCGCTGCCGGACGGCGCTTCGATGAGCTGCAGCCGGGTAGTCGTTCCGGCCAGGTCGATGAGGTCGTTGCGCCGGCTGAGCGGGGCCGAGGACCCGGTGATCACCAGGGTGGGCGCCACCGTGGCGGCGGTGAACAGCTCGGCCGAGAGATCCAGCCGCAGGCTGGAGGACATGACCGCGATGGCCGGTGCCTCGGCGAGGCCGTACGCCCGCCGGATCACCTTGCGCCGCTCGGGCGGGTCGGACGGGCGGTAGTTCTCGGCCGCGGCGGTCGAGGCTCCGACCAGGATCACATCAGCGAGGTCGCGCAGCGCCGCGAACACCGCGTTGTCGCCGGGGGTCTGCAACCCGCGTGAGAGGCCAGCACTACTGGCGGCGCCATCCACGCTGGTGACGAAGTTGATCCGGACACCGCCCGGCTCGACCCAGCCCTCGGCGTAGTGAGCATGCACGTCGACCTGTTCGGTGGTGGTGTCGGACGGGGCTGGCAGCAGTGCTCGCATGGCGCCTATCTCAACACAACTAAACTTCCCTGCTGTGCCGACCCGTCTCGCAGACCGCCGTCCCGAGGTGGCGGTCGACTCGCTGATCGCGGGACTGACGCCGCCGCCCCTGTTCGCCGACGTGCGCTTCGACAGCTACCGTCCGGACCCGGCCGAGCCGACCCAGGCCGAGGCCGCCGCGGTGCTGCGGCGGTTCGCGGCAGAGCTGGCGCCACCCGCTCGCAAGGGGCTGTTCCGGCGGTCGCCGCCGCCGGCCGGCCCGGCCGGGGTCTACCTCGACGGCGGTTTCGGCGTCGGCAAGACGCACCTGCTCGCCTCGCTGTGGCATGCCGCACCGTCGCCGAAGGCCTACGTGACGTTCGTGGAGCTCACCCAGCTCGCGGGCGCGCTCGGTTTCGCCCGGCTGGTCACCGAGCTGTCCGGGATGCGGCTGCTGGCGATCGACGAGTTCGAGCTCGACGATCCCGGTGACACCGTGCTGGTATCGACCCTGCTCGCCCGGCTGGACGAGGCCGGGGTTCGGTTCGCAGCCACCTCCAACACGCTGCCGGATCGACTCGGTGAGGAGCGGTTCGCCGCCCAGGACTTTCTGCGTGAGATCCAGTCGATGGCGGCGAGGTTCGCCTCCGTACGGGTGGACGGTCCGGACTACCGGCACCGCGGCCTGCCCGCGGCGCCGGCGCCCCGCAACGAGGCCGCGGTGGTCGAAGCGGCTCAGGGCGCGGGTGCCTCGCTGGACGATTTCGGCGAGTTGCTGGCGCAGCTGGCCACGCTGCACCCATCGCGCTACGGCGCGTTGCTCGACGGTGTTCGCCGGGTCTGCCTCACCGGGGTGGCGCCGGTACCGGACCAGAATGTGGCGCTGCGGTTGGTCGTCCTGGTCGACCGGCTCTATGACCGCCAGATCGAATTGGTCACCTCGGGGCTTCAGCTCGACGCGCTGTTCAGCGCCGAGATGCTCGCGGGTGGCTACCGGAAGAAGTACCGGCGGGCGATCTCGCGGCTCGTCGCGCTGGCCCGCCTGGCAGCCTGATTCAGAAACTCTCGGTAAGCCGGAACCATTTCGGCTGCTGCGGAGTTGCTACAGATTCCAGCCGTTTCACATAAAGGACACCTCCGTGACGATGATCATGCCTTCGATTTCGACTTCCGCGCGCGACGCCCTGATGGTGCGGCTGGAGGACCTGCAGAGCCAGCGCGAGCAGGCCGCCATCGAGAGCATCCCGCCCGGTGGATCGGGAGATGCCGCCGACCACGCCGGCAATGTCGAGGCCCTGATCCGCCTGGAGGAGCTGGACGCGCGGATTGCGGCGCTTCAGGTGCAGCTGCAGGCCCCGGTGTCCGACGCGCCCAAGGCTGTCGCGGCGGAGATCGGCAGCACCGTGACGATCCGTTTCGAGGACGATGACGAGACCCAGGACTTCCTCATCGGGCTCGTGGAGCAGGCGGCCGCGGGCGTGCAGGTGATCACTCCCACCAGCCCGCTGGGCGAGGTACTGCTCGGTGCGCGCCCCGGCGACAAGCTGACCTACCGCGTCGCCTCCGGGAGCTCGCTCACCGTGACCCTGGTAGAGATCGCCGGCTGACGGCGTCGCCGGTTTCCGCTGGTCGCCGGTTTCCGCTCTTCGGAACGGGACGGTGGGTCGGCTCGGTCGGGTAAGCTCGGGCGTACTGGAGGGGAGTAACCCAACACGATCGTCCCGTCATCACGGACCGCCGAAGAGGTTTTCGGCAGCGGTCCCGGGCGGTCGGCCCCGCCTCGGCGGGGTGGGTGAGACCTCCGGCAGCCACTGCATGCATCAAGCAGGCAGTACACAGCTGACCGGAGGTTGGACTATGCACGTATCCCCGCTCGTCTGGGCGCTCACGCTGGGCGGCGCCGTCCTGTTCCTGCTCGTCGATGTGTTCGTGATCGGCCGGCGGCCGCACGAGCCGTCCATGCGCGAGGCAGCAACACACCTCGCGTTCTTCATCGGCGCTGCCGTGCTGTTCGGGATCGCGGTGCTCTATTTCAGCGGCCACCGCTACGGCACCGAGTTCTACGCGGGCTGGCTGACCGAGTACTCGCTGTCTATCGACAACCTGTTCGTCTTCCTCATCATCATGACCAAGCTGCAGGTGCCCAGGCACCTGCAACAATCGGCCCTGCTGATCGGAATCGTGCTCGCGCTGGTGCTACGCGGCGTGTTCATCGCGGTGGGCGCGGCCGCCATCAACACCTTCTCGTGGGTGTTCTACCTGTTCGGCGCCTTCCTGGTCTACACCGCGTTCAAGCTGGCGAAGGAGGGCATCGGCAACGAACAGGCCGAGGAGTCCGCGGACTACGAAGAGGGCCGGTTGGTCCGCTGGCTCCGCCGGCGGGTGCCCTCGACGGACGAGTACGTCGACAGCCGGATCACCGTGCGGCAGGACGGCAAGCGCCGGATCACGCCGATGGCGATCGTGATCGTGGCCCTCGGCACGACGGACCTGTTGTTCGCGCTGGACTCCATTCCGGCCATCTACGGGCTCACCCGGGAACCGTATCTGGTGCTGAGCGCCAACCTGTTCGCGTTGATGGGGCTGCGCCAGCTGTACTTCCTCATCGGCGGTCTGCTCAAGAAGCTGATCTACCTGAGCCTGGGGCTCTCGGTGCTGCTGGCTTTCATCGGCGTCAAGCTGGTGCTGCACGCGCTGCACGAGAACACGCTGCCGTTCCTCAACGGCGGTCAGCACGTCGAGTGGGCGCCGGACATCCCGATCTGGCTGTCGCTGGTGGTCATCCTCGGCATCCTGGCGACCACCACGGTGCTGAGCCTGGCCAAGACCGCGCGCGATGCCCGCTCTGTGAGCTGACGGACGGCCAGGGTTGTCGGTGCCGCCTCGTACTCTTGAAGCATGCGGGTAGACAGCGACATCATTCCGAAGAGCGGCAAGTTCGAGGTCATCAGCGAGTTCGAGCCATCCGGCGATCAACCGACCGCGATCGCCGAGCTCGAGAAGCGGGTCCGCTCGGGTGACCGAGACGTCGTGCTGCTGGGTGCCACCGGAACCGGAAAGTCCGCCACCACGGCATGGTTGATCGAGCGGCTGCAGCGACCGGCACTGGTGATGGCTCCCAACAAGACCCTGGCGGCCCAGCTGGCGAACGAGCTGCGCGAGATGCTGCCGAACAACGCGGTCGAGTATTTCGTCAGCTACTACGACTACTACCAACCCGAGGCCTACGTCCCGCAGACGGACACCTATATCGAGAAGGACTCGGCGATCAACTCCGAGGTCGAGCGGCTGCGGCACTCGGCGACGATGTCCCTGCTCACCCGGCGCGACGTGGTGGTGGTAGCGACGGTCTCGTGCATCTACGGCCTCGGCACGCCTCAGGAGTACGTCGACCGGGCGGTCCGGCTCCGGGTGGGTCAAGAGATCGAGCGCGAGAAGATCCTCCGCGGCCTGGTCGGCGTGCTGTATGCGCGCAACGACATCGCGTTCACCCGTGGCACGTTCCGGGTGCGGGGCGACACCGTCGAGATCTTCCCGGTCTATGAGGAGCTCGCCATCCGGGTCGAGATGTTCGGCGACGAGATCGAGCGGCTGTACTACCTGCACCCGCTGACCGGTGAGGTCATCCGCGAGGTCGAAGAGGTCTTCATCTTTCCGGCGACCCACTACGCCGCCGGGCCCGAGAAGATGGAAAAGGCGATCGCCGGCATCGAACGCGAGCTCGAAGGCCGGCTGGAGGAGCTGAACAACCAGAACAAGTTGCTCGAGGCACAGCGGCTGAAGATGCGCACCAGCTACGACATCGAGATGATGCGCCAGGTCGGGTTCTGCTCCGGCATCGAGAACTACTCGCTGCACATCGACGGCCGCGCGCCCGGCAGCGCTCCGAACTGCCTGCTCGACTACTTCCCCGAGGACTTCGTGCTGGTCATCGACGAGTCCCACGTGACGGTGCCGCAGACGGGCGGCATGTACGAGGGCGACATGTCGCGCAAGCGGACCCTGGTCGACCACGGGTTCCGGCTGCCGAGCGCGATGGACAACCGGCCGCTGAAGTTCGAGGAGTTCGTCGATCGCGTCGGCCAGACCGTCTACCTGTCCGCGACCCCGGGCAACTACGAGCTCGGCCGGACCGGCGGTGAGTTCGTCGAGCAGGTGATCCGCCCGACCGGGCTGATCGACCCCGAGGTCGTCGTCAAGCCGACGAAGGGCCAGATCGACGACCTGGTGCACGAGATCCGCGACCGGGCCGCGAAGAACGAGCGGGTACTGGTCACCACGCTCACCAAGAAAATGTCCGAGGACCTCACCGACTACCTGCTGGAGCTGGGCATCCGGGTGCGCTACCTGCACTCCGAGGTCGACACCCTGCGCCGCGTCGAGCTGCTCCGCGAGCTGCGGATGGGGGAGTATGACGTGCTCGTGGGCATCAACCTGCTGCGTGAGGGGCTCGACCTGCCCGAGGTGTCGCTGGTCGCCATCCTCGACGCCGACAAAGAGGGCTTCCTGCGCTCGGCGACCTCCCTGATCCAGACCATCGGCCGCGCCGCGCGCAACGTCTCCGGCCAGGTGCACATGTACGCCGACAAGATCACCCGGTCCATGGCGCAGGCGATCGACGAGACCAACCGGCGCCGCGCGATCCAGGTCGCCTACAACACCGAGCACGGGATCGACCCGCAGCCGCTGCGCAAGCGGATCGCCGACATCACCGACATGCTTGCCCGCGAGGCCGAAGACACCGAAGAGCTGCTGGCGGCCGGCGCGCCGGTGGGCGGCTCGGGCCGGTCACAGTCGCGTGGCAAGTCCCCGACACCCGGTCGCGCCGGGCGAGGCGTCGGCTCCGGCGGCGTGGTGGGGGTCGGGGCGCATGCCGACGGCAAGCTGGACGTGGCAGAGATGCCGCGCGCCGCGCTGGCAGACCTGATCCAGCAACTCAACGAGCAGATGCTCGGAGCGGCCCGTGACCTGCAGTTCGAGGTCGCGGCCCGCCTTCGTGACGAGATCCAGGAGCTGAAAAAGGAGCTGCGGGGCATGGACGCCGCAGGCGTGCGTTGACGCGCCGACGCTCGCCGCTTCGCGGGCTTGCCGTCACCGTGCTGGTGTTGGCGATCCTGCTCGTGGTCGCCGACCGGGTGGCGCTGGTGATTGCCGACCGGGCGGTGGCCAGCAAGATCCAGAGCACTCAGAACCTGTCCCGCCGCCCAGGTGTGCACATCGAAGGATTCCCCTTTCTGACACAGGTCATCGGCAACAGGTACCGCGCCGTGCGGCTGAACGCCAGCCAGGTCACCGTCGGTGACAGCGGCCGCAAGGTCACCATGAAAACCGTGAACGCCAGGGCGACGGGCATCAACACCACCCGGGACTTCTCCCGGGCCACCGCCGACACGGTGAGTGGTACCGCCACCGTCACCTATTCGGAGCTGTCGCGGGTGGTGGGGGTTCCGCTGCGTTACGACGGCACCGGCGCGGACGGAGCGGGACGGGTAGCGACGACCAAGACCCTGAGCGCGCTCGGGCTGTCGGTCACCGGGTCGGTCAGCGCCGAGGTCAACGTGCTCGGCGGCGACCGGCTGCAGTTCTCCCAGGTCCGGGTTACCCTCGCCGACACCGGGGTATCGCTGCCGCAGTCGACGACGGATCAGTTCCTCTCCGTCTTCGGCAACCAGCTGTCGCTCAGCGGCCTGCCCTTCGGGCTGCGGATCGACCGGATCATCGCCACCCCGGCCGGTGTCGAGGTAGCCGGCTCAGGAACCCACGTCCCGCTCAACGGCGGCTAGGCCACCACAACTGGTGTCCGCACGGCCTAAAACGGATCGGCATCCGCTTACCTAGCCGCCCTCGGCCTACCTGGGCGGGCGCCGACCTGGCTCACGGCTCGGGCGCCGAGGGCGTTGCCCTGGCGGACCGCCTCGACCAGGTCGCTGCCGTGGTGCAGGGGCGCCAGCACTCCTGCGGCGAACGCGTCACCGGCTCCGGTGGTGTCCACCGCGGGCACCGGCGTGGCCGGTACCGGCAGCCGGTCCGCTCCGCTGGCAACGAGAGCGCCCTCGCCACCTCGCTTGAGTACCACGGTGAGGCCCCGCTCAACCAGGTGATCCAGCGCGGCGGCGTCGTCCGGCTCCGGGCTCAGGGCACGAACCTCGTCGGCATTGGCGAGCAGCAGCGCGCCGTCGGGCAGCCAGTCCAGGAAGACCGCGCCGCCGACCGCGCGGATGGGCCCGGCAGAGGCTGCGTCCACCGACACCGACGCCCCGACCGACGCCGCGGTGCCCAACGCGAACAACGCCGTCTCGCGGGAACCCTCGTTGAGCAGCGCATACCCCGACAGGTGTAGATGGTCCTGTGCCCCGAGCAGGTCGGCTCCCAGATCTGCTGGCCGGATCGTGAGGTTCGCACCCGATGAGGGAATCATCGTCCGCTCACCATCCGGCGAGACCAGCACGATGCAGACGCCGGTAGGCGCCGCCGGATCGATGGATACCAGCGGTGACACACCCTGATCGACCAGCACCCGGACCGCCTCGCGGCCGAAGGCGTCGTCGCCCACCCGGCCCACGAAGTAACCCGGCGCGCCACAGGCCGCCAGCCAGGCGGCGGTATTGGCAGCCGATCCGCCGTGCCCGAGTGTCACGGGGGCAGGGGTGTCGGAGGCGTGCCGCAACGGTCCGGGCAGAATCGCCAGCACGTCGACCATCACATCGCCGAGGCAGACGATCCGGCGGGTCACCCCTGTGCGGCGTACGCGGCGGCGATCTCGGCGGCCACCCGCGCGTTGTTCAGCACCAGTTTCACGTTGGCCGTCAGCGACGCGCCGTGCGTCTCGCGGTGGAAGAAGTCCAGCAGGAACGGGGTGACGTTCTTGCCACTGACCCCTTCCCGGTCCAGGGCGGCCAGGCCGGCCGTCAGGGTGCTGTCGTGCAGGTCCGCGTCCAGCTCGTCCTCGGCCGGGATGGGGTTGGCGACGATGAGGCCGAACCGGTCGGTGCCCAGCTCGCGGCGGGACCGCAGCACAGCGGCGACCTCGGCGGGGGAGTCCACCCGCCAGTCGAGGGTGTGCCCCGAGTCGGCACGGTAGAAGCCGGGGAAGGCGTTGGTCCGGTAGCCGAGCACGCCGATGTTCAGCGTCTCCAGCCGCTCCAGGGTGGCGGACACGTCCAGGATGGACTTCACCCCGGCACAGATGACTGTGATCGGGGTCCGGGAGAGCGTGGTCAGGTCGGCGGACTCGTCCCAGGACTCCCGCGCCTGCCGGTGCACCCCGCCCAGGCCGCCGGTGGCGAACACCGAGATGCCGGCCAGCGCGGCGAGGTGGCCGGTGGATGCGACGGTGGTGGCACCGGTGCCGCCGCGCGCCGCGATGGTGGCGATGTCACGGACGCTGACCTTGACCACATCGTCGGAGGTGGCGATCGCCTTCAGGGCGGCGTCGTCCAGCCCGATGTGCGGATCGCCGTCGATGATGGCGATGGTGGCCGGAACGGCGCCGCCGTCTCGCACGGCCTGCTCGATGTCACGCGCGATGCCCAGGTTGTCGGGGCGGGGCAAACCGTGGCTGATGATGGTGCTTTCCAGCGCGACGACCGGCTGGTTCGCTGCGAGCGCTGCCGCAACCTCGGGGTGTAGCTGCATGTCGGTTCTCTCGATCCGGTAGAGATGTGTCATGCCTGTTCGCACGACTCTGGATCACGTCACGATCGTCACCGACGACTTCGAAGCCAGTCGGCCAATATATGACGCCGTTCTCGGCAGCCTTGGACTCAGTCCCACCGTGGACTACGAGGACCCCGAGGGTGAGGAGGACGATCCGGATACCGTGGCCGCGCTCGGGTACGCCTACCCCGGCGAGCGCCCGATGCTCTGGTTGGCGGCCGGGCTCAAGGCCACCCTTGGTGCGCACCTGGCGCTGGGGGTTACCGACCCGGACCTGGTTCGGGCGGCGCACCGCGATGGCGTGGCAGCGGGCGCGGTTGTGGTGCAGGCGCCTCGGGACTGGGAGTCGGTGCAGCTCGGGTACTACGGGGTTCAGTTCGCCGACCCGGCCGGCAACGTGATCGAGGTCGTGGTGCGGGCCTGAGCCGCGGCTCAGCTCAGGTCGGTGAAGTGCTCGACCCGCGGCTGGCCGTCGAAGTACGAGCCGATGCCCGCGCGCCAGATCGCGTAGCGGTCGGAGTCGCGGAAGGCCTGGTGCGCCTCGACCGATTCCCATTCCACCATCAGCACGAACCGGGTCGCCGTCTCGACGCCCTGGGTCATCCGGACACTGAGCAGGCCGGCTGATTCGGCCAATGCGGGCTTGACCTTGCGGTAACCCTCGGCGAAGGCAGCCTCGCTGCCGGGAGTGACGTCGAGAAGCGCGAGTTCGAGAACCATGCATGGATCTTCGCAGGTCCGTTCGGCAATCAGGCAGCGGGCGGTCAGTCAGCACCCGCGATCCGGCCGCGCACCTCGTCGATCGTGACCCGGCCGCCGCCGGGACCGGGTGCCGCCGCCGTGATCACCACCTCGTCACCGTTGTCAAGGAAGCAGCGTGGGGACCCATCCGAGAGGGTGAACGGCTCCGCCCCGCCCCAGCTCAGCTCGAGCAGGCTCCCGCGCTGGTCCGGGTCCGGTCCGCTGACCGTTCCGGAGCCGTAGAGGTCACCGGTCCGAAGCGAGGCGCCGTTGACCGTCAGGTGAGCCAGCATCTGTGCTGCCGTCCAGTACATCGTCGCGAACGGTGGCCGGCTCAGGACCTCGCCGTTCAGACTGACGGTCAGCTCGAGCGCCAGGTTCCAGGAGTCGCCGGTGTCGTCCAGGTACGGCAACGGCGCCGGGTTCCGCTCGACCGCCGGTACCCGGGCGTGCGCCAGCGCGCTGAGCGGGGTGATCCATCCCGAGATGGACGTCGCGAAGGACTTCCCGAGGAAGGGCCCCAGCGGCACGTACTCCCAGGCCTGCAGGTCGCGAGCGGACCAGTCGTTGAGCAGTACCACGCCGAACACGTGGTCGGCGAAGCTCGCGATCGGCACCGAGCTTCCGAGGGTGGAGCCGACGCCGACGACGAAGCCGACCTCGGCCTCGATGTCCAGCCGCAGCGACGGGCCGAACTCGATGGCCTCCCCGACCTTGCGCTGTCCCTGCGGCCGGGTGATGTCGGTGCCCGACACCACCACGGTGCCGGCCCGGCCGTGGTAGCCGATCGGCAGGTGCTTCCAGTTCGGGGTCAGCGGCTCGGAACCTGGCCGGAAGATCCGGCCGACATTGCTGGCGTGATTCTCCGAGGCGTAGAAGTCGACGTAGTCGGCCACAGTGAAGGGCAGCACCGTCCGGGCGTCGGTCAACGGGATGAGCAGCGGCTCGATCACCGGGCGGTGCCGCTCGTCGCCGAGCCAGCTCGTCACGGCCGCGCGTACCTCGCTCCAGACGGCTGGGCCGGCAGCGAGGAAGGCGTCCAGGCAGGCACCGGCGAACAGCTCAGCGCAGCCTGGCAGCAGTGCCGCCGTGGCGGACCGCAGCGGCACGGCGACGTCGCCGATGCGCACCGCGGGTTGTGGCTGCCCGTTGCCGTGTGCGATCACGCCGTACGGCAGCGTGGCGAGTCCGAACGGTTCGTTCTCGGCCAGGTCCAGCCAGCATTCGGTCATGCCGCGCTCACCAATCCCAGAGTTCTGAGGTCGTTCAACGGCTCGGTGATGCTGCAGCTGCCGATCGAGCGGAACTGGGCGCGCAACGTCTCGGCCGCCTCGGGAGACAGCGCTCGCACCTGCCGGGCCAGGTCGGCCGGGTCTCGTGCGGCGAGCAGGTCCCCGGCCACTGCAGAGCCTATCTGCGCGGCGTGCACCGAGAGCAGGACGTTGAGAAAGCCGTGGTGCGCGAAGCCCGTCGCCGGATCGACATGGCGGATGGCGTTGTGCAGTCCGGCGGTGCACTTGAACCGGACGCGGCTCCGTACGGCCGTACCGATCGCGGCCGCCAGCATCGCATCGTCGGGAAAGGCCTCCGCCACCGTGCCGCCGGTGCGCACCTTCAGGCACAGACCCGACTCGGCGAGTTGATCGCTGATCGATGCGGTCACGTCCCTGACCGGAACCTCCACGAACACCGCGCAGCCCTCGGCGGCGGCAACCGTGCTGAGCTCGCGGAGCGCCGCTGGCAGTTCGCCGGCCGGCACCGGAACCTCGATCGCGGCCAGCCGCAGCCCCGGGTACGCCCCCACCGAGCGCACCGCCCGCGCCAGCTCGTCCGCCCCACCGGGCACCGTGAGCGAGACGGCCCTGGTGCCGAGGTCGTTCTCACGCGCGGCGGCATCGAGTTCGGACAGCCGCCCGCTCGGGCAGACGAAGCCGCCCACCAGGCCGGCGTGCGCGCTCCGCCGGTGCTCGCCATGCAGCCGCACCGCATCCGGCATGGGCGAGTTGCCGGGCGGGAACAGTGCCGCGTCGTCGAACAGGCCCTGGAACAGCGGTGGGATCTCTTCGCGAGCCGCCGTGGTCACGCCCGGCCGCCGGTCCAGCTCCAGGCGTACTTGCCGTCGTCGGCGGACCGGCCGGCCTCGCCCAGCTCCAGGGGGCGGAAGGTGTCCACCATGACCGCGAGCTCGTCGAAGAACTCGACGCCGATGCTTGCCTCGTACGCGCCGGGTTGCGGTCCGTGTGAATGGCCGCCGGGATGCAGCGAGATCGATCCCGGCCCGATGCCGGAGCCCTTGCGCGCCTCGTAGTTGCCGGCGACGTAGAACATGACCTCGTCGGAGTCGACATTGGAGTGGTAGTAGGGCACCGGGATCGACAGCGGGTGGTAATCCACCTTGCGCGGTACGAAGTTGCAGATCACGAAGTTGTCGCCCTCGAACACCTGGTGCACCGGCGGGGGCTGATGCACCCGACCCGTGATGGGCTCGAAGTCCCGGACGTTGAAGGCATACGGGTATAGGCAGCCGTCCCAGCCGACCACGTCGAAGGGATGGTGCGGCAGCACGTGCACGCTGCCCACGATGCCGGTCGAGTCGCGGTGCTTGACGAAAACCTCGAACCCGGACCCGGGCGCCTCGCCGGTCGCTGCCAGCAGTGGCTGCGCCGGGCCGCGCAGATCCCGTTCGCAGTACGGAGCGTTCTCGAGCAGTTGGCCGAACCGGGACAGGTACCGCTTCGGTGCGGCGATGTGCGAGTTCGCCTCGATGCAATAGAGCCGAACGGGCTCATCGCCAGTGGGGAGCCAGCGGTGCGTGGTGGCGCGCGGTAGCAGCACGTAGTCACCGTCGGCGACGTCGATCGCGCCGAAGATCGTCTCGACCGTCGCCGTTCCGCCCTGCACGAACACGCACTCGTCGCCGATGGCGTTGCGGTAGAACGACGACGCGCGCCCGGCGACGACGTAGCTGATCCGCACGTCCGGGTTGCCGAGCACCAGCCGGCGGCCGGTGACCGCATCGACCTCGGCGGGGTCCGAGCCCGCGAACAGCTGGGGCAGCACCAGGTGCCGAGGCGTCAACGGCGTGTTCGGAACCGTCCCCTGATCGGGCAGTTGCCATCGGCGCACGTCCATCAACGCCGACGGAATGTTGCGGTGATAGAGCAGGGACGAGTCAGAGCTGAAGCCCTCTTCACCCATCAGCTCTTCGAAGTAGAGCGTGCCGGCCGGATCGCGGTGCTGGGTGTGCCGCTTCGGTGGAACGGCTCCGACGCTGCGGTAGTACGCCATGGCGTGGACTCCCTTGTCTTTCGCCTTCGATTCAGTGCTTGCCAATGCTTGCCGAATTGCTTCTCAGACCGTAGCGGTGCCGGCTGACAGTTCGGACAACTTGCCTCCGACCTCTGGATCGGGCTGCTCGACAACAGCCGAACCGACAGCTGCATTCTGCGCCGGACCCGTGTCCGGCGAGCCGCCGATGTAGAGCCAGCCGAGCAGCTGCTCGTGCTCGGCCAGTTCGAGCAGCCGGCGAACCTCGGGTAGCTCCACCGCGGGGCCGCTGCGCCACATCGCCGTCCAACCGGCGTTGAAGAGCACCAGCTCCAGGGTGCTGACCATCGCGGCGGTCGCGGCCAGCTGCTCCCAGGCCGGCACCTTCGGGTGCTGCACCGGCGTGCAGACGATTGCCACCAGCAGCGGGGCTCGCAGCGGCCGGGAGGCGGTCTTGGCAGCCGCCGGTGTTCCCGGCTCGTCGCCGAAGCCGGTGACCAGTGCGTCGCCCAGCCGCTGCCGCGCGGCACCCCGGATGCTGATCAGCCGCCACGGCCGGAGCCCGGCATGGTCTGGGCTGTGCGCCGCCACCGCGAGGTGCTCACGCAGCTCCGCCTCCGACGGCGCCGCGTCGGTGACCGGGGCGGTGCTGCGGCGGGAGCGGATCGCGGTGATCAGATCCATGACGTCCTGTCTGCTGGAGCGGGTTGCTGGAGCGGGATTGTGGCGGTGAGCTTATCGCCGCGTCCGGCCGCACTCGACCGCGCGGGATGGCCGTTATGTCCGGACGTCGCTGCTGACTAGGCTGACCGGGTGGACGACGAACTGCTGATCACGTCCGGGCCGGCTCTCAGCCATCCGGACGCCGAATCCTTCCGGCATGTGCTGGGGCATTACCCGACCGGCGTCGCGGTGATCACCGCGCAGACCGGCTCCG
This sequence comes from Jatrophihabitans lederbergiae, assembly GCF_031845305.1. NCBI lineage: Bacteria > Bacillati > Actinomycetota > Actinomycetes > Jatrophihabitantales > Jatrophihabitantaceae > Jatrophihabitans > Jatrophihabitans lederbergiae. The sequence goes on along the minus strand of NZ_JAVREH010000004.1, from coordinate 185,183 downwards.
GTCCGGTGGGGCTGTCGATGAACTCGTTCACGTCCCTGTCGTTGCAACCGCCGCTGGTGCTGTTCTGCCCGGCGCAGTCCTCGACCACCTGGCCTCAGCTGCGCGAGGTCGGCGCGATCGCCATCAACGTGCTGTCCGCCGGTCAGGAGGACGTCAGCCGGCAGTTCGCGGGTAAGGCCGGCGAGCGCTTCGAGGGCATCGCCTGGTCGGCCGGCGAGAACGGCGCCCCGCTGCTGGGCGACGCCCTCGGCTGGATCGAGTGCGCCGTCCAGGCCGAGTACCCGGCCGGTGACCACACCGTCGTCATTGCCGAGATCCAACGGATGGGCGTGCACGCCCACATCGGCGACCCGCTGGTGTTCTTCCGCGGCGCGTATTACGCGGGGATAGCGGCAGCGGTCAGCGCCACCGACTGACCCCCGGCCCTCAGCCCACCAGCAGTGCTCAGCCGGCCATCGCCGGGTCGAGGGCATCCATCGCGGCGTGGATCCGTGGCACGGACACCGGGTGGGCCGTTCCGAGCTTCTGGGCGAACAGGCTGACCTGCAGCTCCTCGATCATCCAGCCGATCTCGGTCAGCCGAACGGGCACCGCCCCGTCGTCCTCGTCCGCAAGCTTGGCCCGCAGCTCGGCCAGGTCGCGCCGCACCAGGTCGACGGTCGCCTGCCGCTCCCGGTCGCGTGCCAGGTTGGTCGGCGCGTCGGCCAGCCGCTGATCCAGCGCCCTGAGGTAGCGACGGACGTGCGGCAGGTGGGCCAACCCGGTGCCGGCGACGAAACCGGCGTACACCAGCTCATCGAGGTGTGCCCGTGCCTCGGCCACGACCGGGGCGAGCGGCTTGGCGGTCAGCTCGCCGAGGCGGACCTCGACGCGCTGGGCGTCGGCGATGATGCCCTCGACCACCCGGAGTGCCTGCGCCGCGGTCTCGTGCAGGCCCGCGCCCACGGCTGCGCGCAACCGATCGAAGCCCGCTCGGTCCCACGCCGGACCGCCGGCCTTGCGCATCAGCTCGTCCACCGACGCGGCAACGCAGTCGGCCAGCAACGCGGCAGGGGAGCCGTGCGGCGTCCGGCTCAGGGTGAGGCGCTGACGCTGGCTGAGGCCCCGGATGAGGTCCTTGACCGGTGACGGCAGGTTCAGCAACAGCAGCCGGCGGGTGCCGGTCCACATCTCGACCTGCTGCCGGGCTTGGTTGGGCAGCACCCGGATGGATACCGAGTCCAGAGCGTCCACGAGTGCCGGGTAGCCGGTGATCAGGTTGCCGCTGACCTGGCGCTGCACCGTCCTCGGCAGCTCGTCGAAGTCCCAGCTGGTGATCTTGTCGCGGGCGACGTCGGCGGTGGCGCTCTGCAGGGTCGCCGTCACCTCGGGCGCGAAGCGCTTCTGCAACTCGGCGAGGTCCTTGCCCTCAGCCAGCAGCGTGCCGTCGGCGTCGACCACCCGGTAGGTGGGGCGCAGGTGCTCGGGCAGTTTGGACAGGTCCCAGGCGTCGTCCGGGATGTCGACGTGCTTGAGCCGGCGCAGTTCCGCGCTGAGCACCCTGGTGACCCGTGCGCCCACGGGAGCGGGGTCGGGCAGTGCGGCCACCAGTTCGGCCGCGGTGTCCGGAATCGGGACGACGCCGCGCCGGATGTGCTTGGGCAGCGTCCGCAGCAACGCGGTGACCAACTCGGTGCGCAGGCCCGGCACCTGCCAGTCCAGGCCGGCGTCGGTAGCCTCACCCAGCACCGGCAGCGGGATGGTGACCGTGACGCCGTCCTCGGCCGCACCCGGCTCGAAGCGGTAGCTCAGGTCCAGGTCGAACGTGCCAGAACTCCACCGGTCCGGGAACTGGTTCGGCGAGATGTCCCCGACACCCGGCCGGATCAGCTGATTGGTGGACAGGTCGAGCAGGTCGGGAGTCTTGTGCCGGGCCTTCTTCCACCATGCGTCGAAGTGGCCGCCCGACACCACCGAGGCGGGAATGCGCTGATCGTAGAAGGCGAACACCGAATCGTCGTCCACCAGAATGTCGCGGCGGCGAGCCCGGTTCTCCAGGTCCTGGACCTCGGCGACCAGCTGCTGGTTGGCCTTGAAGAAGTGGTGCCGGGTGTCCCAGTCACCCTCGACCAGGGCGTGCCGGATGAACAGTTCCCGCGACAGCTCCGGCTCGATCTGGTGGTAACCGACCTTGCGCCCGACCACCAGCGGCACGCCGTACAGCGTCACCCGCTCGATAGCGACCACGGCGCCACGCCGGCGCTCCCAGTGCGGCTCGCTGTAGCTGCGCTTCACCAGCTGCGGGGCCAGCTCCTCGGCCCACTCGGCCTGGACGGCGGCGTTGACGCGCGCCCACAGCCGGGACGTCTCCACCAGTTCGGCCGACATCACGAACTGCGGCTGCTTCTTGAACAGCGCAGAGCCGGGAAAGATCGCGAATCGGGCGTTGCGCGCGCCGAGATAGTCGCGCCGCGCCGGGTCGCGCAGGCCCACGTGGGACAGCAGCCCGGACAGCAGGCTGCGCGAGATCTGCTCGGCGTCGCCGGGCTCGTCGCCGACGACCAGGCCCATCCCCTTGACGATCTGGCGGAGCTGGCTGAACAGGTCCTGCCACTCCCGGATGCGCAGGTAACTCAGGTACTCGGTGCGGCACATCCGGCGGAACTGGTTCGAGGACAGCTCCCGCTGCTGCTCGCGGACGTGGCGCCACAGGTTGAGGTAGGCGGCGAAGTCCGAGGTGGGATCGGCGAACCGGGCATGCTGCTGGTCGGCGGCCTGCTTGTGCTCTACCGGACGCTCCCGCGGGTCCTGGATGGACAGCGCCGCCGCGAGCACCAGCACATCGCGCAGGCAGCCACGCTTGTCAGCCTCGACGATCATCCGGGCCAGCCGCGGATCGACCGGCAGCTGCGAGATCTGCCGTCCGAGGTCGGTGAGCCGGGGGAGCGCCCGGCCGGTCGCCTCCAAAGCGCCGAGTTCGGTGAGCAGGCCGACACCGTCGGCGACCTGGCGGGCGTCCGGCGGGTCGATGAACCCGAACTTCTCGATCGACCCGAGCTCCAGCGAGGCCATCTGCAGGATGACGGACGCGAGGTTGGTACGCAGGATCTCGGGGTCGGTGAACTCCGGCCGGGACTCGAAGTCGTCCTCGGAGTACAGCCGGATGCAGATGCCCTCCGAGGTACGCCCGCAGCGACCGGCCCGCTGCTTCGCCGAGGCCTGCGAGATGGCCTCGATCGGCAGCAGCTGCACCTTGGTGCGCTGGCTGTACCGGGAGATCCTGGCGGTTCCGGTATCGATCACGTACTTGATGCCCGGCACCGTCAGCGACGTTTCGGCGACGTTGGTGGCCAGCACCACCCGGCGTCCCCGGTGCGCGCTGAACACCCGGTGCTGCTCGGCGCTGGAGAGTCGCGCGTACAGCGGCAGCACCTCGGTGCCGGTCAGGTCCATGCCGTTGATGGCGTCCGCGGTGTCACGGATCTCCCGCTCACCGGACAGGAACACCAGGACGTCGCCGGGCGGCTCGCGGCGCAACTCCTCCAACGCGTCGCAGATCGCGGTGATCTGGTCCCGGTCGTCGCCGTCGGCCCTTGCTCCCGCTGCCTTGGTGCTGCCGCCGGCCGGCCGCTCGTCGTCGAAGTCGTACTCGTCGTCGTCCTCGGAAGCCAGGAAGCGCTCGGCGACCAGCGGGCGGTAGCGCACCTCGACCGGGTAGCTGCGCCCGGACACCTCGACGACCGGCGCGCCACCGAAGTAGTCGGCGAAGCGCTGTGGGTTGATGGTCGCCGAGGTGATGATCAGCTTGAGGTCGGGCCGGCGCGCCAGCAGTTGACGGAGGTAGCCCAGCAGGAAGTCGATGTTCAGGCTTCGCTCGTGCGCCTCGTCGATGATGATCGTGTCGTACTGCCGAAGCTCCCGGTCGCGCTGGATCTCGGCGAGCAGGATGCCGTCGGTCATGAGCTTGATCAGGCTGGTGTCGCTTACCCGATCGGTGAACCGGACGGCGAAGCCCACCACCTCGCCGACCTCGCTGCCGAGTTCCTCCGCGACCCGCTCGGCGACCGCGCGCGCGGCGATCCGGCGTGGCTGGGTGTGCCCGATCATGCCCAGCACGCCGCGTCCCAGTTCCAGGCACAGCTTGGGAATCTGGGTGGTCTTGCCCGAGCCGGTCTCACCCGCGATGACGACGACCTGATGGTCGCGGATGGCGGCGAGCAGGTCGTCGTGGCGCTGGCTGACCGGAAGGTCCGGCGGGTAGCTCAGGGCGGGCACGGCGGCACGGCGGTCGCTCAGCCGCAATTCCGCGCGGTCCACGTCGGCGGCAAGGGAAGCCAGCTGCTCGGCCGTGGCGGCGCGCTTGCCGCGGAAGCCGTCCAGCCGCCTGCCGAGCCGGTGCCGGTCGCGGAGCCCGAGCTGATTGATGCGCTCGGCCAGCTCGCGCTGCAGTTCTGACGATCCGGACGGCTTGCCGCGACTGGGCGACTTCGGCGGCCGGGACGCGGGCGGTGGCGTAGTGGCCGGTGGCGTGACGGAAGCAGGCATGTCACGCTCCAGCGTAGTTGCGCTGCGGGAGTGAGCCGACCGCATTACCGCCGATGGGGTGCGGGCGCTCATCGAACATGGTCCGGCACCGAGATGAGCCCAGCGCTGCGGCGTGAGATCGCGCAGGCCTGCTCCGCGTGACCGCTGGTCACCAGCCGCGGGCGCGCCACTCCGCGAGCGAGCCACGCTCGGCACCCAGAGTGGTGTCGTTGCCGTGGCCGGGATACACCCACGTCGAGTCTTCGTAGACGCCGAACACCCGCTGCTCCAGGTCGTCCATCAGGCTGATGAAGTCCACGGGACTGGTGGTGCGCCCGGGGCCGCCGGGAAACAGCGAGTCGCCGGTGAACAGGTGCCCCGTCCCCTCGGGGTCCTGGTAATACAGCGCGACCGACCCCGGGGTGTGCCCGCGCAGGGTGATCACCGCGAGTTCGGCGTTGCCCACATGCACGGTGTCGCCGTGGTGCAGCAGCCGGTCCGTCTGCACCGGGATGCCGCCGGCATCGTCGGCTCCGGCCATCGTCCGCGCACCGGTCTGGGCGACCACCGCGGCAAGGGCCTGCCAGTGGTCGCCGTGCTGGTGGGTGGTGACGACGGCGCTTGCCGGAACTCCGCCCAGGTGCACGAACTCGGCCAGCCGCTCCGGCTCGGCGGCCGCGTCGATCAGCAGCGCCTCGCCGGTGGCGGTGCACCGAAGCAGGTAGGCGTTGTTCGACATCGACCCGACGGCGACTTTGGCGACGCTCAGCCCCGGCAGCTCGCGCTGGTCGACCGGACCGCCGACACCGACCTCACCCGTGTACGTCATTCCCGGATCACCGGCATCTCCTCAGTTATCGGATCGGTCAGGATGCGCACTGCCGTGTCGGGCAATTTGGACAGCACCGTCTTCACATAGTCGTCCACCGCCGCCTGGCGTCCGACATCGCGTCCCAGCTGCTCCGACATCAGCCACCGGTGCTCGGCGATCTCGTGGAACAGCTCGGCGTCGGGAAGCTTGCGGCGCAGCCGGTCCGGGATCATGCCGAGCACCCCGTAGAACTTCTCGTCCAGCCAGCGCCGGGCGGCCAGGTCCTCGGGAATGTCGTGCTCGACGCCCTCGATCCACTTCGCGCGGAAGCGGGCCAGGTCGGACAGGATCTGCCGTGCCTGGTTCTCTTGCACCCGCAGCCCGGTGAGCGCGTACACCCGCCGCTGGTGGTGTCCCGGCTCGACGATGTGTGTCTCGAACCGCAGCTTGCGACCGGCGTCCTCGGTCCGGATGCCGATCTCGGACACGTCGAAGCCCAGCGAATTCAGCCGGCGGACGCGTTCCTCGATGCGGTAACTCTCACCCGAGGGGTAGACCTCGTCGTCGGTCAGCTCGGCCCACAGCTTGTCGTAGCGCGGCTGCAGCGCCATCGCCGTCTCGACCGGGTCGTCGTCCATCGACAGGTAGCCACCGGCCTGCAGGTCCATCAGCTCACCGGCGATGTTCTCGGTGGCGATGCTGATGTCGTGCGAGCGCTGCCCCCGGGACAGCTGCGGATGCATCTCGCCGGTCTCGGCGTCGACCAGGTAGGCGGCCAGTGATCCCGCGTCCCGGCGAAACAGCGTGTTGGACAGCGAGCAGTCACCCCAGAAGAACCCGCTCAGGTGCAGCCGGACGAACAGCTGCGCCAGCGCGTCCAGCAGCCGGGACCGCAGATCGGGCAGTGAGCGCTCGGTGAACAGCGACCGGTAGGGCAGTGAGTACGGCAGGTGGCGGGTGATCAGCAGCCCGTCCAGGTGGTGATCTTGCTGGTCGCTGCGGTCGATCACGGTGCCGAAGGCGTCGACCACCGGAACCGAGGCGTCGGCGAGCTCGCGCAGCAGGTGATGCTCGCGCAGCACGTAGCGCTCGGTGGCTTCCTTGATGGCGAAGATCTGGTTGTGCGCGCGGACGAAGCGCACCACGTGCCGCGAGATGCCGCGCGGGACCTGGACGATCCGCGGGTCGTTCCACTCCTCCAGCGGCCGGTCGAAGGGCAGGTCGAGAAGCTCGGTGGCGGCACCGAGCGTCGTGATCGTGTAGTTGCGCATGAGAGTTAAAGCCTAAACCGGTTCGGTACCGGTGGGCGCCGCCACATCAGCGAGATCCCAGGTACCGCGTCGGCACGCGGGAAGTGGCCCGGCTACGGTTCGTACCATGGCTGGACGTTCTCTTCGCGACACCGTAGATCCTGGCTGGGCGGGTGCCCTGGAGCCGGTGGCAGCCGAGGTCGCGGCGATGGGAGATTTCCTGCGGGCCGAGCTCAGCGCCGGCCGCTCGTACCTGCCGGCCGGCCAGAACGTGCTGCGGGCGTTCCGCCAGCCCTTCGAGGACGTGCGGGTGCTCATCGTCGGGCAGGACCCGTACCCGACCCCCGGCCATCCCGTCGGGCTGGCCTTCTCCGTCGCCCCCGACGTCCGCCCGGTGCCCCGGTCACTGCAGAACATCTACCGTGAGCTGCGCGACGACCTCGGCGTCGAGATCCCGACCAATGGAGACCTGACTCGCTGGACCGAGCAGGGGGTGCTGCTGCTGAACAGGGTGCTGACCGTTGCGCCCGGCAAGTCTGGGTCACATGCCGGCAAGGGCTGGGAGCGGGTCACCGAGCAGGCGGTCCGCGCGCTCGTCGCCCGCGACCAGCCGCTGGTGGCCATCCTGTGGGGCCGACAGGCACAGTCCCTGCAACCGCTGCTCAGCGACGTGGACTGCCTCACGTCCGTGCACCCGAGCCCGCTCTCGGCCAGCGGCGGATTCTTCGGCTCCCGGCCCTTCAGCAAGGCCAACGCTCTGCTGGAGAAGCACGGCGGGAAGCCGGTCGACTGGCGGTTGGCCTGAGCCGCCCATTCAACAGAGCCGACGTGGGAGCCGTCGGCTGTGCTCGAAGGGCCGACCTAGGAGCCGTCGGCTGTGCTCGAAGGCCGACCTAGGAGCCGTCGGCCAGCCGAGCCGGGAAGCCACCGGTTGCGATCGGTCCCCAGTTCACGGGGGTGACCCGCAGCAGGGACTTGCCCTGAGCCACCATCGCCTGGCGGTACTCGTCCCAGTCCGGGTGCTCGCCGGAGATCGAGCGGAAGTACTCGACCAGCGGCTCGACCGAGTCCGGCAGATCGATCACCTCGGCGGTGCCGTCGACCTGCATCCAGGCGTCGCCGAACTTGTCCGACAGCACCAGCACGCTGCAGCGGGGATCACGGCGCAGGTTGTGGGCCTTCGCGCGGTCCGGGTAGGTCGAGATGACGATGCGGCCCTCGCTGTCCACCCCGCCGGTGACCGGAGAGGCCTGCGGGTCACCGTTGCGGCGGCGCGGAATGACGATCATGTTGTGGCGTGGCCGGACAAAGTCGAGCATGGTGTCGCGGTCGACCACGGTGTTGGTGGCAATGGTTCTCGGCATGGCCCGATCATGCCTTGGTAGCGCAGCTTTCTCCGGATCCGGCCCGTGCCTTCGCGCGGCGCGGATAGAATGAAACCTCCGAGCCGTGGACGGGGAATGCGGCGCCTCCCGAACGGCGTTGACGTCCCGGCCGGACGGACCTCGACCTGAACGACACGCGGTTGTCGTACCTCGCTACTACTGTCGCATTACCGTCCGGAATCCACTGCTCAACCAGAGAGAAGATCGTGGCTGACCGTTTGATCGTGCGTGGCGCGCGGGAGCACAACCTCAAGGACGTTCACCTGGACCTGCCGCGCGACGCGATGATCGTGTTCACCGGCCTGTCCGGGTCCGGCAAGTCCTCGCTGGCTTTCGACACCATCTTCGCCGAGGGGCAGCGTCGCTACGTCGAGTCGCTGTCCGCCTATGCGCGGCAGTTCCTGGGGCAGATGGACAAGCCGGACGTCGACTTCATCGAGGGCCTGTCCCCGGCCGTCTCGATCGACCAGAAGTCGACCTCGCGCAACCCGCGCTCGACCGTCGGCACGATCACCGAGGTCTATGACTACCTGCGCCTGCTCTACGCCCGCATCGGACACCCGCACTGCCCCATCTGTGGCGAGCAGATCAGCAAGCAGACTCCGCAGCAGATCGTCGACCGGGTGCTCGAGATGCCCGAGGGGACCAGGTTCCAAGTTCTCGCGCCGGTCATCCGCGAGCGCAAGGGGGAGTACGTCGACCTCTTCACCGAGCTGCAGACCAAGGGCTACTCCCGGGTCCGGGTCGACGGAACGAACTACCCGCTGACGGACTTCAACGGCACGGACGGGCCGACCACCAAACTGAAGAAGCAAGAGAAGCACACCATCGAGGTGGTGGTCGACCGGCTGACGGCGAAGCAGACCAGCAAGCAGCGGATCACCGACTCCGTCGAGACCGCGCTCGGCCTGGCGGGTGGCCTGATCATCCTCGACTTCGTCGACCTCGCCGAGGACGATCCGCACCGTGAACGCCGGTTCTCCGAGCGCCTCGCCTGCCCCAACGACCATCCGCTGGCCATCGACGAGCTGGAGCCGCGCTCGTTTTCGTTCAACGCCCCGTTCGGCGCGTGCCCCATCTGCAGTGGCATCGGCACCCGCAAAGAGGTCGATCCGGAGCTGCTGGTTCCCGATCCCGAGCGGTCGCTCGCCGAGGGGGCGATAGCGCCGTGGGCGAATGGCCAGAACAACGACTACTTCCTGCGGCTGCTCGAGGGCCTCGGTGATCAACTCGGTTTCAGCGTCGACACGCCCTGGGAGAAGCTGCCCGCCAAGGCGCAGAAGGCGGTGCTGCGCGGAGCGAGCGAGCAGGTCCACGTCCGGTACAAGAACCGGTATGGCCGCGAGCGTTCCTACTACGCCGCCTACGAGGGCGTCATCCCGTGGATCGAGCGCCGCCACGCCGAGACGGACAGCGACTGGAGCCGAGATAAGTACGAGGGCTTCATGCGCGAGGTGGACTGCCCGACCTGCGGCGGCACCCGGCTGAAGCCCGAGATTCTCGCGGTGACTGTGCAGGGCAAGTCCATCGCCGAAGTGTCGGCGATGTCGATCGGGAAGGCGGCGCAGTTCCTGGCTGGGCTCACGCTCAACGCGCGCGAAGAGATGATCGCGCTGCGGGTCGTCAAAGAGATCAACTCCCGGCTCGGCTTCCTGGTGGACGTCGGCCTGGATTACCTGTCCCTCAACCGGGGCGCGGCGACCCTGGCCGGTGGCGAGGCCCAGCGAATCCGGCTCGCCACCCAGATCGGCGCCGGCCTGGTCGGCGTGCTCTACGTGCTGGACGAGCCGTCGATCGGGCTGCATCAGCGTGACAACCGCCGCCTGATCGACACCCTGGTCCGGCTGCGCGACCTCGGCAACACCCTCATCGTGGTCGAGCACGACGAGGACACCATCCGGGCGGCGGACTGGATCGTCGACATCGGCCCGCGGGCCGGCGAGCACGGCGGCGAGGTCGTCGTGTCCGGAACGTTCGACGACCTGCTCAAGTCCCAGGAGTCGATCACCGGCAGTTACCTGGCCGGACGGCGCGCTATCGAGGTTCCGGTGATCCGCCGACCGACCACGCCCGGACGCGAGCTGGTGGTTCAGGGCGCCCGCGAGCACAACCTCACCGACCTCGATGTCGCTTTCCCGCTCGGAGTGTTCGTCGCGGTCACCGGCGTTTCCGGCTCCGGCAAGTCCACCCTGGTCAACGACATCCTCTACGCCACCCTGGCGAACAAGATCAACGGCGCCAAGCTGCCCGCTGGCCGGCACCGCAGGGTCACCGGCCTGGAGCACCTCGACAAGGTGGTCGGGGTCGACCAGTCACCCATCGGGCGCACGCCACGCTCCAATCCCGCCACCTACACGGGGGTCTTCGACCACATTCGCAAGCTGTTCGCCGAGACCACCGAAGCCAAGGTCCGCGGCTACCTGCAGGGCCGGTTCTCGTTCAATGTCAAGGGCGGACGCTGCGAGAACTGCGCCGGCGACGGCACCATCAAGATCGAGATGAACTTCCTGCCCGACGTCTACGTACCGTGCGAGGTATGTAAGGGCGCCCGGTACAACCGCGAGACGCTCGACGTGCACTACAAGGGCAAGACCATCTCCGAGGTGCTGGACATGCCGATCGAAGAGGCGGCCGAGTTCTTCAAGCCGATCTCGAAGATCGCCCGGCACCTGGACACCCTGGTCGACGTCGGGCTCGGCTATGTGCGGCTCGGCCAGCCTGCGCCGACGCTGTCCGGCGGCGAGGCGCAGCGGGTGAAGCTGGCGAGCGAGCTGCAGAAGCGCTCGACCGGCCGCACCATCTACGTCCTGGACGAGCCGACCACCGGCCTGCACTTCGAGGACGTCTCGAAGCTCCTCGGGGTGCTGCAGTCCTTGGTGGACAAGGGCAATTCGGTGCTGGTGATCGAGCACAACCTCGATGTCATCAAGACGGCCGACTGGGTCATCGATATGGGGCCCGAAGGGGGCTCGGGCGGTGGCACGGTGGTGGCCGAGGGCACCCCCGAGACGGTCGCGGAAACCCCGGGTTCGCACACCGGGCAGTTCCTTGCCGACCTGCTCGGACAGCGGGTCAAGCCGAAGCGCACCGCCGGAAAGCTGGTGGACGCCCGTAAGACGACCCCGGCCAGCAGCACGTCCGCCAACGGCACTGCCGCCAAGGGCACTGCCGCCAAGGGCACCGCGGCGAAGACCGCCCCGGCGCGCCCCGCGAAGAAGGCGACGGCGCGGGCCCGCGCCGGAGCGTGAGTGGACGGCCCGTCATGAGCGCATCCGCAGTTTCACTAGGGTTGACCCGTGGCTGATCCGTCCTCCTACCGGCCCGCGACCGGCACCATTCCGGTCGAGCCGGGCGTCTACAAGTTCCGTGACGCCACCGGCCGGGTCGTCTATGTGGGCAAGGCGAAAAGCCTTCGCTCGCGCCTGAACTCCTACTTCGCCGACCTGAGCGCGCTACATCCGCGCACCCGGCAGATGGTGACCACCGCCGCCTGCGTGGAATGGACGATCGTCACCACCGAGGTCGAGGCCCTCCAGCTGGAATACAACTGGATCAAGGAGTTCGACCCGCGGTTCAACGTCCGTTACCGCGACGACAAGTCCTATCCGTCACTGGCTGTGACGCTGAACGAGGAATTCCCACGGCTGCAGGTTATGCGCGGTCCGAAGAAATCCGGCGTCCGCTACTTCGGCCCGTACGCGCACGCCTGGGCCATCCGCGAAACCCTCGATCTGTTGCTGCGAGTGTTCCCGGCCCGTACCTGCTCCAACGGCGTTTTCAAGCGCGCCGGCCAGATCGGGCGCCCCTGCCTGCTCGGCTACATCGGCAAGTGCAGCGCGCCCTGCGTCGGCAAGGTGTCGGCCGACGAGCATCGGCAGATCGTCAATGACTTTTGCGAGTTCATGTCCGGTCGCACCGACAGCATGATCCGGCGGCTGGAACGGCAGATGACGGAGGCCAGCGAGGGCCTGGAGTTCGAGCGGGCGGCCCGGCTGCGCGATGACCTCGGTGCGCTGCGGCGCTCGATGGAGAAGCAGGCCGTGGTGCTCACCGACGGCACGGATGCCGATGTCGTCGCCTTCGCCACCGACGAACTCTCCGCCGCCGTCCAGGTCTTCCACGTTCGGGGTGGCCGGGTGCGCGGCCAGCGCGGCTGGGTGGTCGACTCGACCGCCGGCCTGAACGACGAGTCCACGGTCGGCGAGCTGGTCGAGCAGTTCATCCTGCAGTTCTACGGCCAGGACGACGCCGTGGTGCCGCGTGAGGTGCTGGTTCCGGAATTACCCGAGGACGCGGAGGCGCTCGCCGAACTGCTCACCGAGCGCCGAGGCGGCAGGGTGTCGTTGCGGGTGCCCCAGCGCGGCGACAAGCGCTCGCTCATGCAGACCGTGCAGCGCAACGCCGAACAGGCGTTCCTGCAGTACAAGCTCCGCCGGGCCAGCGACCTGACCGCGCGGTCCCAGGCGCTGGCGGAGCTGCAGGAGGCACTCGCAATGCCGGATGCCCCTTTGCGGATAGAGTGTTTCGACATCAGCCACGTGCAGGGCACCAACGTCGTCGCGAGCATGGTGGTGTTCGAGGACGGCCTCGCGCGCAAGAGCGAGTACCGGCGCTTCACCATGCAGAGCAGCGGCGGTGACACGGACTGGATCGCGGAGGTGATCCGGCGCCGGTTCACCCGCCACCTGCAGGATCAAGAGAGGCAGTCAGCCGTCACCGACACCGTCACCGACTGGCAGGCTGGGCCTACCGAGGCCGCTCCGCCCAAACGCTTCGCCTACCCCCCGAACCTGGTGGTCGTGGACGGTGGCGCCCCGCAGGTGGCCGCGGCTCAGGCCGTCCTGTCCGAGCTGGGGGTCACCGACATCACCCTCGTCGGCCTCGCGAAGCGGTTGGAAGAGGTCTGGGTGCCGGACGAGGGCTATCCCGTCATCCTGCCCCGGACGTCGGAGGCGCTGTACCTGCTGCAGCGGGTGCGCGATGAGGCGCACCGGTTCGCGATCACGTTCCACCGGCAGAAGCGGTCGAAGTCGATGACCGAGTCCGAACTCGCCGGCATCGCCGGACTGGGACCGGCCCGCCGCAAGGCGCTGCTGAACCGGTTCAGCTCCCTCAAGCACCTGCGCTCGGCCAGCGCCGACGAGATCGCCGCGGTGGCCGGCTTCGGTCCGGAGCTTGCCCAGCGCGTGGTGAGCGCCCTGGCCGAAGGCGAGGCCGAGCGCGAACCGGCCGTCAACATGTCCACCGGCGAAGTGGTGGGCTAGCGAATTCCCCGCCGAGCGGGCACTGTGTCGCACACACCCACCATCGTTTCGCCCGGCACAGCAGAATCGAGAGGAACCACCGATGGCCACCGCAGAACGCGGCGCACTGGAGACGGTGATCGTCACTGGCCTGTCCGGGGCGGGCCGCAGCACCGCAGCCAAGTGCCTGGAAGATCTCGGCTTCTTCGTCGTCGACAACCTGCCACCCGAACTGGTGGCGACGATGGCCGAGCTGGGCAGCCGCAGCCAGGGGGCGGTGACGAAGCTTGCGGTGGTCATGGACGTGCGCAGCCGGGCCTTCTCGACCGACCTCGCGGGCGTCATCGGCGAGCTCGAGCAGCGCGAACTGCAGCCGCGCATCCTGTTCCTGGAGGCCAGCGACAACGTCCTGATCCGCCGCTTCGAGAGCAACCGACGTGCGCATCCGCTGCAGGGCGACGGACGGCTGTCCGACGGCATCACCGCGGAACGGGCCATTCTCGAAGGGCTCCGGGATCTCGCAGACCTGATCCTGGACACCTCCGACCGGTCGGTGCCGCAGTTGCGGCGGGCCATCGAAGAAGCCTTCGCCTCCGGCGGCATCGACGTTCCCGAGCTGCGCGCCACCGTCGTCTCGTTCGGGTTCAAGTACGGGCTGCCCCCGGATGCGGATCTGGTGGTGGACGTCCGGTTCCTGCCCAACCCGTACTGGATTCCGGAACTTCGCGAGCTGACCGGTGAAGACGCCGAGGTGTCGGACTACGTCCTCAGCCAGCAGTCGGCCGGTGAGTTCCTGGACAAGTACGTCGACATCCTGCGGATCATCGGCGCCGGCTACCGCCGCGAGGGCAAGCACTACCTGACCCTGGCGGTCGGCTGCACCGGTGGAAAACACCGCTCGGTCGCCATCAGCCACGAACTCGTCAAGCGGTTGACGAACCTGGGGGTCCGGGCCACTGCGGTACATCGGGACCTGGGACGCGAATAGTGGGCGGCGACCCCATCGGCTCCGCCGCCTCGGACAGCCCCGCCTGGGACAGCGCCGCTCGGGACAGCCCTGCCTGGGACAGCGCCGCCGGCTCCGACAGCATCACCGCCTCGGACAGCCCCGTAGCGCAGTCCCGAAGGCTGAGCATCGTCGCGCTCGGCGGTGGGCACGGCCTGTACGCGTCGCTTTCCGCGCTGCGGCTGCTCGACACCGACATCACCGCCGTGGTCACCGTCGCCGACGACGGCGGCTCGTCCGGGCGGATCCGTCGCGAGCTGGGTGTCCTGCCGCCCGGTGACCTGCGGATGGCCCTCGCGGCGCTGGCCACCGGCTCGGTGCCCAATGCTGTCTGCACGGGCTCAGCTTCCGAGGCCACCGGCTCGGTGGACGAGGAGGCACGGCAGGCGCTGCCCTGGGCCACGCTGCTGCAACACCGGATGGGTGGCGCGGGCGCCCTGGCGGGTCATCCGATCGGCAATCTGTTGCTCACCGGCCTGATGGAACTGCACGACGACGGGGTGACCGCGCTCGACGCCCTCGCCGGCCTGGTCGGCGCGCGCGGCCGGGTGCTGCCCATGTCCCCCCGTCCGCTGGATCTGGTCGCCGAGGTCGCCAGCGTTGATCCGGACGATCCGGTGCGGCTGCGCACCATCCGTGGCCAGTCTGCGATCGCCGCCACCTCCGGTCGTGTCAGGTCGGTCCGGCTGATCCCCGAAGACGCTCCGGCGTGTGCCGAGGCGGTTCAGGCGATCGCCGACGCCGACGCGGTCATCCTGGGGCCGGGTTCGTGGTTTACCAGTGTCATCCCGCACCTACTCGTGCCGGGGCTGGCCGAAGCGCTCACCGGGACCAATGCGAAGCTGATGACGATCCTGAACCTGGAGCCCCAGGTGGGAGAAACCGACGACTTCTCACCGGAGGAGCACCTGCGCGTATTGCGTGAGCACTGCCCCGGCCTGCGGGTCGACGTGGTGATCGCCGACACCGATGCGGTGACGGACCCGCTGGGTCTGCGCCGTTACACCGACAGTTGCGGTGCCAGGTTGGTGCTGGCATCGATCGCTGCGCCCCGGCCCGGAGCAAGGCATGATCCAGGCAAGCTCAGTATGGCAATCGCCGACGCGGTCGCAGTGCGGAAGGCCGAATCGAAGAGAACAGCGCGGGACGATGCGGCACCCCGTCCCGCGACCGAACAACCCGCGACCGAACAACCCGCAAGCGAACAACCCGCAAGCGAACAATCCGCGACCGAACAAGGAGTGTGCTGATGGCGATGACGGCTGCGGTCAAGGACGAACTCAGCCGGGTGGCGATCAGCAAGGCCAGTGCCCGACGCGCCGAGATCGCCGCCATGCTGCGGTTCGCCGGGGCGCTGCACCTCGTCGCCGGCCACATCGTCATCGAGGCCGAGCTGGACACCGGGTCAGTCGCCCGCCGGCTGCGCAAAGAGATCGCCGAGGTCTTCGGCCACACCGCCGAGATCCAGGTGGTCACCGGCGGCAGCCTGCGCAAGGGCACCCGGTACCTCGTTCGGGTGGGCAAGGACGGCGAGGGGCTGGCCCGCCAGTCCGGCCTGGTGGACCTGCGCGGCCGTCCCGTGCGGGGGCTGCCGTCACAGGTCGTCGCCGGCACCATCGCCGAGGCCGAGGCCGCCTGGCGGGGAGCGTTCCTGGCGCACGGCTCACTCACCGAGCCCGGCCGCGCGGGCGCACTCGAGATCACCTGTCCGACGAACGAGGCTGCGCTGGCTCTGGTGGGGGCGGCGCGCCGGCTTGGAATCCTGGCGAAGGCACGCGAGGTACGTGGCGCGGACCGGGTGGTCGTACGGGACGGCGACGCCATCGGAGCGCTGCTCACCCACCTCGGGGCGCACGACTCCGTGATGGCCTGGGAAGAGCGGCGGATGCGGCGTGAGGTGCGCGCCACCGCCAACCGGCTCGCCAACTTCGACGACGCGAATCTGCGCCGGTCCGCGCGCGCGGCGGTCGCCGCCGGCGCACGAGTGGAGCGCGCAATGCACATCCTCGGCACGGACGCCCCCGACCACCTGCTACAGGCCGGCCGGCTGCGGCTGGAACACAAGCAGGCGTCGCTGGAGGAGCTGGGTAGCCTGTCCGAGCCCCCGATGACCAAGGACGCGGTCGCCGGCCGCATCCGCCGACTGCTCGCGATGGCGGACAAACGGGCCTCGGACGAGGGCATCCCCAATACCGAGGCAGCCGTGACCCCGGAGATGCTCGCGCCCTGATCTGTCGGATGAGGCATTTCCGGCCATAGCTACTCGCCGGTATCGGGCTGGCGACAAGTCGATGTGACCCAGGCGATAAAGTTCAGAGGGCTTGCGGGCCCGGTCAGCAGCGTCGCGGCCATCGAAATCACCGAACGCGAAGACCAATTGACTCTCGCGCTGAAGCACAAGGAGATTTGCAGTGACTGTTCGGGTTGGCATCAACGGATTCGGCCGCATCGGCCGTAACTTCTTCCGGGCCGTCCAGGCCTCGGGCGCGGACATCGAGGTCGTCGCCGTCAACGACCTCACCGACAACAAGACTCTCGCCCACCTGCTGAAGTACGACTCGATCCTGGGCCGCTTCCCGGGTGATGTCGGCTACGACGCCGAGAACATCATCGTCGCGGGCAAGTCGATCCGGGCGCTGGAAGAGCGCGACCCCGCCAACCTGCCGTGGAAGGACCTGGGCGTCGATGTCGTCCTCGAATCCACCGGCTTCTTCACCAAGGCGGCCGACGCCCGCAAGCACATCGACAGCGGCGCCAAGAAGGTCATCATCTCCGCGCCCGCCACCGACGACGACATCACCATCGTCATGGGCGTCAACGAGGACCAGTACGACCCGGCGCGGCACGCCATCATCTCCAACGCCTCGTGCACCACGAACTGCCTCGCGCCGCTTGCCAAGGTGCTCAACGACTCCTTCGGGATCGAGCGCGGCATCATGACCACGATCCACGCCTACACCCAGGACCAGAACCTCCAGGACGCCCCACACAAGGACCTTCGCCGGGCCCGCGCCGCCGCGCTCAGCATCATCCCCACCTCGACCGGCGCCGCCAAGGCGATCGGCCTGGTGCTCCCCGAGCTGAAGGGCAAGCTGGACGGTTACGCGCTCCGCGTCCCGGTTCCGACCGGCTCCGCGACCGACCTCACCGTGACGCTGTCGCGTGAGACCACCGTCGACGAGGTGAAGGCGGCCTACCAGGCTGCCGCGTCCGAGGGCCCGCTCAAGGGCTACCTGGTGTACACCGAGGACCAGCTTGTCTCCGCCGACATCGTCACCGACCCGGCGTCCTGCATCTTCGACGCCACGCTCACCAAGGTGATCGGCAACCAGGTGAAGGTCGTCGGCTGGTATGACAACGAGTGGGGCTACTCCAACCGGCTGGCTGACCTGATCAGCTTCGTCGGCGACCGCCTCTGACGCCGATCCGCTCAGCCGCCGGGGTGCTCACCCGGCGCCTGGCTCGTCCGCCCACTCGTTCGAATGGCCTTACGGAGATCCAGTACATGCGCACAGTTGACGACCTTCTCCACGTCGGGGTGGCGGGTCGGCGGGTTCTGGTCCGCTGCGACCTGAACGTCCCGCTGACCAGGCCTGCCGCGGCGGGGGAGCAGCCCGAGGTGGCCGACGACGGCCGGATCAGGGCCTCCCTGCCGGTTCTGGTGAAGTTGCTGGGCCAGGGCGCGCGGGTCATCGTGGCCGCCCACCTGGGCCGGCCGAAGGGCGAGCCGGACCCAAGGTACTCGCTGCGCCCGGTCGCTGACCGGCTGGCGGCGTTGCTGGGCACGCCCGTCGAGTTCGCGCTCGACACGGTCGGCACCAGCGCGCGACTGCTGGCCGACGGCTTGCAGGACGGCCAGCTGCTGCTGCTGGAGAACGTCCGGTTCAACGCGGGGGAAACCTCCAAGGACGAGACGGAGCGCGTCCAGTTCGCCGAAGCGCTGGCGCTGCTCACCGGTGGCGGGGACGAGGGCGGCGCCTACGTCGACGACGCGTTCGGCGCGGTCCACCGTGCGCATGCCTCGGTGTACAACGTCGCGCGCCTGCTGCCGCACTACGGCGGTGACCTGGTGAGCCGCGAGGTCGACGTCCTGCGCCGGCTGACCGGCGAGGCCGGGGAGGTGGAGCGCCCGTACGTGGTGGTGCTGGGCGGCTCGAAGGTCTCCGACAAGCTCGCCGTCATCGAGGCCCTGCTACCCAAGGTCGATCGCCTTCTCGTCGGCGGCGGCATGTGCTTCACGTTCCTCAAGGCGCAGGGTTACGAGGTCGGCGAATCGCTGCTCGAGGATGACCAGGTCGAAACCTGCCGCCGGCTGCTGACCACCGCCGGGACCAAGATCGTGCTGCCCACCGACATCGTCGTCTCGGCCGACATCTCCGACGACGCAGCGACCGAGGTGGTCGCGGCCGAGGCCATCCCCGCCGGGCAGAAGGGCCTGGACATCGGCCCGGACTCGGTGAGCCTGTTCTCCGAGGTTCTTGCCGGGGCGAGCACCGTCTTCTGGAACGGCCCGATGGGCGTCTTCGAGGTGCGGCCGTTCGCGGCAGGAACCTGGGGCGTCGCCGAGGCGGTCACCTCGGCAAGCGGCCTGACCGTGGTCGGCGGTGGCGACTCGGCCGCCGCGGTGCGCGCGCTAGGCATCGACGAGGAACGGTTCGGCCACATCTCCACCGGTGGCGGCGCGTCGTTGGAGTACCTCGAGGGCAAGACCCTGCCGGGACTCGCCGTCCTCGAGGAGAGCTGAATGGCTCGCGCGGGAGCGTCCCCGTCCCGGAAGCCGCTGATAGCCGGCAACTGGAAGATGAACCTCAACCACCTCGAGGCCATCGCACTGGTCCAGAAGATCGCGTTCAGCCTGAAGCCACCGCACTTCGAGGCGGTCGACGTGGTGCTGCTGCCGCCGTTCACCGATATCCGCTCGGTGCAGACGCTGGTGGACGGTGACAAACTGCAGTTGCGGTACGGCGCCCAGGATCTGTCGCCGTACCCGTCGGGGGCGTACACCGGCGACATCTCCGGTGCCATGCTGGCCAAGCTGGGGTGCACCTTCGCCGTGGTCGGTCACTCCGAGCGGCGCGAATACCACCACGAGGACGATCAGGTCGTCAACGCCAAGGTCAAGGCGGCGTACGCGCACTCGCTCACCCCGATCCTGTGCGTGGGGGAGCCGCTGCAGGTCCGGGAGGCCGGCGATCATGTCGGGCACTGCACCGACCAGCTGTGCGCCGGGCTGCTGGGCGTGGGCGAGGCGCAGGCCGCTTCCCTCGTCGTCGCGTACGAGCCGGTATGGGCCATCGGCACGGGCAAGGTGGCGACCCCGGCCGATGCTCAAGAGGTGTGCCGCGCTATCCGGGCCCGGCTCGCCGAGCTGTACAACCCCGAGCTGGCCGACGGAATCCGCGTCTTGTACGGCGGGTCGGTCAAGTCGACGAACGCAGCCGAGATCATGGCCCAGGCCGATGTCGACGGCGCGCTGGTCGGCGGAGCGAGCCTGGACGGCGCCGAGTTCGCCGGGATCTGTATCGCCGCGGCGGGCGGGCCACTCACCGGTTGATCTTGACCAATGCGGGTGTGCGCAGGCCGGTCATCCCGCCGAGCAGGTATTCTCTTCCAGGCACCTCCACGCTGAGCCACCACATCGTCCAGACACAAGCGAGGCCCTGGAAACACATGATCATCACGTTGTCGATCGTTCTGATCGTTGCGAGCCTGCTGCTGGTTGTTCTGGTTCTGCTGCACCGCGGCAAGGGCGGCGGCCTGTCCTCGATGTTCGGTGGCTCTCTGTACTCCAGCCTGTCCGGCTCCTCTGTGGTCGAGCGCAATCTCGACCGGCTCACCATCGTGTCGGGCATCGTGTGGGCCATCTGCATCATCGGCCTCGGATTGCTCTACAAGGCAAGCTGATTGCGCCGCCGGGCCGTCCATAGCGACGCAGCGGCCTGGTCGCACAATTGCAGACGGTGACACAATTGCAGACGGTCGACACAACTGCAGATACAAGCGGCCGAAACACAGCGGCCCAGATACCAGCGCTGAGTAAGAGGAGTCGAACGTGGCAGGTGGCAGCGCGATCCGCGGTAGCAGAGTCGGCGCGGGGCCGATGGGTGAGCGGGAGCGCGGTGAGTCCGCACCCCGGCAGTGGATCTCGTTCTTCTGCTCCAATGGCCACGAAACCGTCCCCGCCTTCGCGGTGGACGCCCTGGTGCCCGACACCTGGGATTGCCCGCGCTGCGGCTTCCCGGCCGGCCGCGAGTCGGCTACCCCGCCGGCGGCGCCGCGCAATGAGCCGTACAAGACCCACTTGGCCTACGTCAAAGAGCGCCGTTCCGACGCGGACGGCGATGCCCTCCTCGAAGAGGCGCTGGCCCGTCTGCGCGCACGCCGCGGCGAACGCTGACCGGCCCGCAGGGAACGCACGACAGGGGCAGCTCGAACCGGCAAGGGCCGGATGACTTGATCGGTCCGGCCCTTGCCGGTTCGCCGTTCTGTCACAGCAAAGCCGGACCGGGTGGTCCAGCCGTTCAGCTGCGCAACTGTCGAGCTGAACCCGGGGAGCATCGCCCCGGCGCAACGCGTCAGGTAGTAGAGCCGCCGTCGTCATCAGCCGGCAGCTTGGCGGCGGCGTCCTGATCCACCAGCCACAACGTCCGGACGCGCCCGCGCGGCGCGGACGAGGGCACCTGCACCGGGTCGTTGCCGCCGAGGGCCCGCGCGACCGCCTCGGCCTTGCCGGTACCCGACGCGACGAACCAGATCTCGTTCGCCGCGGCCAGCCCCCGCAAGCTCAGCGAGATCCGGTTGGGCGGCGGCTTGGGTGAATCACACACCGCGATGACGGTGCTGGAGTCATCGCGCACCCCAGGATGGTCGGGAAAGAGCGACGCGCAGTGCCCGTCCGGCCCGACCCCGAGCAGGACGACATCGAAGTTCGGGATCTCACCGGAGTCGTCCGGGCGCCGGGCGCCGGCAAGCTGCTGGGCATAGCCGGCGGCGGCCGCGTCCAGGTCGGCGTAGCTGCTGTCCGTCGCGGGCATCGGGTACAGCCGCGCCAGGCTGAACGGGGCCTGGGAAAAGAGGATTTCGCGAGCCGGGCCGTCGTTGCGGTCCGGGGAGTCCGAGGCCACATAGCGCTCGTCAGCCCAGAAGACATCGACTGCCGACCAGTCGACGTTCTCCTTCGCAGCCGAGGCAGCGAGGGCAGCCCAGGTCTTCTCCATGATGGAGCCGGCCGTCAGGGCCAGCACAGCGCGGCCGTGTTGCTGCTGGGCTGTTGCCAGCGTGGAGAGCAGCCGTTGAGCCACCTCGTCGGCCAGCTGATCCGCAGTCGGCTCGATGATCAGTTCGGGCTGCTCCGCCACCGGCTCAGCCCTCTCGCGCGGCGAGTGCGGGATCGTGCCAGATATGCGTCCGGACGGCCGGCCGCTCGTTCAAGCCGGTCAGGCCGGATACCGCGCCGAGCGCCTCGCCGTACGGGCCGTCGGCGTCGAGGCGCCGAAGCTCCTCGGCCAGCATGTCGCCGGTGGTGCGCTGTGGGAAGGGCTGGATGGTGTCCACCTGGCCCGGCCGGCGCATCAGCAGCTTGTAGCCCTCGTTCGTCATCTTCACCTTGCGCCCGTCGGCGAAGTCCAGCGACACCGACGAGATGTACTTGCCCTGCGCGCGCTCCACCGGAACGTAGATGCCGAGCCGGGACGACAGCCAACCGGCGAGCAGTTGGGCTGAGGGGTCCAGCGGGTTTCCGGAGACGATGACCGAGGTCGCAGGCGCCGAACCGGTGTCGAACGCCGCCGCGAGCGCCGCACGCCACGGGGTGATGACGGTCCAGGTGAGGTCGGTGTCGCCTGGCGCGTAGTCGACGGCCCGCTGCTGCAGCGAGGCGGCCGGGTTGGCGTCACGGATGACATTGGTGATCCGGCGGTCGGCGAACACCCCGAGCGGGTCGTAGGCGATGACCTCGGGAGTCTCGGAGTACCACCACGCAACGACCGGCGCGTCCGGCGCCAGCAGCGGCAGGGTGACCGACTCGGCGTGCAGGGCGAGCCGGCCGAACATCCGCAGTACCACGGACTCGCCGGGACCGTGCCGACCGCCGATGGACACCTCGGCATCCAGCCGGGGCACCGGGGCTTCGATGTTGTGCCGGAGCACCATGATCACGCGCATCGGGTGCCGAGCCGCGGCCGTCGCGACGGCCGCCTCGACCACGGCGGTGTCCTTCTCTTCGAGCACCACGACCAGCGTCAGCGCGAGACCGCTGGTCACCGCGCCGCCGGATCGCCGTTCGGCCGCCAGCGCCTTGACCACGGCAGTGCCTGTCGTATCCCAGAGGGTGGTCACAGCACCTCTTCCTTTCTGAATCCGATGCCGCTGAATTCGATGCCGCTCGATCGGACGGGGCTCGTTCGGGCCGTCACGGCCGCCGCCACGCGCGGCCGTCACGGGCCAGCATCTCGTCCGCCGCCTTCGGTCCCCACTCGCCGGCCCGGTATGGTGCTGGTTCCTGCCCCGCCCAGAACTTCTCGAGCGGGTCGATCACCCGCCAGGAGGACTCGACCTCTTCGTTGCGCGGGAAGAGCGTCGCGTCGCCGAGCATGACGTCGAGGATCAGGCGCTCGTAGGCCTCGGGGCTGGACTCGGTGAACGCCTCGCCGTACAGGAAGTCCATCGACACGTCACGGACCTCCATCATCGAGCCCGGCACCTTCGAGCCGAACTTGAGCGTGACGCCCTCGTCGGGCTGAACCCGGATCACGAGCTGGTTGTGGCCGAGCTCTTCGGTGTCGGTGTGGCTGAACGGCAGGTGCGGCGCCTTCTTGAACAGCACCGCGATCTCGGTGACCCGGCGGGGGAGCCGCTTGCCGGTTCGGACGTAGAACGGCACGCCGGCCCAGCGCCGGGTGTCGATCCCGAGCCGGACAGCCGCGTAACTCTCGGTCCGCGAGTCGGCCGGGACGCCCTTCTCGTTGCGGTAGGCAAGCACGCGCTCGCCGGCCAGCCAGCCCTGCTCGTACTGGCCGCGCACCGCGTAGGCACCGAAGTCGCTCGGTAGCCGGATCGCCCGTAAGACCTTGATCTTCTCGGTGCGGATGGCCTCGGCGGTGAACTCGACCGGCTCTTCCATGGCGGTGAGCGCCAGCAGCTGCAGCAGGTGGTTCTGCAGCACGTCGCGGGCAGCACCGGTCTCGTCGTAGAACGCGGCCCGCCCCTCGATCCCGACGTCCTCGGCCATGGTGATCTGAACCGAGTCGACGTAGTTGGCGTTCCACACCGGCTCGAACAGCTGGTTGGCGAAGCGGAGCGCCATCAGGTTCTGGACGGTCTCTTTGCCGAGGTAGTGATCGATGCGGAACACGTCGTCGGCGGTGAAGACGTCGTCGACGAGGGAGTTCAGCTCCTTGGCGCTGGCCAGGTCGTGCCCGAACGGTTTCTCGACGACCACCCTGCGCCAGCCCCCGGACGCGGCGTTGTCGGCCATCTTCGTCCGCTCCATCTGCTTGAGCACCGTCGGGAACAGGCTCGGCGGGATCGAGAGGTAGAAGGCAGCGTTGCCCTTGATGCCATGGCTCTGGCGCAGGTCGTCCAGCGTCGTCGCCAGGGTGTCGAAGGCATCGTCGTCGTCGAAGGACCCGGCGACGAACTTGATGTCACCGGACAGCCGGGACCAGACCTCTTCGTTCCAGTCGGTCCGCGCGTGCTGCTTGGCTGCGTTCTTCGCCAGGGTCTCGAAGTCACCGTCCTCCCAGTCACGCCGGGCGAAGCCGAGCAGCACGAAGTCGGCCGGCAGCAGGCCGCGGTTGGCCAGGTCATAGATCGCCGGCAGCAGCTTCTTGCGGGCCAGGTCCCCGGTCACGCCGAAGACCACCAGCGCGCAGGGCTCCGGCACCCGCGGCAGGCGCCGATCGCCGGGATCTCGCAGCGGGTTGGAGCGCAACCCGGCGGGCATTTGCGGCCCGTCACCCGCGCTGATCGCGGGTGATTGGTCTTCTTCTGTGACACTCACGGTTTCTCCTTACAGGGTTTCCAGGAGCTGCCCGATGCCCGCGGCACGGTCGGTCAGGTGCAGGTGCAGCACCGGACGTCCCTTGTCGGCCAGCACCGTGGCGTCACCAGCGGCCTGGGCATGTTGCAGCGAAGCGAAGGTGTACGGGCGGTCGGGCACGGCCAGGTCGCGTGCCACGGCGCCGGTGATCTGGAGGAAGACACCGTTGGGGTGGCCACCCTTGTGGTACTGCCCCGTGGAGTGCAGGAATCGCGGCCCCCACCCGAAGGTGGTCTGCAGGCCGGTACGCAAGGCCACCGCGCTGCGCAGGTCGGCGGCGGAACGGTCGGCGTGCCGGTCGAGATAGGCCTGCACCGAGACGTACCCGAGTTCCGGCGCCGTCGCGAAGAAGGCCTGCACAGCCTCGGCCAGGGTGCTCGCCGACGAGAGGTCGAAGCCCATGCCGAAGACCTGGACGGCGCCATCGGTCAGCTGCGGCTCTTCGGTGCTGCCCTGGTCCGGCGCGTCCAGCAGCGCCCGGGCCTGCTTCTTGGCCTCTTCGACGTTGGGCTGGTCGAACGGGTTGATGCCGATGATGCGGCCCGCGACAGCGGTGGCGTACTCCCACAGCAGCAGCTGCGCGCCCAGCGGGCCCGAAACCCCGGCGGCCCACCCGGAAGTGGGCTCCGGAGAGCCCTCGACGCCACCCAGGTACACCGGGATGGCGTCCTTCTTGGCGTCGGCGAAGCCCGGCGCGCGGGAGTTCTCGACGACAACGGGCAGCAGGCCGAGACCCAGCTTGCCGGTCGACTCGGCGATGAGCTGCTCGGCCCAGTCACCGAAACCGGTGATGCCCGAGCCCACATCGGCGAATACGACTTTGTCGGAGCCAGCACCGTCGGAGCCAGCACCGTCTGAACCGGAAGCACCAGCGCCGCCGTTGTGCGCGACGCCCAGCAGCGCCCCGAGCCGGAGCCCCGGGTTGTGCTCGTCGTCGGCGGCCAGCGCGGACGACACCGCGACCGCCTCGTCCAGCAACTGGCCGATGTCAGCGCCGGCCAGGCCGGTCGGCACGAGGCCGAAGGCGGTGAGCGCGCTGTACCGGCCACCCACGTCCGGGTCGGCCAGGAAGACCTTGCGGTAGCCGGCGTCCTCAGCAGTCTGCTGTAGCGGCGAGCCGGGGTCGGTCACGACGACGATCCGCTGGGTGGGGTCGATGCCCTGGTCGGTGAACGCCTTCTCGTACGCGCGGCGGTGCGAGTCGGTCTCCACCGTGCCGCCGGACTTGCTCGACACCACCAGCAGCGTGCGGTCGAGGCTGTCGGCGAGCGCGGCCGCGACCTGGCCCGGGTCGGTGGTGTCCAGGGTCACGAGCTCGACGCCGGCGGTGGCGCAGATGACCTCAGGAGCCAGGGAGCTGCCGCCCATGCCGGCGAGCACGATGTGGTCGACGTTCTCGGCGAGGAGTTCGTCGCGCAGCGCGGTGATTTCATCGACCAGCGGGCGTGAGGATTCACCCAGGGACACCCAGGACAGCCGCTTGCCCGCCTCGGACTCGGCGTCCGGGCCCCACAGAGTCGGGTCCTGGGACGTCATCCTGCTGGCCACGTGGTCCGACACCAGCTGGTCGAGCGTGCTGGAGTAGGCGGCCTCATCACCGCAGATCAGTTCGAGCCGCACGCCACCGGCTTCCGAGGGCACGCTCATGCGCCGGCTGCACCGGACTTGTCGGCGTTGCCGGCCTCGCCGGGATCGCCGTTGTCGGCCTTCTCGGCACCGGCGGTCAGCTGCTTCTGGACGCCTTCGAGCAGGCTGGCCCAGGAGTCCATGAACTTGTCGACGCCCTCGGACTCCAGCAGCTCGGTGACTTCCTGCAGCTCGATGCCCAGCGACGAGAGGTCGCTGACGACCTTGCGCGCGTCGTCGTAACCCGAGTCCGCGGTCGGACCGCTGATGACGCCGTGGTCCGCCACCGCGTTCAGGGTCGCCTCCGGCATGGTGTTCACGGTGTCCTTGGCGACCAGCTGGGTGACGTACATGGTGTCGTCATAGGTCGGGTCCTTGACGCCGGTCGAAGCCCACAGCGGGCGCTGCACATGTGCGCCGGCCGACTTGAGCTCGTCCCACTCTGGGCCGGCGAAGACCTCCTGGAAGGCCTGGTAGGCCAGCCGGGCGTTGGCGATCGCGGCCTTACCGCGGACGGCCTTGGCCTCGTCGGTGCCGATCTTGTCCAGCCGCTTGTCGATCTCGGTGTCGACCCGGGAGACGAAGAAGGACGCCACCGAGCGGATGCTGGACAGGTCGATACCGGCCTCGCGAGCCTGCTTCAGACCGCTCAGGTAGGCCTGCATCACCTTGCGGTAGCGCTCGATGGAGAAGATTAGCGTGACGTTGACGCTGATACCGGCCGCGGTCGCGGCGGCGATGGACGGCAGCCCGGCCTCGGCCGCCGGGATCTTGATCATCACGTTCGGGCGGTCGACGAGCCACCACAGCGCGGTGGCTTCGGCGGTCGTCTTGTCACTGTCGTGAGCAATCCGCGGGTCGACCTCGATCGACACCCGGCCGTCTTGGCCGTCGGTGGCGTCATAGACCGGCCGGAGCACGTCACAGGCCCAGCGAATGTCGTAGGAGGTCAGCAGCCGCACGGCCTCTTCCAGTGAGACGCCCCGGACGGCGAGGTCGTGCACCTGCTGGGCGTAGGCGGAGTCACCGTCCGCGGCTCCCTCCATCGCCTTCTGGAAGATCGAGGGGTTGCTGGTCACCCCGACGACGTGCTTGGTGTCGACCAACTGCTGCAGGTTGCCGCTGACGAGCCGTTCACGGCTGATGTCGTCGAGCCAGATGGATACGCCTTGGGCCGACAGATCGGCGAGTGCGTCGCTCATGAGAATTCCCTTCCAAGGGCTGCGGAGGTCTGATTGATCACTACTAGCTGCCGGTCGTGGTGCCGGTGATCTCGCCGACCCGCTCCAGGCTGGCGTGCGCCGCCGCCACGACGGTGTCGGGGGTGAAGCCGAACTGCTCGAACAGCACGCTGGCCGCGGCGCTGGACCCGAAGTGGTCGAGGGCCACGATCTCGCCGGCCTCGCCCACGACCTCGCGCCAACCCATTGATACGCCGGCCTCGACACTGACCCGGGCCCGGACCACCGACGGCAGTACCTGGGTCTGGTACGAGCGGTCCTGTGCGTAGAACCACTCCTTGCACGGCATCGACACGACCCGGGTGGGGGTGCCCTCGGCTTCCAGCCGCTCGCGAGCGGTGAGCGCGAGCCCGACCTCGGAGCCGGTCGCAATCAGGATGACCTTGGGCAGGCCGGTCGAGGCGTCCTCGAGGACGTAACCGCCCTTGCTGGCGTTGGTCACCTTGCTTGCCTCGAGTACCGGCAAGCCTTGGCGCGAGAGGGCCAGGGCGGCGGGCCGGTCGTTGTGCTCGAGCACCGTCCGCCAGGCCACCGCCGTCTCGTTCGCGTCCGCGGGCCGCACGACGTCCAGACCAGGGATGGCCCGCAATGACGCCAGGTGCTCGATCGGCTGGTGGGTCGGGCCGTCCTCACCGAGGCCGATGGAGTCGTGCGTCCAGACGTAGATGGTCGGCAGTTGCATCAGGGCGGCGAGCCGGACCGGCGGCCGCATGTAGTCGCTGAACACGAGGAAGGTGCCGCCGTACACGCGCGTCCCGCCGTGCAGGGCGATGCCGTTCATGATCGAGCCCATGGCGTGCTCGCGGATGCCGAAGTGCAGTGTCCGGCCGTACGGGCCGCCCTCCCAGGTCTTGGTCTGGCGGTCGGCCGGGATGAAGCTCGGCTCGCCTTCCATCGTGGTGTTGTTGCTCTCGGCCAGGTCGGCGGAGCCGCCCCACAACTCGGGGAGCACGCCGGCGAGGGAGTTGAGCACCTTGCCCGAGGCGGCCCGGGTGGCCATCGAGTTGGCCTTGCCGTCCTTCTCGGTGGGGAACTCCGGCAGGGCATCGGTCCAGCCGGCGGGCAGACTGCGGGTGATCATCCGGTCGAACAGGGCCTTGCGCTCAGGGTTGTCCGCGGCCCAGGCATCGAAGGACGGCTGCCAGTCGGCGCGCGCCTTTCGGCCCCGCTCGACGGCCTTGCGGGTGTGCTCGACGACCTCGGGCGCGACCGCGAAGGTGAGGTTCGGGTCGAAGCCGAGGATCTCCTTGGTCTTGCGGATCTCGTCCTCGCCCAACGCCGAGCCGTGCGCCTTGCCGGTGTTCTGCTTGGTAGGGGCCGGCCAGCCGATGATGGTGCGAACGGCGATGAACGACGGCCGGTTCGTCTCGGCCCGAGCGGCCGCGAGAGCTGCTTCCAGGGCGGCGACGTCCTCGCCGGAGTCGACGTACTGGACATGCCAGCCGTAGGCCTCGTAGCGCTTCAGCACGTCCTCGGAGAAGGCGACGTTCGTGTCGTCCTCGATGGAGATGTGGTTGTCATCCCATAGCAGGGTGAGGTTGCCGAGTTGCTGGTGCCCCGCCAGCGACGAGGCCTCTGCCGAGACGCCCTCTTCGAGGCAGCCGTCGCCGGCGATGACGTAGATGTGGTGGTCGAAGGGCGACTCACCCGCAGCGGTGTCCGGGTCCAGCAGCCCCCGCTCGCGACGGGCCGCCATCGCGAAACCGACTGCGTTGCCGACACCCTGGCCGAGCGGGCCGGTGGTGACCTCAACGCCGGAGGTGTGACCGTGCTCGGGATGACCGGGCGTCAGCGATCCCCAGGTTCGTAACGTCCTGAGATCCTCGAGCTCGAGACCGTAGCCGCTGAGGTAGAGCTGGGTGTAGAGCGCCAGGGAGGCGTGGCCGTTGGAGAGCACGAAGCGGTCGCGCGCCACCCAGTTCGGGTCCGTCGGGTCGTTCCGCATGATCTTCTGGAAGAGCAGGTACGCCAGCGGGGCGAGACTCATCGCGGTGCCGGGGTGGCCGTTGCCGACCTTCTGCACAGCATCCGCCGCCAGCAGCCTGGCAGTGTCCACCGCCTTGGAATCCAGTTCGGTCCACCACTCGGGGTAGGTTTGAACGACGCCTGTTGCGGTCTTCGTCACGTGCTTCTCCTGCTCTATGAACGGTCCAGCAACGGTCCAGCTGGGACAATTTTCAGCCTAATCGCATTCTCCGACAGGTTGTGGGCGGGTGGGCGCTGGTGTTTCCGCCGCTCGCGGTATGAGCCGCAGGTTGCCCGGCAGGCACGGTCGCACCTTTATCGGCGCTAATACGGCCTTATTACTCGGGATTACTCGCGCTGGACGGCGGATTGCTCGCACGAGCCGGCAGATGTCGGAGCCGATTTTCCGTCTTGGCAGCAGCGGATCCCGATCAGGCGGCGAGCCGGAGCCGCTGCTGGTGCGGCGCTGAGCGCGTGCGCCGGGTGGGTTGGGCGGGCGTTACGCTGATCTGGTGACGCAGACGCCGGTGGCCGCGACCCAGGTCGGTGACCCGGCAGTCGCTCCCCGAACTCCGATGACCGTCGTCCGCGGGTATGTCGCGCTGACGAAGCCACGCATCATCGAACTGCTCTTGGTCACCACGCTGCCGGCCATGGTGCTGGCGGCGCACGGACTGCCCGACTGGTGGACGGTGCTGGTGACAATGGTCGGCGGCACCCTCGCGGCCGGCAGCGCCAATGCCCTGAACTGCTTCGTGGACCGCGACATCGACGCCCTGATGCGGCGGACCGGGCACCGCCCGCTGGCGACCCATGACGTCTCACCCACCGGGGCACTGATCTTCGGAGTGCTGCTCGGCGTGTTCGCGGTCGGCTTGATGGGCTTCACCGCCAACTGGCTGGCGGCCGGCCTCACCGCCCTCGCGATCGGCTTCTACGTCATCGTCTACACGGTGCTGCTGAAGCGCCGCACCCCGCAGAACATCGTGTGGGGCGGGGCAGCGGGGTGCATGCCGGTCCTGATCGGCTGGGCGGCCGTGACGGACTCGCTGTCGTGGGCAGCGGTCGTCCTGTTCGGTCTCGTCTTCTTCTGGACGCCGCCGCACTTCTGGGCGCTGGCGATCCGGTATCGCGAGGATTACGCGCGCGCCGGAGTGCCGATGCTGCCCGTAGTGGCCACGCCGGCTCAGGTCAGCCGGCAGATCCTGGGGTATTCCTGGCTGACCGTGCTCACCTCGCTGGTGTTGTGGCCGCTTGCCACCGGCTGGGTGTACGGCGTGCTCGCGCTGCTGGCCGGTGCGGGACTGCTCATCGAGGCGTACCGGCTCAACGCGGCCACCAAGCGCGGCGAGGCCGGAAAGCCGATGCGGCTGTTCCACTTCTCCAACAGCTACCTGGCCTTCGTGTTCGTGGCCGTCGCGGTGGACACGTTCCTGCGCTGACCGATGGCCAGCAGGCACCGGCGTCCGGCCGCGCGCCCGTACGATCAGCCGGGTGACCCGACCTCTCACCACATTCCCGGGGACGACCTGAGATGGCCGATCAGTCCTCGGCGCTGCTGATCCCGTCTGCAGCCGGCGACGCGGCCCGCGGGTCGGCGCTGACCCGGATGAAGCTCGTCGCCACCGGCGCCCTGGTGCTGGCGGCGGTCGTGTTCGTGCTCTGCAAGGTGATAGGCGATGACCACGGCGCGTGGCCGTTCGTCCAGGCGGCCAGCGAGGCTGCCATGGTGGGTGGCCTGGCGGACTGGTTCGCGGTGACCGCGCTGTTCCGCCATCCGCTGGGCGTGCCGATCCCGCACACTGCGATCATCCCGCGCAAGAAGGACCAGATCGGCGAGAGCCTGGGTGACTTCGTCCAGCAGAACTTCCTGACGCCCGAGGTGGTCGGGCCGCGGCTGCAGGCGGCGGAGATCCCGCGCCGGATCGGGGAGTGGCTCTGCGCGCCGGATCGGCCCGAGCAGCTGGCCGCTGAGTTCGGGGTCGCCGTGGCCGGGGCGAACACCGTCCTCGCCGACGACGACATCAGGGAATCGATCGGACGCTTCGCCGACGCCCAGTTGCGCCGGCTGCCCGCCGCGCCGGTGGTCGCGAAGGTGCTCGACCTCGCAGTGGAAGGGGACCAGCACCAGGTCCTGCTGAGTGAGGGCCTGAAGTCGCTGATGCGATTCCTGGAGGACAACCGCGACCTGTTCCGGCAGCGAGTGGCCGAGGAATCACCCGAATGGGTGCCGAGCTGGGTGGACGGCAAGGTCTTCAACCGGCTCTTCGCCAGCGTCCAGAACTTCCTGGCCGATGTGGCGGGCGATCCCGACCATGCGTTGCGCAAACAGTTCGACCAGCGGCTGCGCGACTACGCCGAGGCGCTGCGTACCGATCCGCATGCCTCGGACCGGCTGGAACAGTGGAAGTCCGAGCTGCTGGACCACCCGGCGGTACGCAACGCCCTGATGTCACTGTGGACGCCGCTGAAGCGGGCCGTGCTCGAGGCAGCCGTGGACCCGGACTCGGAGCTGCGCCGGGTTGGCGTGTCTGTCATCCGCCAGACCGGATCGGCCCTGAGCACGGACGCGGACCTGCAGGCCAAGTGCGACCGGTGGTTGTTGGGTGTGATGCGGCACGTGCTCACGCACTACGCCGGGGAGCTGACCGGCGTGATTACCCACACAGTCTCGCGCTGGGACGCCGAGTCCACGTCGAAGCGGCTGGAGCTGCAGGTGGGTCGGGATCTGCAGTTCATCCGCATCAATGGCACCGTGGTGGGCTCGCTGGTGGGCCTGGTCATCTACTCGCTGAGCCGCCTGCTCTGATCCGGTGGCGGCCGAACCCGAATCGCGGCCCGATGGTGTCCGGAAATCCTTCGATCCCGGTTAATGTTGTCGATAGGTGTGCTGAACGCACTGCACCCGTTCGACAGCTGGGGGAGTCATTTCCGACATCACCTCTGACGAGGCTGACCCCGGGCCGCGCACCGAGGCGATTTCCGCCGTTGGTCCACCGGACCCGCCCGAACCGGCCGAGACGCGCCCGGCGGGATGGCTGCTGGGTGGGCGCTACCGCATTCACGAGCGCATCGGCGCCGGTGGAATGGCGGAGGTGTTCCGGGCCACCGACGAGCTCCTGGCCCGTGACGTCGCGGTCAAGGTGTTCCGCCACCATGTCGACCCCGACAACAGCGCGGGCGGCCCGCAGCGCCAGAGCGTCGAGCTGCAGGCACTGGCCCGCCTGAGCCATCCGAACCTCATCACGCTCTTCGACGGATCGATCGGCGAGGGCGGCGAGCCGGCCTTTCTGGTGATGGAACTGGTGCACGGTCCCAGCCTCGCCGCCCGCATCGCGGAGGCGCCGCTGCCGCCGGACGAGGCCGCCGAGATCGCCGGGCAACTGGCGGACGCCCTCGGCTACGTGCACTCGCAGAACATGGTGCACCGCGATATCAAACCTGCGAACATCCTGCTCGGTGTGGACGGGGTGTCCGGTGACGCCGCCGTCCGGGCGCGGCTGTCGGACTTCGGCATCGTCCGGTTGCTGGGCAGCGAGCGGCTCACCAGCGTGGACTTCATGGTCGGTACCGCGACCTACCTGGCGCCGGAGCAGGCGCGCGGCGCCGATGTGGGACCCCCTGCCGACGTCTACGCGCTCGGCCTGGTTCTGCTGGAGGCGCTGACCGGCGTCCGGGCCTACCGGGGCAGCGTGCTGGACGCCGTGACCGCCCGGCTCGAGCGTTCGCCCGAGATACCCGAGCACTTCCCCGCGCCGTGGCCCGGCCTGCTGCAGGCGATGACCGCGATGGAGCCGGAGCTGCGCCCGAGCGCCGCCGACGTGGGCCGGACACTGCGCGCCGGACGCTTCGCCTCGCTGCCGCTTGCCGGCGCTGACTTCGCACCGACCGCCGAGGTCGCCGCGGTGGACCACTCCGGAACCGCCTCGGTCGGAGGTCTGGGCTCGGCAGCGGCGATCGCTGACGCGGCTCTGTTCGACGCGCCGGTGGGCTCCGGGCAGCCCGCGTTCGCCCAGGGCATCGTGCCGGCCGGCAGCGCAACACCGGTAGCTCACCAGATGCCGGCCACCGGATCGTCCGCCGAATGGGCCACCGGGTGGGCACCCGAGCCTGCCCCGGAGTCGGGCACGCACCGGCGGCTGAGAGGGCTGCTGGCCGCGGCAAGCGTGCTGCTCGCCGCGGCCGTGGGGCTCGAGGGTGTTCTGCTGTCGCGGCATTCCAGCCCGGCACCGCCACCGGCTACGGTGACTGCCCCGACCGCGGTCGAGTCACCGGTGGCGCCCAGTCCGACGCGCAGCCCGCAGCCGATCGTGCGCAGTTCCAGCGCCGTCCCGTCGGAGGCGTCGGTCCAGACCTTTTCCGCGAGCAGCGCGACCGCGCCCTCCAGTGCCGCGCCGTCCAGCGCCTCCCGGTCCAGCGCCGCCCCGTCCAGTGCCGCCCCGTCCAGTGCCGCCCCGTCCAGCGCCGCGCCGACGTCGCGGCCGCCATCGTCGTCCGCGCCGGCTCCGGTGCCGAGCGCATCCACGGCGACCCGCACAGTCACGGCGACCGCCACCGCGCCTGCCGCCAGCACGTCACCCAGCACCAGCCCCTCGGGCGTGGCAAGCACCAGTACGCCGGTCACGACCAGCACCTCGCCCTCGGTGTCGGCCACTACGCCGGCCACCTCGGCTCCGCCATCCGCGGCGGGTACGCCGACGCCCGTGGTGAAGGCTGACGCGAAGGGCTGACGCGCTAGCGCCGACCGTGCTGCCGGGTGAGTGAAGGTGTTGCAGCCGTCGAACCGGAGCGGTCCCACCGACCGGGGGTGGCGCCCCCGTCGACCGCCTCGTGCCAGTGCGCCGGCGTTCCAGCAACTGAGCCGGTGGCAACCGATCCGGTGACAACCGAGCCGGTCGCGGCGAACACCCACAGGGCGCTGACCCACACCAGGCAGGCGCCGAGCATGTGGATGTCGACGAGCAGGGCCGGAACATGCGTGAAGTACTGGACGAAGCCGATGACGCCCTGCGCCAGTTCGACACCGAGCAGGATCCGGGCGGCGCGCTGAAGCCGCTCCGACGCGCCGGCCGCCCGGGCGAGGACCGCGAATCCGATGGTGACGCCGATCAGCAGCATCACCACGTCGGCGTGCAGCTGGGCTACCGAGGACGGGGCGAGGTCGATGCGCCGGGTCGCGCCCTTGTCACCGGCGTGCGGTCCGCTGCCGGTGACCACCGCGCCGATGGCGAGCACGGCCGCCGTCAGCAGGACGAGCACCAGTGCCGCCCCGCGCAGGCTGCCGGCCCACCCGGGCCGGTCGGCGGCGCGAGGGACCGGCTCGTGCCGTAACCGGGGAGCCGGCTCGTGTTGTAGCCGCCACCACAACGCGAAGGCGACCGCAATGATCGCCATGGACAGCAGAAAGTGAGCTGCGACCAGCCAGGGGTTGAGCTTGGTGAGCACGGTGATGCCGCCCAGCACCGCCTGCGCCGGGATAGTGGCCGCGAGCAGCACGGCCAGACCCCGCTGTCGGCGCTGCAGCAGCGCGAGGGCCACGGTCGCGAGCACGACCGCGCTCAGCACGAACGTGAGCTGCCGGTTGGTGAACTCGATGATGCCGTGGATCGCGTACTCCCTGGTGGGGGTCAGCGAGCCCTTGGTGCATGACGGCCAGGTCGGGCAGCCGAGCCCCGAGCCGGTGAGCCGCACCGCGCCGCCGGTCACCACGATGACGATGTTCGCCAGCACCGCGGCGAGCGCGACTCGGGTCAGCACGACAGGCCTGCGAATCCACTCCAGCATCGTCATTCCCATCGAAACCAGCGAGCGGCGGCAGGCAGTGCCAGAGCTGCCCAGACCAGCAGGGTGAGCACCGCCCGGACCGGCAGGCCCTGGCCGTGTTCCAGAACCTCGTGAAGCCCGTCGGACAGCGCGGCCGAGGGTAGGAACCGCAGCACGTCCGCCGCCGCGCTGGGATACCTGCTCAGCGGGATGGCGATGCCACCGGCGAAAAGCAGCACCAGCCAGACCAGGTTGGCCGCCGCGAGGGTGATCTCGGCGCGGACCGTGCCCGCGAGCAGCAGTCCCAAGCCGCCAAACGTGAAGGTTCCCAGCACGATCAGCAGCACCGCCCACACCGGATCGCCGGTGGGATGCCAGCCCAGCACCAGCCCGAACAGGCAGATCAGGACGGCCTGCAGGACCTGCAGCAGCAGGACGGCACAGGTCTTGCCCAGCAGCAGCACCGGCCGCGAGAGCGCCGTCGCCCCGAGCCGCTTGAGCACGGCGTACTTTCGCTCGAAGCCGGTTCCGATTGCCAGGCCGGTGAACGAGGCGCTCATCACCGCGAGGGCGAGCACCGAGGGCACGACGAAATCGATGCGGCGCGGCGCGTCCAGGGAGTACAGCAGCGGCAGGTTGAAGAAGAACTCCAGCAGCAGCGGAATGACGAGCGTCAGCCCGACCTGCTCGCCGTTGCGCAGCAGCAGCCGGAGTTCCATGCGGGTCTGCGCGGCCAGCATCGCGGCGGTCGGAGCAGCGCCGGGCGCGGGCGCGAAGCTCGTCATCGGGCTCCCTCGGCCGTGGTGAGGGCGAGGAAGACGTCTTCCAGGCTGCGGCGCTCCACGGTCAGTCCCTCGGCGAGCACCTGCTGGGACGCGCACCACGAGGTCACCGCGGCGAGCAGTTCCGGGGTCACCTCGGCCGACACCAGATAGTGCCCGGGAGCGACCTCGGTGACCGCGCTGCCGACCGGCAGGGCGTCGCGCAGGCGCTCGACCGGAAGGCCGCGGCGGGCCGAGAAGCGGACCTGGCCGACGGCGTTGGTGCGGGTCAGCTCAGCGGGGCTGCCCTCGGCCACGATGCGCCCGGCGTGCAGCATGATCACGTTGTCGGCGAGCTCTTCGGCCTCGTCCAGGTAGTGGGTGGTGAGCACCACGCTGACGCCGTCCGCCCGCAACCGCCGGATGAGGTCCCAGGTGGTGTGGCGGGCCTGCGGGTCCATGCCGGTGGTGGGCTCGTCCAGGAACAGCAGCTCCGGCCGCGAGATCAGCGCCATCGCCAGTGACAGCCGCTGCTGCTGGCCACCGGAGAGCCGCTTGACCGGGGTCCGTGCCGCACCGGCCAGGTCCACCAGGTCCAGCAGCCCGACCGCGTCCAGCGGATGGGCGGCGTAGCTGCCGAACAGTTGCAGCAGCTCCAGCGCCCTGGCGCCGGTGTAGCCGCCGACGCCGTCCTGCAGCATCACGCCGACCTTGGGACGTAACCGCGCGCCGTCGGCCACCGGATCGAGGCCGAGCACCCGGACCGAGCCGCTGTCGGCGCGCCGGAACCCCTCGCAGATCTCGATGGTCGTGGTCTTGCCGGCCCCGTTGGTGCCCAGCAGCGCGAGCAGCTGGCCACGGGGCACGGTGAGCGAGATGGAGTCCACGACGGCCCGTCCGGCATAGCGTTTGACGAGATCGCGGATCTCGACGGCGGGGGCGGGCACTCCCTGAGTCTAGGTAGCCGCGCTGTGATCCCGCCGTGCGCAGGTCGGCCGGGGTGATCGGCTAAACACCGCGGTCATTCGGCGGCCTTCACGGAGCTGCCGTACGCGTCGACGTACTCCTGGCCCGACAGCCGCTGGACGGCCTCGCGGATGGTCTCGGTGACCTCGCGCAGCACCCGTGCGGACCGCTCGTCCTCGGGGCGGCCGGAGAAGTCCAGGGCCGAGCCATAGTGCACCTCGACGGGCTCGCGATGCCAGCGCGGATCACCGGTGGCGAGCACGTGCTGGGTGCCGACCAGGCCGACCGGGACGACGGGGGCGCCCGAGCGCAGGGCCAGCCGGGCCACTCCGGTGCGGAACTTGTGCAGCCGGCCATCGGGGGAGCGGGTGCCCTCGGGATAGATGCCCAGGGCCTTGCCCGCCGCGAGCAGCTCGACCCCGACGTCGATGGTCGACGCCGCGGCGCGCGGATTGCTGCGGTCGACCGGGACGTGGCCGAACTCGCGGAACCCCCAGGCGCTCACCTTGCCGCGCACTCCGGAGCCGGTGAAGTACTCGGCCTTGGCGAAGTAGATCACCTGCCGGCCGGCCGTGATGGGCGTGAAGACCTCGTCGGCGGCGGACAGGTGGTTGGCCGCGATGATCGCCGGGCCGGTGCGCGGTACGTGCTGCTGCCCCGTCGCATGGGGACGAAAATAGGTGCGCAGCAGGGGCGATACGGTCAGCTCAGCAGCGCGATACAGCACGGTGAGAAAACCTACCGCGTGCGCAGGTGAGACCGGAATCGCGCTGGCGTCCCCCCAACTGTGATCCCGCGCGGAAATACGTCATACTTGTCTTGTGAAAATGACCCGGTCCGCTGAGGTTGCCACTGTGGCGCCCGCAGGACGCGCTGTCACCACACCCGCCTCGGAGGGACGGACCAGGGACGCGGTCGTCCGGCTCGCGCAGGAATCCGGCCCGCTGACCGCCGCCGCCTTCGCCGAGCGTTTGGAACTATCGGCCGCCGCGATCCGCCGCCATCTGGACGCCCTGGTGGTGGATGGCATCTTCGTCGACGTCGAGCCCCGAGTCTCCGCACTTCACCCGCGCGGGCGTGGCCGTCCGGCTCGGGCCTACCAGCTCACCGACGCGGGCCGGGCGAGTTTCGGCCACGCCTATGACGACCTCGCCTCGACCGCGCTGCGCTACCTGCGCGAGACCGGCGGTGAGCGTGCGGTGGCCGCCTTCGCCGACCATCGCGCCCACACCCTGGCCGCCCGCATCGATGCCAGGCTGACCACCGCAGCGACCGCCGGCGGACCCACCGCCGAAGATGACCTGGCCGGTCAGCGCGAGCGGGCCTCGCTGGTAGCGGCTGCCCTCACCGACGAGGGCTACGCCGCGAAGGCGACGCCGGCCGGTCACGGCACCCAGATCTGCCAGCACCACTGCCCGGTGGCCCACGTGGCCGCGGAGTTCCCGGAGCTGTGCGAGGCAGAGACCCGGGCGCTGGCCGACTTGCTCGGCACGAACGTCCAACGACTCGCGACCATCGCCCATGGCGACGGCGTGTGCACCACCCATATCCCGCACGGCAGCCAGATTCCGCAAGACACCGTTACAGCCGAGCAGCCCTGACGGGGATGTTCGGACCACCGGCAAGTCAAGCCGCTAACAGCAGTTATCCCAGCCTGGGAGGCACATAATGACCACAGCAGCAGAGCGCGTTCAGACGCAGGGCGAGCAGATCGATGCGCTGTCGACGTACAAATTCGGTTGGTCAGACACCGACGTAGCGGGATCGACTGCGCGTCGTGGCCTGAACGAGGACGTCGTCCGCAACATCTCGGCGCTGAAGAACGAGCCTGAGTGGATGCTGGAGCGACGGCTGAAGGCTCTGGAGATCTTCCGCAAGAAGCCCATGCCCAACTGGGGTTCGGACCTGTCCGGAATCGACTTCGAGAACATCAAGTACTTCGTGCGCTCGACCGAGAAGCAGGCCGCGACCTGGGACGACCTGCCGACCGACATCAAGAACACCTACGACAAGCTGGGCATCCCCGAGGCCGAGAAGCAGCGGCTGGTCTCCGGCGTCGCCGCCCAGTACGAGTCCGAGGTCGTCTACCACAAGATCCGCGAAGACCTCGAGGAGCAGGGCGTCCTGTTCCTGGACACCGACACCGCGCTGCGCGAGCACGAGGACCTCTTCAAGGAGTACTTCGGCACCGTCATCCCGTCCGGTGACAACAAGTTCGCCGCGCTGAACACCGCCGTGTGGTCGGGTGGCTCGTTCATCTACGTGCCCAAGGGCGTCCACGTCGACATCCCGCTGCAGGCCTACTTCCGGATCAACACCGAGAACATGGGGCAGTTCGAGCGCACCCTGATGATCATCGACGAGGACGCCTACGTGCACTACGTCGAGGGCTGCACCGCGCCGATCTACTCCTCGGACTCACTGCACTCGGCGGTCGTCGAGATCATCGTCAAGAAGGGTGGCCGGTGCCGTTACACCACCATCCAGAACTGGTCGAACAACGTGTACAACCTGGTTACCAAGCGCGCGGTCGCCCAGGAGGGCGCCACCATGGAGTGGGTCGACGGCAACATCGGCTCGAAGGTGACCATGAAGTACCCGGCGGTCTGGATGACCGGCGAGCACGCCAAGGGTGAGGTGCTCTCGATCGCGTTCGCGGGCGAGGGCCAGCACCAGGACGCCGGCGCCAAGATGGTGCACGCCGCGCCGTACACGTCCTCGACCATCATCTCGAAGTCAGTTGCCCGGGCGGGTGGCCGGACGTCCTACCGCGGCCTGGTGCAGGTCGAGCCCGGCGCTCACCACAGCAAGTCCACGGTCAAGTGCGACGCGCTGCTGGTCGACACCATCAGCCGCTCGGACACCTACCCCTACGTCGACGTCCGCGAGGACGACGTGTCGATGGGCCACGAGGCCACGGTGTCCAAGGTCAGCGACGACCAGCTCTTCTACCTGATGAGCCGGGGCCTGTCCGAGGACGAGGCGATGGCCATGATCGTGCGCGGCTTCGTCGAGCCCATCGCCCGTGAGCTGCCGATGGAATATGCCCTTGAGCTGAACCGGCTCATCGAACTTCAGATGGAAGGCGCGGTCGGCTAACAAGTGACTGCTACACGTACCGAATCAGAACTGCAGGCCGAATCAGAACTGCAGGCACCGGACGCCGGGGCCCACAGCCACGGCGCTCCGGGTACGACCACCGGGACCGGCTCGCCGGCAGAGCGCTTCACCTCGCGGAACCCGGACGACTTCGGCGTGCCCACCGGCCGCGAGGAGGACTGGCGGTTCAGTCCGCTGCGCAAGCTGCGGCCGCTGTTCCAGCCGTTCGAGTCCGAGGACACGTTCCGCTTCGAGAGCGAGCTGCCCGAGGGTGTGACCCTGACGTCCGTCAGCCGCGAGCACCCGCTGGTGGGCACCGCGCTGACGCCGGGCGACCGGGTCAGCGCGCTGGTCGCGGCCAACGTCGCGCAGGTGGTGCTGGTGACCATCGACGCGAACGCCGAACTGACCGGGCCCATCACGCTGCGCTCCGTCGGCAAGCCCGGGCTGAACTACGGCTACTTCGTCATCGACGCCCGTGCTCACAGCTCGGCCACCGTGGTGATGGACCACCTGGGTGAGGTCACCGTCGCGGCGAACGTCGAGGTGCTGGTCGGCGACGGCGCCCGGCTCACGTTGATCAGCGTGCAGGACTGGGACGCCGGAGCGGTGCACGTCGCCGCGCACGCGGCGAGGGTCGGTCGGGACGCCGGCTACACCCACCTCGCCGTCAACCTCGGCGGGGATGTCGTCCGGTTGAACCCGACGGTGACCTACGCCGGACCGGGTGGATCGGCCGAGCTGTACGGGTTGTCCTTCGCCGGTGACAACCAACACCAGGAGGCCCGGCTGTACGTCGACCACGCCGTGCCGCAGTGCAGCTCCAACGTCGTCTACAAGTCCGTCCTCGACGGTGACACCTCGCGCACCGTCTGGATCGGCGACGTGCGCATCCGTCCGGACGCCATCGGCACCAGCACCTACGAGCTGAACCGCAACCTGCTGCTGACCGACGGCGCGCGGGCCGACTCGGTACCCAACCTCGAGATCGAAACCGGTGAGATCGCCGGCGCCGGCCACGCCAGCGCGACCGGGCGCTTCGACGACCTGCAGCTGTTCTACCTGCAGTCACGAGGCATTCCGGCCGACGAGGCCCGCCGGCTGGTGGTGCGCGGGTTCTTCGCCGACATCGTCGACCGGATCAAGGTTCCCGCCCTGCACGACCGGCTGATGGACACCATCGACGCCCGGCTCGGCGGTGCGCCGGCGGTGGCCGGGAGCGAGGAGTGAGCACCCGGCTCTGTGCGCTGGCAGACCTCACACCCGGCACCGCCCTTCGGGTCGAGCTGGACGAGGCCGACGTCGCCGTGGTGAGGGTCGGTGACGAGGTGTTCGCGATCGAGGACGTCTGCTCGCACGCCGACTACCCGCTGTCCGATGGCGAGGTCACCGACTGCACCATCGAGTGTGAGCTGCACGGGTCGCGGTTCGACCTGCGCAGTGGCAAGCCGACCGGGCCGCCGGCGACGCGACCGGTTGCCGTGTACGAGACATCCGTGATCGACGGCGCCGTTTATGCAGATCTGAATGCCCCGAAAGAGGAGAACTAGTCATGTCCGAGCTCGAAATCCGCGACCTGCACGTCGCCGTCGAGGACACCCCGATCCTCAAGGGAGTGAATCTCACGGTCAGCTCCGGCGAGACGCACGCCATCATGGGCCCCAACGGCTCCGGCAAGTCGACGCTGGCGTACTCCATCGCTGGTCACCCGAAGTACACCGTGACCAGCGGCGAGGTGCTGCTCGACGGCCGGAACGTCCTCGAGATGGCCGTGGACGAGCGCGCCCGCGCCGGGCTGTTTCTGGCGATGCAGTACCCCGTCGAGGTTCCCGGCGTGTCGGTGTCGAACTTCCTGCGCACTGCGGCGACCGCGGTCCGCGGCGAGGCGCCGAAGCTGCGCACCTGGGTCAAAGAGGTCAACAGCGCGATGAGTGACCTCGAGATGGACAAGGCGTTCGCCGAGCGCAACGTCAACGAGGGTTTCTCCGGCGGCGAGAAGAAGCGCCACGAGATCCTGCAGATGGCCTTGCTCAAGCCCAAGATCGCCATTCTGGACGAGACCGACTCCGGCCTCGACGTGGACGCGCTGCGAGTTGTCAGCGAGGGCGTGAACCGAGTTCGTGAGACGGGCATCGGCACGCTGTTGATCACCCACTACACCCGGATCCTGCGCTACATCCGGCCCGACTTCGTGCACGTGTTCTTCGACGGCCGCATCGTCGAGTCCGGTGGTGCCGCGCTGGCCGAGAAGCTCGAGACGAACGGCTACGCCAGCTACGGCGTGAACGAGCCGGCCCTCGTCGAGCCGGCGTCCATCTAGCCATGCCTGGGGCCGTCGCCGGAAGGGAATTCGGCGGCGGAACCAGCAGTTTCAGCAAGCGGAGGCGGTGCATACGTGCTCAACACCCTTGATGTAGAAGCCATTCGCAAGGACTTCCCGATTCTGACCCGTCAGGTGCACGGGGTGCCGTTGGTCTACCTCGACTCGGCGAACACCTCGCAGAAGCCGCAAGCTGTGCTGGATGCGCTCGAGGACTATTACTCGCAGCACAATGCCAACGTCGCGCGTGCGGTACACACGCTCGGGTCCGAGGCCACGACGCTTTTCGAGGCAGCGCGGGACAAGGTCGCGGCATTTATCAACGCCCCGCGCCGCGACGAGGTGATCTTCACCAAGAACATCTCGGAGTCGCTGAACCTGCTGGCGTACTCGCTGTCGAACGCCACAACGACGATCGGTGCTGAAAGATTCAGGATCGGCCCCGGCGACAACATCGTCGTCACCGAGATGGAGCACCACTCGAACCTGGTGCCCTGGCAGCTGCTGGCGCAGCGGACCGGTGCCGAGTTTCGCTACATCCCCATCGATGCCGACGGGCGGCTGGTCGAGGCGGCGATCGAAGAGCGGATCGACGAGCACACCAAGGTGGTTTCGTTCGTACACCAGTCCAACGCCCTGGGCACGGTGAACCCGGTGGCGCGGATCGTCGCCCGCGCGAAGGCTGTCGGAGCGCTCACCATCCTCGACGCGGCACAGTCCGCGCCACACCGGCCGCTGGACGTCCAGGCCCTCGGGGTCGACTTCGTCGGCTTCACCGGCCACAAGCTGTACGGCCCGACCGGCGTGGGCGTGCTCTGGGGCCGTTACGAGCTTCTCGCCGAGCTGCCGCCGTTCATGGGCGGCGGCGAGATGATCGAGACCGTCGACATGACCGGCACCACGTACGCGCTGCCGCCGCACCGGTTCGAGGCCGGCACCCCGATGATCGCCGAGGCGATCGGGCTCGGCGCGGCCATCGACTACGTCAGCGCGATCGGCATGAGCGCGATCCAGGCGCACGAGGACGAGTTGACCGCCTACGCCCTGACCGCCCTCGCCAAGGTCCCGGGGCTGACCATCATCGGACCGAGCGATCCGGTCGACCGTGGCGCGACGATCTCGTTCACGATGAAGGGCATCCACCCCCACGACGTGAGCCAGCTGCTGGACGAGCAGGGCATCGCCGTGCGTGCCGGGCACCACTGCGCCCGCCCGGTGTGCGTCCGTTACGGAATCTCCGCGACCACCCGCGCCTCGTTCGGCATCTACACCACTCTCGGTGAGGTCGACGCGCTGGTGGCCGGGTTGGCACGAGTACAGGAGATGTTCGGATGAGCCTGTCGATGGATTCGATGTACCAGCAGATCATCCTCGACCACTACAAGAACCCGCAGCACCGCGGCGACATCGAGCCCTTCGACGCCGAGGTTCACCACGTCAACCCGACCTGCGGCGACGAGGTCACCCTGCGGGTCAGGGTGACCGACGGCGAGATCGCGGAACTCGGGTGGGTCGGCGAGGGGTGCTCGATCAGCCAGGCGTCGACCTCGGTGATGAGTGACCTGGTGGTGGGCACGCCGGTCGACGAGGCGCTGCACCTGCAAGAGAAGTTCCTGGAGCTGATGCAGTCCCAGGGGCACAGCACGCTGAGCGAGGACGATGCCGAGGCGCTCGACGACGCGGTAGCGTTCGAGGGTGTGTCGAAGTACCCGGCGCGGGTGAAGTGCGCGCTGCTGGGTTGGATGGCCATGAAGTCAGCCGTCGCTGCCGCGACAACCAACTCTGTCGCTGCCGCGACAACCAACTCTGTCGCTGCCGCGACGGAAGCCCGGACAGGGGAGTAGCAATGACCGAGATGACCACCTTGCCGGTGCCCTC
Source organism: Jatrophihabitans lederbergiae (assembly GCF_031845305.1). Taxonomy (NCBI): domain Bacteria; kingdom Bacillati; phylum Actinomycetota; class Actinomycetes; order Jatrophihabitantales; family Jatrophihabitantaceae; genus Jatrophihabitans; species Jatrophihabitans lederbergiae. Next base: position 141,327 of record NZ_JAVREH010000004.1, on the reverse strand, counting down.
ACGCGACGATGTGGAAGAGGCGCTGCGGGACGTCGTCGATCCCGAGCTCGGGATCAATGTCGTTGATCTGGGCCTTATCTATGGCCTCGACATCGCCGATGACGCCACCGTGACGGTCGACATGACGCTCACCTCGGCGGCGTGCCCGTTGACCGACGTCATCGAGGAGCAGGCGCAGAGCGCGCTCACCGGCGGTCCCAAGCCGCTGGCCAGCGCCATGAAGATCAACTGGGTCTGGATGCCGCCGTGGGGCCCGGACAAGATCACCGACGACGGCCGCGAGCAGCTCCGCGCGCTCGGCTTCAACGTCTGAGGTTGCCGTACGGCCCCGAGTGCCTTGTTACTCAAGACTCGTTACTCAGGACTCGCGCCGTCCGAGCGGCGAGCGAGTCGATGACGTCGTATTCCAGGTGCAGATAGCTGTGCGCCAGCGGCGTGGCCTTTACCAGCCTCAATCGAGGTAGCTGCACCAAGTGGCTTCCCGGCGGTGCGCCCGGCCCGTCGACCAGGGTGGGCGTGTCCCCGCCTCCCACCAGGAGCGGTGCCACCGTCACCGACACCCGGCCGATCAGCCCCGCGCGCAACAGCACCGCGTTGAGTTGACCACCGGACTGGACAGTCAACCGGTCGACACCCTCGTGCTGGAGGGAGCCGAAGAGGTCGACGAAGTCGATCTTCGGGTTGTAGTAGCGGGTCACGAGCTTCGGGTCCGGTATGCCGAAAGCCGGGTGCCCGGCGTTCGTCGTGACCACGACGAGCCTGCTGCAGTGCCTCAGCAGATTTCGTAGGCCCAATGAGGTCAGGTGCGGTGCGTTGTCCACCACCACGAAGGCCACCGGTGTCGGGTCGATGCGCTCCTTCGGGTCATTCCAGCCCACCTTCGCAAGTACCTTGCCGGTGATGAGTGAGACGAGGTCGGTCTCGCGCTCTAGTTGGTAGTACCGCGCGAGCCCGTCACAGATTCCCGGTATGAGAGGCAGGTCCCTGTCGAAATCCCGGTCGCCGGTGGGGCCGGTAGAGATCTTGCCGTCCAGCGACATCAGCAGAAACAGCGTGGTCAACGGAAGCCGGAGCCCATCGGCGGCGTCGCCGTGCTTTCGGGTCATCGCCTCAGCCCAGGCTGCTCGCGCTGAAGGTGTTGCAGCCGTTCGGATCGCCGCCGCGGTAGCCGGTTCCGAACCACTTCTTCCGCTGCGCCGACGAGCCATGGGTGAAGCTGCTCCGGTCGACCTGGCCGCTGCCCAGATGTGACTGGATCCAGTCGTCACCGATCCGTCCGGCGGTGTCCAGCGCGGCGTTGATGTCGGCTTGGGTCAGGTCCTCGATGAAGGGCCGGCCGTTGCTGGCAGGCACCGTCGTGGCGTGGTTCGCCCATACCCCGGCGAAGCAATCGGCCTGCAGCTCGAGCCGTACCGAGTCCGAGGACGCTCCGGTCCGGGAGTGGTTCACCTTGCCCTCGATCCCGAGCAGGTCCTGGACGTGGTGGCCGTACTCGTGCGCCAACACGTAGGCGTTGACGAACGCGCCGCCGGTCGCGCCGAACTGGGTCTTCAGCTGATCGAAGAACGTCAGGTCGATGTAGACGAGCTTGTCGGCCGGGCAGTAGAACGGGCCCACCCCGGCCTCGGCGGCCCCGCACCCGGTGTTGGTCTGGCCGCTGAAGAAGACCGTGTCGGCTCGGGTGTAGCGCGCCCCGAGCGCGGGCAGCTCCTGGTTCCAGAAGGCTTGCACCGAGTCGATGTCGGCCACGATGGCGCAATCGGACTTGGTATTGGCGTCGGCACCGGTCTTGCACTCGCTGCTGAGCTGGGTGTTGTCGACCGAGCTGGCGTTGGAGCCCTGGCCGACGTCGCTCAGGCCGCCGATGCCGCCGGGTAAACCACCGGACGAGCCGCCGCCGCCCAGCACGTTCATCAGCACCACCACGATGAGGCCGACGATCCCGAGGCCGCCACCGCCGGCAGCCACCCGACCGAAGCCCATGCCGCCGCCTCGGGTGTCCCGCACCTCAGACGTGTCCAGTTGGGCATCGTCGTTGTACTGCATCGCGTTATGTCCTTTCGTAAGCCCGGCACGGGTTACTGCCCAACCAGCACAGCTCAGCCAGCACAGCCTCAGCCAGCACAGCCGAGCTCGAAGAGCAAAACACCCAGCCGAGCGGTGCACAAAACTCGACCGTCCGCCAGCTCCGCACCGGTAACGCCCCGCAGGCGCTGCCGTGGGGTAATCTGGCTGGACGTGAGCACTGTTCCGCGCTGAGATCGGCACTGTTCATCCCTGCCCATCAGCCCTGACCGGAAAGTCCTCACATGATCACCGCGACCGACCTCGAACTGCGAGCAGGCGCGCGCATCCTCTTGCAGCCCACCTCCTTCCGCGTCCAACCGGGCGACCGGATCGGTCTCGTCGGGCGCAACGGCGCCGGCAAGACCACGACTCTCAAGGTGCTGGCCGGCGAGACGCTGCCGCACGGCGGCACGCTCACCGCGGCGGGACCCATCGGCTACCTGCCGCAGGATCCGCGCACCGGCGATCTGGAGCAGCGCGCGGGTGACCGGGTGCTGTCCGCCCGGGGCCTGGACGCCATCCTGCACGAGCTGACGGCCGTCGGTAACCGGCTGGCCGAGGAGCACACCGACGACGGCCTGGTCCGGCGCTACGGCCAGCTCGAGGAGCGCTTCTCGTCCCTGGGTGGCTATGCCGCCGAGGCTGAGGCCGCGCGGATCTGCTCGCACCTCGGACTTCCCGACCGGGTGCTCGACCAGGCCGTCGGCACCCTGTCCGGAGGCCAGCGCCGCCGCATCGAGCTTGCCCGGATCCTCTTCGCCGATTCGGCGGGGGAGCCGACCACACTGCTGCTGGACGAGCCCACCAACCACCTGGACGCCGACTCGATCGGCTGGTTGCGTGACTTTCTCAAGGGTCACCGCGGTGGGTTGATCGTGATCAGCCACGACGTCGACCTGCTCGCCGCAGTGGTGAACAAGGTCTGGTATCTCGACGCCAACCGCTCCGCCCTGGATGCCTACAACGTTGGCTGGGCCACCTACCTCAAGCAGCGGGAGGCCGACGAGCGGCGCCGCACCCGCGAGCGGGCCAACGCCGAGCGCAAGATCGACTCGCTCAAGGGGCAGGCCGACAAGATGCGGGCCAAGGCCACGAAGGCGAAGGCCGCCCAGCAGATGCTGCGCCGAGCGGAGGCGCTCAACGCGGGCCTGGCCGAGGTGCGCGCGCACGACAAGGTCGCCAAGCTGCGCTTCCCGGACCCGGCACCCTGCGGCCGGACGCCGCTCACCGCCGAGGGGCTGTCGAAGTCCTACGGCTCGCTCGAGGTGTTCAGCGGCGTGGACCTGGCGATCGACCGGGGCACCCGCGTCGTGGTGCTGGGGCTCAACGGGGCGGGCAAGACCACGCTGCTGCGACTGCTGGCTGGTACCGAGCGCTCGGACACCGGCTCGGTCGTGCCCGGGCACGGCCTGCGCCTGGGCTACTACGCCCAGGAGCACGAGACCCTGGACACCGAGCGCACGGTGCTGGAGAACATGCGCAGTGCCGCCCCGGACCCCGCCGACCTGCAGCTGCGCAGCGTGCTCGGCGCCTTCCTCTTCTCCGGCGACGACGTCCAGAAGCCGGCCGGTGTGCTCTCCGGTGGCGAGAAGACCCGGCTCGCGCTCGCCATGCTGGTCACCAGTGCCGCCAACGTGCTGTTGCTGGACGAGCCGACCAACAACCTCGACCCCGCGAGCCGCGAGCAGGTGCTGGACGCCCTGCGCCACTACTCCGGCGCCATCGTGCTGGTCACCCACGACGAGGGTGCCGTCGAGGCTCTCGATCCGGACAAGGTGATCTTGCTGCCGGACGGCGTGGAGGACACCTGGAGCGCGGATCTGGCCGATCTGGTCGTGCTCGCCTAGCGCCGTTCCCGGGCTGCCGGGATCATCAGCAATTCCGCGGATCGGCAATAGACAACCTTGCCCATTGCGGTGGCGTGTGCGGACTGCTAGCAAGGTCATATAGCACTTGTTCGTCTCCGGACGCGGTCGCCCTGACCCGTGCCCGGACCGTACGACCGCAGCGCGGAGGGTGTCGCGCCGCGTTATTGAACGGGAGGACCGACGGTGGCAGAACTGAAGAAGGGGGCCCGGATCACGGGCCCGGACCGGAACACCCTCGCGGTCGAGGTGCGCGAGCAGTACGAGAACGGCCACAGCATTCGCGAGCTGGCGCAGCAACACGGCAGGTCCTACGGGTTCATCCACCGGCTGCTCAGCGAGAACGAGGTATCGCTGCGCGGTCGCGGCGGCGCCACCCGTGGAAGGAAGAAGACGTCCTGAGCACCGACACCGACGTCCCCACGAGGTCCGGAGCCGCTGAGGCACCGGGCGTTCCGCATCCCGGCAGCCATGCCATCCCGGCCGAGGCCGGGTTCTCGCTGGAGCTGTCGCGAGCCGGCGAGCTGGCGACCGTCACGCTGAACCGGCCGCACAAGCGCAACGCCCAGAACCCGCTGACCTGGACGTGGCTGGAGCGGGCGGTCAACGCGCTGCCGGGCACCGTGCGGGTGCTGCTGGTCCGGGGCGATGGATCGTCCTTCTCCGCCGGTCTGGACCGGGCTCTGCTCACTCCCGAAGGCCTACCGGGCGTCAGCAACCCGATGGAGTTGGCTGCGCTCAGCGAGGATGAGGCGACGCGCCAGATCGCCTCGTACCAGGCCGGCTTCGCCGCCCTCGCCCGTCCCGGTGTGGTCAGCGTCGCCCTCGTACAGGGTCACGCGGTCGGTGCCGGATTCCAACTCGCGCTCGCCTGTGACCTCCGGATCGCCGCCGCCGACGCCCAGTTCACCATGGCGGAGGTCAGCCTGGGCCTGGTGCCGGATCTGGGCGGGACGAAGCGGCTGGTAGAGCTGGTCGGCTATTCCCGGGCGGCCGGCATCTGCCTCACCGGCCGTCGGGTTCCCGCCGCCGAGGCTGACCGGATCGGGCTCGTGTCGGCCGTGGTGCCACCGGAGCAGCTGGCGGCGGTGGGCGGGCAACTTGTGTCGCGGCTGCTGGCGCTGCCACGCACCGCGGTGACGGAGACCAAGGCGCTGCTGCTGGCCGCGTCCGGCCGTTCACAGCCGGAGCAGGAGGCCGCGGAGCGAGCGGCTCAGTACCGCCAGCTACGCGAGCTGACGGGCCTGCACGGCGAGGCCTGATCGCGGCTGCCTTCAGCCCGCAGCGAACATGGCCGCGAACACCACCGGCCCGGGGGCTGTGGGCGGGTGCCACCCGGTGACAAGGCGATAATCGACGGGTGATGCTTTCATGAACCCCGGCGGCAACTACGCCGTGATGCGGTCGATGCGCCGTGACTCCGCACTGTCCAAACGGCCACTGCGCAAGGGCACCGCCAAGCGGGTGGTGGCCTTCGCCCGTCCGTACCGCCTGGAACTCATCCTCTTCCTGGTCATCATCGTGCTGGATGCCCTGATCGGCGTGGCCACGCCGGTACTGGCCGGCCGGGTGGTCAACGAGATCACCTCGCACGGCGCCGTCCGGGTGGTGGCCTGGACGGCCGTCGTCATCGCCGGCCTGGCCGTGGTCGACGCCGGGCTGTCGCTGGCCCAGCGCTGGTACTCGGCCCGGATCGGCGAGGGCCTGATCTTCGACATGCGCACCGGCGTGTTCAACCACGTGCAGCGGATGCCGCTGGCGTTCTTCACCCGCACCCAGACGGGTGCCCTGGTCAGCCGGCTCAACGGCGACGTCCTCGGTGCCCAGCAGGCGTTCACCTCGACCCTGTCCGGCCTGGTCAGCAACGTGGTCAGCCTGGTGTTCACCGCCGCGGTGATGTTCACGCTGTCCTGGCAGATAACCCTGCTCGCGCTCGTCCTGCTGCCGGTGTTCGTGCTGCCGGTACGCCGGATCGGCACCCAACTGCAGGCCATCACCCGCGAGTCCTACGGCCTCAACGCCTCGATGAACACCACCATGACCGAGCGGTTCAACGTCTCGGGCGCGCTGCTGGTGAAGCTCTTCGGCAACGCCGGGGACGAGTCGGAGTCGTTCCGCGCGCGGGCCTCGCGGGTGCGCGACATCGGCATCCGGTCGGCCATGTACGGCCGGACGCTGTTCGCCGCCCTCAGCCTGGTGGCAAGCCTGGCCCAGGCCCTGGTGTACGGCCTGGGCGGCTACTACGCCCTCACCGGGCAGCTGTCGACCGGCACGGTGGTGACCCTGGCGCTGCTGCTGTCCCGGCTCTACGGGCCGCTGATGGCGCTGTCCAACGCGAGGGTGGACGTGATGAGCGCCCTGGTCAGCTTCGACCGGGTCTTCGAGGTGCTCGACCTGGCCCCGATGATCGACGACGCCCCGGACGCCGTCCCGATCGATCCGCAGGCGGCCACCGTGACCTTCGACAACGTCTGGTTCTCATACCCGTCCGCCCAGGAGGTGTCGCTGGCCTCGCTGGAGGACGTCGCGGTGCTGGACCAGACCCCGACGCAGGACGTGCTCCGGGGCGTCGACTTCACCGCGCAGGCCGGTCAGATGGTGGCACTGGTCGGCCCGTCCGGCGCCGGCAAGACCACCATCAGCCAGCTGGTGCCCCGGATCTATGACGTCCGCTCCGGTGCGGTGCGGGTGGGCGGCCAGGACGTCCGGAGCGTCACCCAGCAGTCCCTGCGCAACGCCATCGGCGTGGTCAGCCAGGACGCCCACCTGTTCCACGACACCATCGCCTCGAACCTCCGCTACGCCAAGCCCGCCGCCACCGACGCCGAGCTGTGGGAGGCGCTGCGGGCGGCCAATATCGGCGACAAGATCGCGGAGCTCCCGGACCGGCTGGACACCGTGGTCGGCGACCGCGGCTACCGACTCTCCGGCGGTGAGAAGCAGCGGATCGCCATCGCACGGCTGCTGCTCAAGGCACCCCGCATCGTGATCCTGGACGAGGCGACGGCGCATCTGGACAGCGAGAGCGAGCGTGCCGTCCAAGAGGCGCTGGCGGTGGCGCTGCGCGGCCGGACGTCGCTGGTCATCGCGCACCGGCTGTCGACGATCCGGGCCGCCGACCAGGTGCTGGTCATCGACGACGGCCGGATCGTGGAGTCCGGCACCCACGAGGAGTTGCTGCGCCGCGGCCGGCTGTACGCGGAGCTGTACCGAACTCAGTTCGCGGCGAGCGAGACGACGGGGGAGTCAGGCGACGTCAGCAGGGTCTGAAAGGCCAGCTCGGAGGCGCCGATCAGGGCGGAGTCCTGATCCAGACCCGGCAGCAGCACCTGCACGCCGGACCGGGCCGCGGCCATCGCCCGGCGGTCCAGCTCGGCCTCGACGGAGCTGCGGTCCAGCCGTACCACTTCGGCCAGCGAGCCGCCGACCACGATGGCTTGCGGGTTCAGGCAGTTGACGACGTTGGCCAGGCTGCGGCCGAGCCACACGGCGACGGTGTGCACGGCGGCCACCGCCCGCGCGTCCCCGGCGTCGGCGTCGGCGAAGATCGCGGCGATGGCGGCGGGACCATGCCGGTCGGTCACCCCGGCGGCGCGCAGCAGGGCGTGCTCGCCGATGTAGGTCTCGATGCAGCCCGTGCTACCGCAATGGCAGGCCGGGCCGTCCGGATTGATGGTCATGTGGCCGATCTCGCCGGCATAGCCGCCGACCCCGTGCAGCTGGGCGCCCTCGGAGATGATGCCGCCGCCGACACCCACGCTGCCGTTGAGGTAGACGAGATGGTCATAGCCGACCGCGGCGCCGCGCTGGTGCTCCGCGACCGCTCCCAGGTCGGCGTCGTTGCCCACCTGCACATCCAGCTGGGCAGGAAGGGTGGCGGCGAGCAGAGCCGCGAAGGGCACCGCCCGCCAGTTCAGGTTGGGCGCGTGCTCGACGAAGCCGTCCCGCCGGCGCACCGTCCCCGGAATGCTGACGCCGACGCCCACCGGCCAGGCGGAGTGGGGAAGCTGCTGCGCCAGCCAGGCCGCGTCGTCCACGATCCGGCGGACCACAGCCTGTGGGCGGCGGTCGTGCCCCTCGATGGCGGTCACCCGGCGGGCCTGCACGGCACCGCCGAGGCTGACCACCGCGATGGAGATTCGCTCCACGGCGACCTCCACGGCCAGCACGTACGGGCCGTCCGCCCGGGGCGCGACCACGTGGGAGGGGCGGCCGGCCCGCTCGCCCCCGGACGGCACGTATTCCGTGACCAGTCCGAGGGCGACGAGGTCGGCGACCAAGGCCCCGATGGTGCTTCTGTTCAGACCCATGGCAGCTGTCAGCTCTGCCCGGGTGGCCTCGCCATGCCGGTGGATGTGGCGCAGCAGCATGCTGAGGTTGTGCCTGCGAATCTCTTCCGGCCGAACAGCGACCCGCTGTTGTGTCACCGTCACGGATCACCAGCCTCCGGTGTTGATCAGCCGAGGCCGGCGGCGCCGGCACGCCGGCGGGACAGGGCGTCGATCGCGGCGGCGAGCATCAGCACCAAACCGGTCACGATGTACTGCACCGCTGAGCCGTTGGTGCCCTTCACCAGGTCGGACATGCCGTTGTAGATGACCTCGACGACGAGCCCGCCGATGATCGCGTCGATCACCCGGCCCTTGCCGCCGAAGAGGCTGGTGCCACCGATGACGGCCGCGCCGACGGCCAGCAGCAGGGTGTTGCCGCCGTAGTTGTCGACGCTGACGGACTTGACGTTGGAGGCGATCAGGATGCCGCCGATGGCCGCCATGAACGAGGAGATCACGAACACCGAGATGCGGATCCGGTCGACCGGGATACCGGCGCGGCGCGAGGCCTCTTCGTTACCGCCGACGGCGTAGACGTGCCGGCCGTACCGGGTGCGGGTCAGGATGAAGGTCCACAGCACCAGGAAGGCGACGACCATCGGGATGACCCACGGAACGCCCTGCAGCGGCTGCGGGGCGACCCGGACCAGCTGGCCGTTGACGTTCTCGATGGACGAGGTCTTGATGATCGCCCGGTTCTTGTTCAGGACGTAGACCATGCCGCAGACCAGGACCGCGACGCCGATCACCTTGAGCGCGATGACCGACGTGGGCTCGGCGTGCAGACCGGCCCGGCGCCGGCTCAGGGCGGCGGAGAGCTTGACCGCGAGGTAGAGGGCCACGCAGATCACCGCGAACAGCCAGCCACCCCAGGTGGGCATTTGCGCGTTGTCGATCCCGTTCACCACGTTGTCGGTGACGGTGACGTTGCCCTGCTGGCCCTTGCCGTTGTTCAGGATGTAGAGCACGACGCCCTGGAAGGCCAGGAAGAAGGCCAGCGTGACGACGAAGGACGGGATGCGGACCTTGGCCCGCAGCAGCCCGATCAGGACGCCGATCACCACGCCGGTCAGCAGCGCCAGGCCGATCGAGACCGGCCACGGCGCGTTGTAGCCCACCATGACCCGGACCATCACCGCGGCGCAGACGCCGGCGGCGTAGCCGGCCGAGAGATCGATCTCACCGAGCAGCAGGACGAAGACCAGGCCCATCGCGATCACGATGGGGCCGGCGCCCTCGGTCAGCAGCACGGCGGTGTTGTACAGGCCGCCGAAGGACGGCTGCAGGATGCGGAACAGCACGATCAGGACGATCAGGCCGGTCACGGCGGGCAGCGAGCCCATGTCCCCGCCGCGTAGCCGCGACACGTAGTTGCGGGCGTAGTCGGCTATGCCGTTGCCGACCGGAGCCGTCGAGGCCAGCACCGACAGGTCGGAGCCGGGGTTGTCATCGGCCGGGGGCTTGGTTCCGACCACATTGCTGGTGCTCACGCGGAGACTCCCGTCGCGCTGGTAGCGGTGCCTTGGACGCTGTCCGAGCGTCCGGTGGTGATGAGTTCGACGAGCTGGGTCTGGTTCACGGCCGAGCGCTCCACGATGGCCGCCATCCGGCCCAGGTAGAGGGCCGCGATCCGGTCGGACACCCGCAGCACGTCGAGCATGTTGTGTGAGATGAGGACGACGGCGAGGCCGCGGTCGGCCAGCCGACGCACCAGTTCGAGCACCTGCTCGGTCTGCGCGACGCCGAGGGCCGCGGTGGGCTCGTCGAGGATGACGACCTTGGAGTTCCACAGCACCGACTTGGCGATCGCGACGGTCTGCCGCTGGCCGCCCGACAGGCTCGAGACCCGCTGGCGTACCGACTTCACGGTGCGCACGGACAGCGAGGCGAGCGTCTCGGACGCGGCCTTCTCCATGGAGTTCTCGTTGAGCACCACACCGCTGGTGCGCTCGCGCCCCAGGAACATGTTCTGCACGATGTCGAGGTTCTCGCAGAGCGCGAGGTCCTGGTACACGATCTCGATGCCCATGCCCGCGGAGTCGCGGGGAGTCTTGACGCTCACCGGGCTGCCCTCGAAGAGGTACTCACCGGAGTCGGTCGTGTAGGTGCCGCCGATGCACTTGACGAGCGTCGACTTGCCGGCGCCGTTGTCGCCGATCAGGGACACGACCTCTCCGGCTCGGGCTTCGAAGTTCACGCCATGCAGAACCTGCACGGGCCCGAAACTCTTGTTCACGTTTCGCAGCTGGAGTATCGGCTGGTCAGTCAAGGATCCTCGTCCCCTCGTTCTGCGGCGGCTCTGCAGTCGGTGCGGATGGCAGTCGGTGCTGGATGTTCTTACGGGCTGGCGGGTGGTGCGAGAACGGGCGGCCGGCAAGAGCTGCCGACCGCCCGAACGTCGGTGTTACTTGATGCCCGCCGCGGTGCACATGGCTGCGTACTTGGCGGTGCAGACCTGGTCCTTGGCCGTGTAGCCGGCGTTGATCGGCTCCGCCACGTTCGCCTTGGTGATGGCGATCGGGGTGGCCAGGATGGCCGGAACCATCTGGTGGGTCTTCGGGTCCTCGATCTTGGAGGTGGTGGTGGGGATCTGGCCGTTTGCGAGCTGCGCGGCGGCGTTCACGGCCGGGCCGGCTTCACCGGTGGACGGCTTGTAGATCGTGAAGCACTGGTTGCCCGCGAGGATCTGCTGCAGACCGGCCGGGGAGGCGTCCTGGCCACCGACGGCAACCTTGCCGGCGAGGTGCAGGTTGGTCAGATTGGTGATGACGGCGCCGGCCATCGTGTCGTTGGCGACCATCACCGCGCCGATGTCGGGGTTCTTCTGGATGAAGGAGTTGAACACCCGGCCGGCGGTGGGAGCGTCCCAGTTACCGGTCTGGTCCCCGACCTTGGTCCAGCCGGAGGTCTTGCTCAGCACGCTGTCGTAGCCCTGCTTGAACAGGGTCGCGTTGTTGTCGGTCGGCGCGCCGTTGATGTCGACGTACTTGACGGCCGGCTTGCCCTTGACCTGCGAGCACTCGGTGAGGGCCTTGCCCTGGAGCTCGCCGACCTTGGTGTTGTCGAAGGAGACGTACAGTGCCGCGCCGCCGCCCGGGGTGAGCCGGTCGTAGTCGATGGTGATGACACCGTTCTTCTTGGCCTGCTGCTCGATGGTGGCGCCGGAGGCGGCGTCGAGGTTGACCAGCATGATGACCTTGACGCCGCTGGCGGCCATCTGACCGGCGATGGTCTTCTGCTTGGCGGCCGAGCCGCCGGCGTTCTGGATGTCGCACTTGAGGTTGGCCTTGGCACAGTCCGCCTTCAGCGCGTCCGGGTCGGCCGAGACCCAGCGGTTGGAGGACTGGGTGTCGGGGAGGATGATGCCGACCTTGGCACCCTTGCCGTCCACGGTGCCGCCGCCGGTGCCGGACCCGGTGCCGGAACCCGAGTCAGAGGCACTGGCCGACATGCTGGCCGACATGCTGCCGGTGGCGCTCGACGCGGCGCTGCCAGCGGCACTGGTGGCGCTCGAGGCGGCCCCACCCGCCGCGGACGTCACGTCGGAGGTGGTCTTCTTGCTGGAGGAGCACCCGCTCAGAGCGAGCGAGGTCGCAGCCCCCACGACGAGCAGGCCGATTGCGCTCTTGCGCATGGGCAATTCCGCCTTTCGCGGTTTGGAGTCGACGGCTCCATCGGCCGACGACCACAGGAATGTTGTCGGCGGGAACATATCCCCGAATTGACGTCCTGGCAAAGACCCCGACACGGAGTTGTTACCGAGCCGTCGTCTAAATGAAGACCGGGGGACGGACACATCGCCCCGAAACCGACGATGTGACGATCGCCGCGGCGGTCTTTCGTGATGCCGCCGCGGCGGTCTTTCGTGATGCCGCCGCGACGGCGCGTCTCGTATCGCTCGGGACCCGCCGGTTCCTACAGCAGCGAGTACCTACAGCAGCGAGCGCAGCACGTACTGCATGATGCCGCCGTGCCGGTAGTACTCCGCCTCACCGGGTGTGTCGATGCGCAGCGTCGCCGAGAACGTCGTGTCGTCCGCCGAGACGGTGACCTCTCGCGGGATGCCCCCGTCGTTGAGCGCGGTGACCCCGGTGACCGAGAACGTCTCCTCGCCGGTCAGCCCCAGCGATTCGGCGTTCTCACCCGGCGGGTACTGCAGCGGCAGCACGCCCATGCCGATCAGGTTCGAGCGGTGGATGCGCTCGTAGGACTCCGCGATCACGGCGCGCACCCCGAGCAGTGCGGTGCCCTTGGCGGCCCAGTCCCGCGACGATCCGGAGCCGTACTCCTTGCCGGCCAGGACGATCAGCGGCACGCCGGCCTCGGCGTAGTCCACCGAGGCGTCGTAGATCGTGGACACCGGCGCTGCCGAGGAGTCCGCCACCGCCGCGAAGTTCCGGGTGAAGCCGCCTTCGGGAAGAGCCGCAGCACCAGGGGGCGTCAGCTGGTTGCGCAGCCGGATGTTGGCGAAGGTGCCACGGATCATCACCTCGTGGTTTCCGCGCCGGGAGCCGTAGGAATTGAAGTCCTTGCGCTCCACGCCGTGCTCGGCGAGGTACGTGCCGGCAGGGGAGTCGCCGCGGATGGAGCCGGCCGGGCTGATGTGGTCGGTGGTGACCGAGTCGCCCACCTTGACCAGCACCCGCGCGCCGGTGATGTCGGTGACCGGCGCCGGCTCCAGCTGCATGCCGTCGAAGTACGGGGGCTTGCGGACGTAGGTGGACTCCGGGTCCCAGGTGAAGGTCCGCCCCTCGGGAGTGGGCAGCGACTGCCAGCGCTCGTCACCGGCGAAGACGTCGGCGTAGTCGTCGACGAACATCTCGCGCGCGATCGAGCCGGTGACGACCTCGTCGATCTCGGCGGTGCTGGGCCAGATGTCGCGCAGGAAGACGTCCTGGCCGTCCTGGCCCCTGCCGAGCGAGTCGTTGAACAGGTCGACGTCCATGGAGCCCGCGATCGCGTACGCCACGACCAGCGGGGGGGACGCCAGGTAGTTCATCTTGATGTCGGGATTGATCCGGCCCTCGAAGTTCCGGTTGCCCGACAGCACCGCCGCGACGGCCAGGTTCCCCTCGTTCACCGCGGCGCTGACCTCAGGGATCAGCGGGCCGGAGTTGCCGATGCAGGTGGTGCAGCCGTAGCCGACCAGGTTGAAGCCGAGCTTGTCCAGATACGGGGTCAGCCCGGAGCGGTCGTAGTAGTCACTGACCACCTTGGAGCCGGGCGCCAGCGTGGTCTTGACCCACGGCTTGCGGGACAGGCCCTTCTCGACCGCCTTCTTCGCCAGCAGCGCGGCGGCCACCATGACCGACGGGTTCGAGGTGTTCGTGCACGAGGTGATGGCAGCGATCGTCACCGCGCCGTGGTCGAGCTCGAAACGAGTTCCGTCGGCCAGCGTGACGGCAGTGGGCCTGCTCGGACGGCCGGCGTCGCCGGGGACGCCCGAGATCAGCTCGTTCGGGGCCGGCTCGGAGCTGTCCACGTCGTGGCTGGGCGGGTCGCTCGCCGGGAAGGACTCGGCCACCGCCTCGTCGTGCCCGCTCTGGTCACCCGTCGCCGGCGAGTCCTCCACGTAGGCGGTGAGAGCGGCGCGGAACGACGTCTTGGCGTCGCTGAGCGAGACCCGGTCCTGCGGCCGCTTGGGCCCGGCGATCGAGGGAACCACGGTCGCCAGGTCCAGCTCGAGGTACTCGGAGTAGGTCGCCTCGCGGGACGGGTCGTGCCACAGCCCCTGCGCCTTGGCGTACGCCTCGACCAGCGCGATCTGCTGCTCGTCGCGCCCGGTGAGGCGCAGATACTTCACCGTCTCGTCGTCCACCGGGAACACCGCGATGGTCGAGCCGTACTCCGGGCTCATGTTGCCGATGGTGGCGCGGTTGGCCAGCGGCACCGCGGTGACGCCGGTGCCGTAGAACTCCACGAACTTGCCGACCACGCCGTGCTTGCGGAGCATCTCGGTGATCGTCAGCACCAGGTCGGTCGCGGTCGCGCCCTCGGGCAACTGGCCGACGAGCTTGAAGCCGACGACGCGCGGGATCAGCATGGACACCGGCTGGCCCAGCATGGCGGCCTCGGCCTCGATGCCGCCGACGCCCCAGCCCACCACGCCCAGGCCGTTGATCATGGTGGTGTGCGAGTCCGTGCCGACGACCGTGTCGGGATAGGCCTGCAGCTCCGGCTCGCCCGAGCCGGTGTCGACACTGCGGCCGAAGACCACGCGCGCCAGGTGCTCGATGTTGACCTGGTGGATGATGCCGGTGCCCGGCGGGACGACCTTGAACTCGTCGAAGGCGGTCTGGCCCCACCGCAGGAACTGGTAGCGCTCGAAGTTGCGCTCGTACTCGAGTTCCACGTTGCCGGCGAAGGCGTCGGGGCCGCCGAAGAGGTCGGCGATCACGGAGTGGTCGATGACCAGCTCGGCCGGTGCCAGCGGGTTGATCCTGGCCGGATCGCCGCCGAGTTCGGCCACTGCCTCACGCATCGTCGCGAGATCGACCACGGCCGGGACGCCGGTGAAGTCCTGCATGACCACTCGGGCCGGCGTGAACTGGATCTCGGTGTCGGGCTCGGCATCGGCGCGCCAGCCGGCCAGCGCCTGGATCTGAGCGGCGGTCACATTGGCGTCGTCCTCGGTGCGCAACAGGTTCTCGAGCAGCACCTTGAGGCTGTAGGGCAGTCTCTCGGCGCCCGTGACCTTGTCCAGCCGGAAGTAGGTGTAGCTGGTGTCGCCGACCTGGAGCTGGTCCTTGGAATCGAAGCTGTTCGGATTGCCTGCTGGCACGTTCTTCTCCTTGGGACGGACGAATGGACGAACGCCGGAGCTGTCCGGGCGCTGGTCATCCGGCCCGATACCCGACCGCTCTCGCTGGTGTCATTGTTCCGCACGCCCGATTCAAGTCCCGAGCGGGTAGGCCGATGATGTGAGACAGGCAATCGGTTGGTGCCGATGTGACTGGTGAAACGAGTGTTACTGGCGTGACGACTGGCACGGATGGGGTCAGGCTGGCACTCTGTCGCATGGCACTCGAATCGCAGCAGCAGAACAGAGGGGTTCCACGTGTTCGGACAGGCCCGCGACAGAACCGCCGCACCGGCCGGCGGCCGACGCGCCTGGCGGGTGCTCATCTCCAGCGCCGCCGTGAGTGTCTCGCTGGTATGCGCGCTGAGTCCGGCCAGCGCCGCGCCCACGCCGCCGCCCAACCCCAGTGATTCCCAGATCGGCGCCGCGGCGTCGGCCAAGGCGTCCCTCGCCACTACGGTGGGCACACTGTCCGGCCAGATCGTTCAGGCACAGGCAGCCCTGCAGTCGCTCAACGCCCAGGCCGAACTCCAGGAGCAGAAGTACGCCTACGCGATCTCCAGGCTGAACGACGCCAAGGACGGCGCGCTCCACGCCAGGGCTGCCGTCGAGACGGCTCAGCAGGGCATCGACAGCGCGCGGGGGAACCTCACCACCTTCGTCCGCAGCACCTATATGTCTCCGTCAGCGGGTTCCACCACGGCGGGGCTGCTCACCGCCACCGACCCCGACGCGCTGCTGCAGAGCGGGGACTACCAGCACTACGTCTCCGCCCACAACCTGACCGCGATGGGTGCGCTCGACCGCGCCACGGTCGCGAAATCCAACGCCGACGCCAAGGCGAAGGCCTCGGTCGAGCTGCAGCGCCGGTTGACCGACGAGGCCGCGCAGGCGCAGCGTGCGGCGCAGGCCGCCTTCGCCAACAAGCAGGCCCAGACAGAGCAGCTGCGCAGCCAGCAGGCCAGCTATCAAACGCAGCTGCTCTCCGCGCAGACCCAGCTCGCCACTCTGAACGGCCAGCGGACCACGTTCCTCGCTTACCAGCAGGAGCAGGCCCGGATCGCGGCCGAGAAGGCCCGGCAGCTCGCTCTGGCCCGGGCCCGTGCGGCGGCAGCCCAGGCCCAGGCGCTCGCCCAGGCCCAGGCGCTTGTCCAGCAACGGGCCGACGCCGCCGCTGCGGCGGCGTCGGCGGCGGCGGCGGAGCGTGAGCGCCAAAGAGCCCGCGAGGCAGCCAACAGCAGCAGCAGCGGTGGGAGCAGCAGTAACAGCGGGACCGACAACAGCGGCGGGAGCAGTAACAGCGCCGGCAGCAACAGCAACAGCGGTGGCAGTGACAGCAACAGCGGTGGCAGTGACAGCAACAGCGGTGGCAGTGACAGCAACAGCGGTGGCAGTAGCAGTAGCGGTGGTAGCAGTAGCGGCGGCAGCATTAGCAACAGCGGTGGCAGTGACAGCAACAGCGGTGGCAGTAGCAGTAGCGGTGGTAGCAGTAGCGGCGGCAGCATTAGCAACAGCGGTGGCAGTAGCGGTGGCGGAAGTAGCGATGGCGGCAGCAGCACCGGTGGCGGCAGCACCGGCGGTGGCGGCAGTGACAGCGGCGGCGGCAGCACCGGCGGTGGCGGCAGCGCGCCGCTGCCCGCGCCCGGATCGACGGGCGGCTGGACGGCAGCCAAGGGGCAGGCCGCGGTCAGCCGCGCGATGACGCAGGTCGGCACGCCGTACAGCTGGGCAGCCGGGAACTACGACGGCCCCACCTACGGCGTGGACTCGCCCGGCACGGACGGCTGGAACGACCACACCGTCCTCGGCTTCGACTGCTCCGGCCTCACCATGTACGCCTGGGCGCCGCAGGGACTGTTCATGCCGCACTACGCGGCCAGCCAGTACCTCGTCGCCGGCTCGTACCACCCCCAGTCAGGCGACTTCCTGCCCGGTGATCTGCTGTTCTGGTCCGACAGCGGCCAGGCCGGTATCCACCACGTGGCGATGTACATCGGCGACGGCAACGTCATCCAGGCGCCCAACTCCGGCGACATCGTGAAGATCACGCCGTGGGACCAGGTCGCCTCCGGGTACTTCGGTGCCACCCGGCCCCTGACCTGAGGCGGCGGCGGCTCGCACGGAACCGGGAACTGCGCCCAGAGTGCGGTTACCCTGACAGGATGATCCACGCTTCCGCAGCAGAGACCGGGCCGGTGCTGATCGACACCTTCGGCCGGCGCGCCGAGGATCTGCGGATCTCGTTGACCGACAAGTGCTCGCTGCGCTGCACGTACTGCATGCCGGCCGAGGGCCTGAACTGGCTGCCGGCCACGTCCGTCCTCAGTGACGACGAGCTGGTCCGGCTCGCGGGCATCTTCGTGTCCCTCGGCGTGCGCACGATCCGGCTGACCGGCGGCGAGCCGCTGGTGCGGGCCGGGGTCGCCGGACTGGTCGCGCGGCTGGCGACGCTGGACCCGAAGCCAGAACTGTCCCTGACCACCAACGCCATCTCGCTCGCCGACAAGGCGGGCGACCTGGCGCGGTCGGGACTCAACCGGGTCAACGTCTCGCTGGACACCCTGGACCGGGCGAAGTTCGCCGCGCTCACCCGGCGCGACCGGTTGCCCGACGTCATCGCCGGCCTCGCCGCGGCCCGTGCCGCCGGCCTGCGCCCGATCAAGGTGAACGCCGTGCTGATGCGCGAGCAGAACCTGACCGAGGCGCCGCAACTCCTGGCCTGGGCGCTGCGTACCGGCTACCGGTTGCGCTTCATCGAGCACATGCCGCTGGACGCCGACCACCTCTGGACGATGGAAGGCATGGTCACCGCGGCCGAGGTCCTCGACGTGCTCAGCGAGTCCTTCGAGCTCCGTCCGCTGGGCCATGAGGGCCACGCCCCGTCCGAGGACTTCGAGGTCGTCGACGGCCCCGGCCGCGCGGACTGGGTCGCGCCCGAGAACGGGCCGCACCGCGTCGGCATCATCGCCTCGGTGACCCGGCCGTTCTGCCGCGACTGCGACCGGCTGCGGCTCACCGCGGACGGCCAGCTGCGCACCTGCCTGTTCGCGCACCAGGAGACGGACCTGCGCGCGCTGCTGCGCTCGGGCGCCGGCGACGACGAGATCGCCGAGCTGATCAGGACCGCGGTGCGCGCCAAGCCCGCCGGGCACGGCATCAACGCTCCGGGCTTCCGGCAGCCGGAGCGGACGATGTCGGCGATCGGCGGCTGAGCACAGCGAGTCCTCAGCACCTCGTCGGGCCGCGGTCGGCGCCGCTCAGATACCGTTACGCCCAGTAGCGAAATCCAGCCGAGTAGCCAGACCCAGCCGAGTAGCGAGACCCACCGGAAGACCTATCGAGGAGACACATGACGGAGCGTGGTCTCACACCCACACCGGCCAGCGACGCCACCGCGCTGGAGCGGGCGATGTTCGAGGTCAAGCGGGTCATCGTCGGCCAGGAGCGCATGGTCGAGCGGATGATGGTGAGCCTGCTGGCCCGCGGTCACTGCCTGCTCGAGGGCGTGCCGGGCGTCGCCAAGACCCTCGCCGTCGAAACCCTCGCGCACACCGTCAGCGGCAGCTTCGCCCGCCTGCAGTTCACTCCTGACCTGGTTCCGTCCGACATCGTCGGCACCCGGATCTACCGTCCGGGAGCCGAGCACTTCGACACCGAGCTCGGTCCGGTCTTCGCCAACTTCGTCCTCGCCGACGAGATCAACCGGGCGCCCGCGAAGGTGCAGTCCGCGCTGCTGGAGGTGATGGCGGAGCGGCAGGTGTCCCTGGGCGGCAAGCGCTACCCGCTGCCCAACCCGTTCCTCGTGCTGGCGACGCAGAACCCGATCGAGAGCGAGGGCGTGTACCCGCTGCCCGAGGCCCAGCGCGACCGGTTCCTGATGAAGATCACCGTCGACTACCCGTCGGCTGCCGAGGAGCGCGAGATCGTCTACCGGATGGGCATCGACCCGCCGGTCGCCCAGCCGGTCATCACGACCGACGAGCTGATCTCGCTGCAGCAGCGCGCCGGCCGGGTGTTCGTCCACCACGCCGTCGTCGACTACGTCGTGCGCCTCGTCATCGCCACCCGGCAGCCCGCCGAGTTCGGGATGGTCGATGTGGCCAACTGGATCTCCTACGGCGCCAGCCCCCGCGCCAGCCTCGGCCTGATCGCCGCCGGTCGTGCCCTGGCGCTGCTGCGCGGCCGGGACTACGTGCTGCCGCAGGACGTGCTGGACGTGGCCATCGACGTGCTGCCGCACCGGATGGTGCTGTCCTACGACGCCATCGCCGACGGGATCTCGGCCAACCAGGCGGTGTCGCGGGTGCTGCAGACCGTCTCGCTGCCGCAGGTGGCGCCCCGGCAGCGGGCGACCGGCGGGTTCATTCCCGCGGCCAGCGCGCCGGCGCCGCAGTCGAGCACCGCCACGTACACCAACGGCGCGCACGCGGCGCCCACCGCTCAGCAGGGCGGTGGCCAGCTGGGTGGTCAGGGGCAGCAGTCCGGTAACTGGGCGCCGCCGGCGTGACAGAACCCGGGTTCCCGTCGTCGCGGGCGTCGGCCACCGAGCTGGTCAGCTCGCAGACCGAGGCTGTCCTCCGGCGGCTCGAGTACGCCGTGCGCAACAAGCTCGACGGGCTGCTGCTCGGCAGTTACCTGGGGCTGGTCCCGGGACCCGGTAGCGACCCCGGCGAGTCGCGCCAGTATTACCCCGGTGATGACGTCCGGCGGATGGACTGGCCGGTCACCGCGCGGACGATGACGCCGCACGTCCGACAGACCACCGCCGACCGTGAGCTCGAGACGTGGCTGGTGATCGACCTGTCCCCGAGCCTGGACTTCGGCACGGTGAACACCGAGAAGCGGGAGCTCGTGCTGGCCGCCGCGACCGCGATCACCCACCTGACCGCCAAGGCCGGCAACCGAATCGGCGCGATCGTCACCACCGGCGAGGACAGCTACCGGATCCCGGCGGTCGCCGGTACCAACCACGCCCGGTACCTGATGCGCAAGCTGGCGGCCACGCCGCGCGCCTCGAGCGGCCGGCGCGGCGACCTCGCGCAGGCTCTGGAACAGGTCCGGCGCCCACCGCGGCGCCGGGGCATGGTGGTGGTCGTGTCCGACTTCCTCGGGGAGCCGGACTGGGAGCGGCCGCTGCGTGGTCTCGGAGACCGCCACGAGCTGCTCGGCATCGAGGTCCTGGACCCCCGGGAGCTCGAACTGCCGGCCGCCGGTCTGATGACCTTCGCCGATCCCGAAACCGGTGAGCAGGTCGAGGTGCAGACCTCGGACCCGAAGCTCCGCGCCCGCTACGCCGAGGCCGCGCAGCTGCAACGGACCGGCATCGCCACCATGCTGCGCCGGGCCGGTGCCGACCACCTGCAGCTGCGCACCGACTCGGACTGGCTGTCGGACATGGTGAAGTTCGTGGTGGCCAGACGCAGAGGTGTTGCCGTGCGCCCACCTTCCCGGGCCGGAATGATCGGAGTGCACTGATGCATTTCAGGTCCCCGTACTGGCTCTTTCTGCTGCTCGGCGCCGCTGCGATCGCGCTGGTGTACCTGCTCCTGCAGCTGCGCAAGCGGACGTTCGTGGCCAGGTTCAGCAACACCCAGCTGCTGGCGTCGGTGGTGCCTCGCCGTCCCGGCTGGCGGCGCCACCTGACGTTCTCGCTGCTGCTGGTGTCGCTCGTCGTGCTGTCGCTGGGCGTGGCCGGGCCGACCGCCGCCGTCCGGGTGCCGCGCGAGAAGGCGACCGTCATGCTCGCCATCGACGTGTCGCTGTCGATGGAGGCCACCGACGTGGTGCCGACCCGGTTGCAGGCGGCTCAGCAGGCCGCGGCGAACTTCGCCGACATCCTGCCGAAGCAGATCAACCTGGGCCTGGTGAAGTTCGGGCGCTCCGGCGACGTGCTGGTGCCCCCGACGCTGGACCGCAACGCGGTCAAGCATGCCATCGCCGGGCTGCAGCTGGAGGAGTACACCGCGATCGGCGAGGGCGTGTTCGCCTGCCTCGACGCCCTCACCACCTTCAGCAAGACCAGCACCACCAGCAACGACAAGCCGGCCCCGGCGCGGGTGGTGCTGCTCAGTGACGGCTACAACACCGTCGGCCGGACGGTGTCGGAAGCGGCGGCGGCCGCCAAGAAGGCGGACACCCCCGTCTCGACGATCGCGTTCGGGACCGACAACGGCACCGTGGACGTGCAGGGAACCGTCCAGTCGGTTCCCTCGGACAAGGTCACCCTGCGCGGTCTCGCCCAGTCGACCGGCGGCTCGTTCCACACCGCCACCTCGGTCGAGGAGCTCAAGTCCGTCTACAAGGACATCGGGTCCCAGATCGGTTACACCACGGAGCAGCGCGACATCAGCTGGCGGTTCATGCTGGCCGGGCTGCTGCTCGCCCTGGGCGCGGGCGCGACCTCATTGCTGTGGTCCGGCCGGCTCGCGTAAGCACCTGCGGTTCGGGGCCGGCTGCTCAGAGGGAGGCGGCTACTCAAGGGTAGGCAGAGCGCCAAGGCTGATCGGCTAGCGTGGCCCGGGTGAATAAGACTGTTCTAGTGACTGGTGGAAATCGCGGCATCGGGCTGTCCATCGCGCAGGCGTTCCAGGCTGCCGGTGACCGGGTGGCGGTGACGCACCGTGGCAGCGAGGTCGCCGACGGCCTGCTCGGCGTTCGCTGCGACGTGACGGACGAGGCGTCGGTGGACGCCGCGTTCAGCGCGGTGGAGGCGGAGTTCGGCCGCGTCGAGGTGCTGGTATCCAACGCCGGCATCACCGACGACACGCTGCTGATGCGGATGGGGGAGGACTCCTTCAACCGGGTGCTCGACGCCAACCTCACCGGGGCGTACCGGGTCGCCAAGCGCGCCACCCCCGGCATGCTGAAGGCCCGCAGCGGGCGGATGGTGTTCATCTCGTCCGTGGTCGCGATGATGGGCGCGCCGGGGCAGGCCAACTACGGCGCGAGCAAGGCCGGTCTGATCGGTCTGGCCCGCTCGATCGCCCGCGAGCTGGGCGGCCGCAACATCACCGCGAACGTGGTCGCGCCCGGCTTCATCGACACGGACATGACCGCGGAGATGACCGACGAGCGCCGGGCCACCATCCTGGCCGGCGTTCCGCTGAAGCGCTACGGGGCGGTGGAGGAGGTGGCCGAGGTGGTCCGCTTCCTCGCCTCCGACGCGGCCGCCTACGTCACCGGCGCGGTGCTTCCGGTCGACGGCGGCCTGAGCATGGGAATCTGAAGCTCCACACGAGAAGAGGACTGCGCGGTATGGGAATTCTGGACGGCAAGCGACTGCTCATCACCGGCGTGATCACCGATGCGTCGATCGCCTACTCCGTGGCGAAGGTCGCCCAGGAGCAGGGCGCCGAGGTGGTCCTGACAGGGTTCGGGCGGATGTCGCTGGTGGAACGGGTGGCCCGGAAGCTGCCCGAACCCGCGCCCGTGGTGGAGCTCGACGTCACCTCCGCCGACGACCTCGCCGCGCTGCCGGACCGGGTCCGCGAGCACGTCGACGGCCTGGACGGCGTACTGCACTCGATCGGCTTCGCCCCGGCATCCTGCCTCGGCGAGGCCTTTCTCGACGCGCCGTTCGCCGACGTGGCCACCGCGATGGAGGTGTCGGCGTTCAGCCTGAAGTCCCTCGCCGTGGCGACACTGCCGCTGTTCGGTGAGGCCGGCGGCTCGATCCTGGGCCTGGACTTCGACGCCCGGGTGGCCTGGCCCGCCTACAACTGGATGGGGGTCGCCAAGGCGGCGCTGGAATCGACGTCGCGCTACCTCGCCCGTGAGCTCGGCCCCCGCAACATCAGGGTGAACGTGATCGCGGCCGGGCCGGTGCGGACCATGGCCGCGCGCAGCATCCCCGGCTTCGACCAGTTCGAGGAGGCCTGGGGGCCGCGGTCCCCGCTCGGCTGGGACATCGACGACGCCACCCCGGTCGCGATGAGCTGCGCGGCCATGCTGTCGGACTGGTTCCCGGCCACGACCGGTGAGATGGTGCACGTCGACGGCGGCTTCCACGCGATGGGCGTCTGATGCCGGTGTGGCGGCAGGTACTTTCAGAGGTGTGATCAAGCCCGACTTCGACTCGTTCCTGCTGCTGTCCTTCGGAGGTCCGCAGGGGCCGGACGAGGTGATGCCGTTCCTGCGCCGCGTGACGGCCGGTCGCGGCGTGCCGGACGAGCGGCTGACCGAGGTGGCCCAGCACTACCTGCACTACGACGGGATCTCGCCGATCACCGCGCAGAACGAGGCACTGCTGGCCGCGCTGCAGGCGGAGTTCGACCGCCGGGGCATCAACCTGCCGCTGTACTTCGGCAACCGGAACTGGCATCCCTTCGTGACCGACACCGCCCGGAAGATGCAGGCTGACGGACGCCGGCACGCGCTGGTGCTCGCGACCAGCGCCACCGGGTCCTACTCCGGCTGCCGGCAGTACCGCGAGGACCTGGCCCACGCGGCGGCGGAGCTGGACGGGGTGGCGCCGGGCTTCACCAAGCTCCGGCACTACTTCGACCACCCGGGCTTGATCACGGCCAACGCCGACGCGGTCCGCCGCGCCCTGGCCGGCATCCGGCCCGAGCTGCGCGACGAGGCCCGGCTGGTCTTCACCGCCCACTCCATCCCCGTCAGCATGAACGACTCGGCCGGTCCGGACGGCGGCCTGTACGTCGCCGAGCAGAGCACCACGGCACGGCTGGTCGCGGAGGCGGTGCGCGGACCGGGTGCCGAGTTCGATCTGGTCTGGCAGTCCCGTTCCGGTCCGCCCCAGGTGCCGTGGCTGGAACCCGACATCAACGATCACCTGCGCGAGCTTGCCGCGACCGGGACGCGTGCGGTCGTCGTCGCTCCGACCGGCTTCGTCTCCGACCACCTCGAGGTGATCTGGGACCTGGACGAGGAGGCCCGCGAGACCGCCGTCGAGCTGGGGCTGGACTATGTGCGGGCCGCCACCGCCGGGACCGACACCGCGTTCGTGTCCGGGCTGGTGGACCTGGTGGAGGAGCAGCTCGACGGCAAGCCGGCCGAGTTCCTGGGCAGCCTCGGCCTGTGCGGTGTCGACTGCCCCGCCAGCTGCTGTCCCGCGCCGGTTCGCCGCTCCGCCTGAGCCGGCGGCTAGTTGGCCGATACCTCGGCTCGCCCTAGTTTGCCGATATCTCGGCGGCAGCGTTGTAGCCGGCCAGCAGCGCGCGCCGGACCGCCAGCCGTAGCGGCGCCAACGCCGCAGACCGTTCCGCGGCCGCGGCGACCGTGAGCTGAGCGGTGTCGTCGGCGTCCACCACGGTCAGCACGGCCGACAGCCGCTCGCCCTGCGCGAGAAGCCGCACAGCCCGGGGCGGGTGGCTGGGCGGCAGGTGCAGGCGCTCACCGGCCCGCCGGGCGTTCGACAACGCCGGGGCGGTATCTGTCAGCCAGCTGGTGACACCCTGGCGCGCGAAGAACGACGCGGTCTCGCGGATGCTCTCGGTCAGGTCGTGCTCGGCGTCGGCGATCCTGATCGGGTCCGGCGGCAGCTCACTCACCTCGCCGCGGTGCCAGCTGTATTCGCGTCCGGCGCTGCTGGGGGTGTCCCGGCCCGGTAGCACGGTCACGCCGAACTCGCGTCCGTACACCGCCTCGCCGGCCCGTAGCGCGGCGTCGCGGAACTCGCTCGGACCGGCCAGTCCCCGCACGTCGCCGGGAACGGGTAGGGCAAGACGCAGGACGGACGTACCGGCTCGCTTCCATTCGCTCAGCGCGGCGCCGACGGGGTGGACATCGCCCGGGCTGAAACCGGGACCGCCCGCCTGGCGGCCGCGGCTGGCCACGGCGTCGAGCACGTCATCGAAGGCAGCGGCGCCGGCCAGCCAGGCAGAGCCCCAGGCAGCCAGCTGCGCGCATCGGCGATGGTCGGACATAGGTTCTCACGGTACCGAACGATCCGTGGCTGTCAGTGCTACGCGCGCCGTTCCAGGAACTCAGCGTCCGCGTCCTTAAAGTGGTCGGGTGTATTCCGACGATGTCCTTGCCGACCGCTTACCCCGGCGCCGGAAGGTGGTTCGCGAGGTTCCGGCCGACCTGGACCTGGTGGTCGAGACCTCCGACGGCCGGTTCTGCGGTGCCGTGGTGGCCGTCGGTAAGACGGTGGTCGCGGGGGAGCAGCGCGACACCGTGACCCTGGCGGACCGGCTGGACCGCGAGCGGGTGTTCCCGATGCTGCCGGCCAGCTTCCTGCTGGAAGGCGAGGTGGTCACGCTGGTCCGGCCGGTGGCGACACCGGCCGCGCCGGTCAAGCCCGGACGGACCGCGTCCGGTTCGGTGGCGGTCGCCGGGGTTCGCGCGCAGGTCGCCAAGGCGAGCCGGATCTGGGTCGAGGGCGTGCACGACGCGGCACTGGTGGAGCGGATCTGGGGCGAGGACCTGCGCATCGAGGGCATCGTGGTGGAGCCCCTCGGCGGCATCGACGACCTCGCCGCCCAGGTGCGGGAGTTCCGACCCGGCCCGACCCGGCGACTGGGCGTGCTGGTGGACCACCTCGTGCCCAACTCGAAAGAGAGCCGGATCGCGGCGACCGTGACCTCGCCGCACGTGCTGATCAACGGTCACCCCTACGTCGACGTCTGGCAGGCCGTGAAGCCCACCGCACTGGGCATCGACCGGTGGCCGGTGATCCCGCGCGACATCGAATGGAAGGTCGGCATCGCCACCGCATTGGGAGTGTCGGACAGCCGTGAGATGTGGCGGCGGGTGCTCGGCTCGGTCAACAGCTTCGCCGATGTCGAGGTGCCGCTGCTGCGGTCGGTGGAGGAGCTGATCGACTTCGTGACCGTCGGGCAGTCGGCCTGAGGTGACGTGTCAGAGCCAGCTCACCCGTCCGTGCAGGGCCGCGTAGCCGACAAAGCTGACGGTGTCGAGGATGCTGTGGGCGATGATCAGCGGCAGCACCCGCTTGGTCCGGGTGAACCACCAGCCGAAGATCGCCCCCATGACGAAGTTCCCGACGAACCCGCCCAGCCCCTGGTAGGTGTGGTAGCTGCCCCGGATCGCGGCACTCAGCACGATGGCCTTCCACGGCGTCCAGTCCAGCTGCCGCAACCGGCTGAGCAGGAAGCCGATCATGACGATCTCTTCGAGCACGCCGTTCTGGATCGCGTCGAGCACCAGCACCGGATAGCGGTACCAGATGTCGGCCAGTCCCGATGCGCTGATCTCGGCGTTCAGGCCGAGCTGCCGGGCCACGATCACCAGGCCGAGCCCCGGCAACCCGATCAGCGCGGCGAACCCCAGCCCCACCCGGAGGTCGGCCTTCAGCCGCCGGGTGTCGAGCCCGATCCCGAAACCGGCGAGGCCGGGCGCCCGGCTCAGCAGGTACAGCGCCAGCAGGGCGGGCACCACGCCGTTGACGACGCCCAGCAGCTGGTATGAGAGATCGACCCAGGCCCGTGGATTCTGCGCGGTGTTCAGGGTCGCTACCGCACCCCGGAAGCCGCCCCTGGTCTGGATGTCGGCGAAGTTGATCAGGGAGTCGATCGCGGAGACGCCGAGCGAGACGCCCAGCACCAGCAGGATCTCGATTCCCCATCGGTCCCGGGCGTGGGGTTCGGCGGTCGCTGCCGGCGAAGGATTGGCCGCGGTGCTCACGTTCAGCCGACCCGGCCCATCAGTGGCCCCGCGCGATCCACTCGTCGAGGTGCGGGCGCTCGCCGCCGATGGTCGTGGACGCGCCGTGACCGGTGTGCACGACGGTGTCCGGCGCCAGCGTGAACAGCTGGGACCGGATGGAGTCGATGATGGTGTCGAAGCTCGAGTACGAGCGTCCGGTCGCGCCCGGACCCCCCTGGAACAGGGTGTCGCCGGTGAACACCGTCGCGAGCTCGGGAGCGTAGAAGCAGACCGCGCCGGGAGCGTGGCCCGGGGTGTGCCGGACCTGCAGCTCGACCCCCGCGACGGCGATCGACTCCTGCGAACCGAGCGGTTCGTAGTCGAAGTCGGGATGGCTCTGCCGCCACAGCACCTCATCGGCCGGGTGCAGCCGCACCGGTGCGCCGGTGGCCTCGCTCAGCTCCCGGGCGACGCTGACATGGTCGTCGTGGCCGTGGGTGCACAGCACCGAAAGCACAGTGCGGCCACCGATCAGGTCCACGATCGGCGCCAGCTCGTGTGGCGCGTCGATGACCACGCACTCGCTCTCGTTGCCCAGTACCCACACGTTGTTCTCGACGTCCCAGGTCCCGCCGTCCAGGCTGAACGTCCCCGATGTGGTCGCATGCGCGATCCGCGCGGTCATCAGAACACCACCACCGAGCGCAGCACGTCGCCGTGCCGCATCTTCTCGAACGCCGGCTCGATATCGGTGATGCCGATCGTCTCGCTGACGAACTTGTCCAGTGGCAACCGGCCTTGCAGATACAGGTCGATCAGCATCGGGAAGTCACGCGACGGCAGGCAGTCGCCGTACCAGGAGGACTTCAGCGAGCCGCCGCGGCCGAAGACGTCCAGCAACGGCAGCTCGATCCTCATCTCGGGGGTGGGGACGCCGACCAGCACGACCGTGCCGGCGAGGCCGCGGCCGTAGAAGGCCTGCCGGTACGTCTCGGGGCGCCCGACCGCATCCACCACGACATCGGCGCCGAAGCCGCCCGTGGCCGCCTGGATGGCCTCGACCGCGTCGGTCGCCGTGGAGTTGACGAGCTCGGTCGCGCCGAACTCGCGGGCGGCCGCCAGCTTGCGGTCATCGACGTCGACGGCGATGATCTTCGCCGCCCCGGCCAGTCGCGCCCCGGCGATCGCGGCCATTCCCACGCCACCGCAGCCGATCACCGCGATCGAATCACCCCGGCCGACCGCGCCCGTGTTGATCGCGGCGCCGATCCCCGCCATCACACCGCAGCCCAGCAACCCGGCGACGGTGGCCGGCGCCCGGGCGTCCACCTTGGTGCACTGACCGGCCGCGACGAGGGTCTTGTCGGCGAAGGCGCCGATCCCTAGCGCGGCGCTCAGCTCCGTGCCGTCCTCGAGGGTCATCTTCTGCTTGGCGTTGTGGGTGTTGAAGCAGTATTGCGGCCGGCCGCGCGTGCAGGCCCGGCACTGCCCGCACACCGCGCGCCAGTTGAGGATGACGAAGTCCCCGGGTGCCACCTCGGTGACGCCGTCCCCGACGCTCTCGACGATGCCCGCCGCCTCGTGCCCGAGCAGGAACGGGAACTCGTCGTTGATGCCACCCTCGCGGTAGTGCAGGTCCGTGTGGCACACCCCGCACGCCTGGATTCCGACGACGGCCTCGCCCGGCCCCGGATCGGGCACGTTGATCGTCACCAGTTCGACCGGCTTGCCTACGCTGCGCGCGATAACTCCGCGAACCTGTTGGGTCATGCGTATCTGTCTACATGATGCGCGGCGACAGGCGCATCCCGGTCAGCCGCTGTCAGCTTCGGTCGGACACCGGCACGTACGAGCGGCTGTCCGGGCCGGTGTAGAGCTGGCGCGGGCGGCCGATCTTCGTCTGCGGGTCGTTGATCATCTCGTGCCACTGGGCGATCCAGCCGGGCAGCCGGCCGATCGCGAACAGCACGGTGAACATCTTGGTGGGAAAGCCCATCGCCCGGTAGAGCAGGCCGGTGTAGAAGTCCACGTTCGGGTAGAGCTTGCGGCTGACGAAGTAGTCGTCCGACAGTGCGTAGCCCTCGAGCTCCAGGGCGATGTCGAGCAGGTCATCGCGCTTGCCCATCGCCGAGAGCACCTCGTCGGCGGCCTTCTTGATGATGGCCGCGCGCGGATCGTAGTTCTTGTAGACGCGGTGACCGAAGCCCATCAGCCGGACACCGGCCTCTTTGTTC
This sequence comes from Jatrophihabitans lederbergiae, assembly GCF_031845305.1. Classification (NCBI taxonomy): domain Bacteria; kingdom Bacillati; phylum Actinomycetota; class Actinomycetes; order Jatrophihabitantales; family Jatrophihabitantaceae; genus Jatrophihabitans; species Jatrophihabitans lederbergiae. The sequence goes on along the minus strand of NZ_JAVREH010000004.1, from coordinate 112,463 downwards.
TTCACCCGCTCGACGAAGGACCTCACGTCGCCGCCGTCGGCGCGGATGCTCTCGAGCATGTCGAGCACCGCACTGTTCGCCCCGCCGTGCAGCGGCCCGAACAGGGCGTTGATACCTGCCGAGATGGAGGCGAAAAGGTTGGCGTTGGACGAGCCGACGAGCCGCACCGTAGACGTCGAGCAGTTCTGCTCGTGGTCGGCGTGCAGCATGAACAGCAGGTCCAGCGCGCGGACCACCGCGGGATCGGCCTGGTACGGCTCAGCCGGCAGGCCGAACGTCATGCGCAGGAAGTTCTCGACCAGGTCGAGGGAGTTGTCGGGGTACAGGAACGGCTGGCCCATCGACTTCTTGTACGCGTAGGCCGCGATGGTCGGTACCTTCGCGAGCAGCCGGATGGTCGACAGGTCGACCTGCTCGGCATTGAAGGGGTCCAGCGAATCCTGGTAGAAGGTCGACAGGGCGGACACCGCCGAGGACAGCACCGGCATCGGATGCGCGTCGCGGGGAAAGCCGTCGAAGAACCGCTTGAGGTCCTCGTGCAGCAGGGTGTGCCGGCTGATTCGCGAGGTGAACGCGGTCAATTCGTCGGCGGTCGGCAGCTGGCCGTAGATCAGCAGGTAGGAGACCTCGGCGAAGTTGGACCTGGCGGCGAGCTCTTCGATCGGATAGCCGCGGTACCGCAGAATTCCGGCGTCGCCGTCGATGTAGGTGATCTGGGACGAGCAGGACGCGGTGTTCGCGAATCCCGGATCGTAGGTCACCAGGCCGGTCTTGGCGAGCAGCTTGCTGACATCGGCTCCCATCGCGCCCTCGGTCGTAGGCACGATCGGCAGCGTCAGATCATCACCCCTGACCGGGTGAAACAGGGCTGTGTCAACGCTTGTCGCGGTCTCCGACATCTTCAAGACTCCTTTGTCCATGGTCTGGGGCAAACCCTACTTCGCGAACCAGGGTGCTCCTCGCCAGGCCCGAATAGGATGTGTCAGATGGCGCCGGTGCGAACAGACATCACCCTCCCGGCGACGCCGCGGCAGGCCTGGGAGCTGGTCACCGACTGGACGTCGCACAGCCGCTGGATTCCCCTCACCACGGTCACCATCGACCCGGACAGCCCTGCTGGTTCCGGCCTGGGCACGAGGTTCACCGGCCGCACCCACCTCGGCCGAACCGGGTCGGGCGGCAGCGGGTTGAGCCGGCTGGGCTTCGACGACCCGATGGTGGTCACCCAGTGGCAGCCGCCGGACGTGCATGGCACCGGCTGTTGCCGGGTCGTCAAGCAGGGACCGTGGCTGACCGGCTGGGCCGAGGTCCAGGTCGCGGCGACTACCAGCGGTGCGCGGGTGACCTGGCTGGAAGAGGTCCGGACGCGCTGGGTTCCCCGGTTCGCCGACCCGGTGGTCAGCGCTGTCGGGTCTGCGCTCTTCGGACACGTGCTGCGCAAGATGGCAGCCGAACTCGCATCATCGCGCCCGGAGTGATGTAGTGAAGCCATGAGCGAAACCGATGACACTGCCTTCGGCGACGAGGTGTACGCCGCTGGAGACGACGACGCCGAGTACCTGGACCAGGCCGAGACACTGACCGGCGACGGCGTCGAACTGGACGAGCCGCTGGACACCAGTTACTCACCGCCCGACAACAGCCCGGTGGCCACCCGGTTCGGCAACACCGCCGCCGAGCAGGCGGAGGGTGAGAGCCTGGACCAGCGGCTGGCCCAGGAGGTACCCGACATCACGCCGGACACCGTCACCGCGGATGTGGCCGATCCGCGGGCGGGTCGCCTGATCGCACCGGACGAGGGCGCGCACGAGGACGACGAGGCCGCCCCGGTGGCCTTCGACGCAGGCAAGGCCGGCAGCGCGGCGACCGCCGAAGAGGCGGCGATGCACGTGGTGGACGAGGGCGACCTCAACCAGCAGGCCACCAACGAGGAGGACTTGAGCGCCGAGCCGCTGGACGACTTCCGCTGAGCTGAGCGGCCGGCCCGCTTCTCCTCCGGCGGTGGCCCGCAGCGGTCAGCCGACCAGCGAGCGCAGCAGGTGTTCGAGCTGCCGGGCCGGGTCCGCGGTCATTCCACCGTGGACCGGCCCCGGCTGCACGACGGTGCTCTTGGGAGCGGCCAGCCAGCCGAAGCGCTGGCCCAGGCCGGTGCGGCCGGCGGCACCGGCCGCGCCGTCGCCACAGCACAGTTGCCGCACCGCGTCCAGAGCCGCGGCCACCGCGGCGAGGTCCAGCTCCGGTGCCAGTGCCCGGATCGCCCCGGTACGGATTCTGCTTGCCGAGCAGAGGTAATCCGCGGCCTGGCTGTACACCACGACGCCGACATTGAGGAACTCCTCGCGGTCGACCCGAGGAACGCACCGCAGCACCACGTACTGGAACCCGGCCAGCTCCACCGACTGCCCCGGAGCCGTCATGACGCCACCGCCACGGGCAGCCAGCGCTTGCAGCCGTGCAGCCGCGCGAGCAGGTACGTCACGTACGCGCGCCGCACCGCCGCCGGTGTCCGGTGGTTGGGCGTCGGCTCCAGCCACTCGTCCGGGACCTGGGCCACGACCTCGGTCAGCAGATCCTCGTCGATCCTGCCGGCCAGCTCCGCGTCGGCGTCCGGCACGCCCGCGAGGTAGCCGATGAGCACGTGGTCGCCGGCGTCGTAGGGCTGGGCGGCGAATTTCTGCGGGCCGGCCGTCGGCGAGCCCCAGCCGTAGTGGAAGTACAGCGCGGCGCCGTGGTCGATCAACCACAGCCGGCGGTGCCAGACCAGCAGGTTCGGATTGCGCCAGCTGCGGTCGACGTTGGCGGTGAAGGCGTCCAGCCAGAGGATGCGGGCAGCCTCCGCCGGGTCGGGGGAGTAGCTGGAGTCCCAGCCGAACGCGCCGGGCAGGAAGTCGACCGCCAGGTTCAGCCCGACGCTGGCGGTGAGCAGATCCTGCACCTCTTCGTCGGCCTCGTACTTGCCGATCGTGGCGTCGAGCTGGAGCGCACGGAGCTCGGGAACCCGCAGTCCCAGCCGCCGCGCGAGCTCCCCGACGATCACCTCCGCCACCAGCACCTTCAAGCCCTGACCCGCGCCGCGGAACTTGGCGACGTAGGTTCCCAGGTCGCTTGCCTCGACGATGCCGGGCAGCGAACCCCCCTCGCGCAGCGGGGTCACATAGCGAAGGGCCTGCACGGTCGGGATCACACCGGCCAGCCTAGGTGATCGGGGCGGCCGCCTGACCGGTCCGGATCAGCTCGGCGTACGTCTGCCCGCTGAGCTTCAAGGTGCGCCGCTGCGTCCGGAAATCGACGTAGGCCAGACCGAAGCGCGGCCAGTACCCGTAGGCCCACTCGAAGTTGTCCAGCAGCGACCAGGCGAAGTACCCCTTCACCGGGGCGCCCTGGGCGGCGGCGCTGTTCATCGCGGCCAGGTGGCTCAGCAGGTAGTCCGTCCGCTCGGTGTCGGCCACGTAGCCGTCCGCGTCGGGCTCGTCGGTCCAGGCCGAGCCGTTCTCGGTGACGTACAGCGCCGGGGCGTCGTAGTCCTTCGTCAGCCGCAGCAGCAGCTCTTCCAGTCCCTGCGGATGCACCTCCCAGTCGAGGGCGGTGGTCACCGCGCCGGCCACCGGAACCTGGCGGTATCCCAGCGTGGCCACCGTGGGGTCTGCCCGCACCACCATGCGCATGTAGTAGTTCAGGCCGAGGAAGTCCAGCGGTGCGGCGATGGTCTGCAGGTCGCCGGTCCGTTCGGGCAGCTCGATGCCGTACAGCTGCACCATGTCGGCCGGAAACCCTTTGCCGTGCAGGGGATCCAGCCACCACCGGTTGGTGTGCCCGTCCGCCCGGGTCGCCGCGACGATGTCCTCGGTGCTATCCCCGGCCGGCTCGCACGGGCTCAGATTGTTGACGATTCCCACCGAGGGGGTGCTGGCGGCGGCGTGGCGGATGGCGTCCGTCGCCAGGCCGTGACCGAGCAGCAGGTGGTACGAGGCGTGCACCGCGCTGTGCAGGTCGCGGATGCCGGGCGCCATCCGACCCTCGAGGTGGCCGATCCACGCCGAGCACAGCGGCTCGTTCAGGGTGACCCAGTCGGTGACCCGGTCGCCCAGGCGCCCGGCGACGATCCCGGCGTACTCGGCGAAGCGGTAGGCGGTGTCGCGGGCGACCCAGCCACCCCGGCGCTGCAGTGCGGACGGCAGGTCCCAGTGGTACAGCGTCGTGAACGGCGTGATGCCGGCGGCCAGCAGATCGTCGACCAGCCGGTCGTAGTAGTCCAGACCCGCGGCGTTGACCGCGCCGCTGCCGGTCGGCTGGACCCGGGGCCAGGCGACCGAGAACCGGTACGAGTTCGCCCCGACGCTCGTGAGCAGTTCGAGGTCCTCCGGCCAGCGCCGGTAGGAATCGCAGGCGACCTCACCGGTGTCGCCACCGTCGATGGCCTCCGGGGTGCGGCAGAAGTCGTCCCAGATCGAGGAGCCCCTGCCGTCGGCGCGTACCGAGCCCTCGATCTGATAGGCCGAGGTCGCCACGCCCCAGACGAAGTCCGCGGGCAGGGAGCTGAGGTCAGTCATGAACTCTCCGGATGTTGCAGTGCGATGCGTGGTGCGGTGTGCGGGTCATTTCACGGCGCCGGCCGTCATCCCGGCCACCAGGAACCGCTGTAGCAGCAGGAAGCCGATCACGATGGGGATGCTGACGGTGAGCGAGGCGGCCATGATCTGGTTCCAGTAGATGTTGTTCTGAGTGGCATAGCCCTGCAGCCCCACCGCCAGGGTTCGGGTGGAGTCGTCGGTCATCACCGACGCGAACAGGACCTCGCCCCACGCCGTCATGAACGCATAGATCGCGACCGCCACGATGCCGGGTACCGCGGCCGGAACGACCACCCGGAACAGTGCGCCGAGCGGGCCGTTGCCGTCGACCTTCGCCGCCTCGTCCAGTTCACGCGGGATGGAATCGAGGTAGCCGACGAGCATCCAGATCGAGAACGGCAGCGTGAACGTCAGGTAAGTGATGATCAGCCCGGTCCGGCTGCCGTACAGCTCGATGCCGGTGGCCTGGCCGAGATTGACGAAGATGACGAACAGCGGCAGCAGGAACAGGATGCCGGGAAACATCTGGGTGGACAGCACGACCACCGAGAACGTCTGCCTGCCCCGGAACCGGTAGCGGCTGAGCGCGTACGCGGCGAGCAGCGCGATCGCCACCGAGGCCAGCGACGAGGTGGTCGAGACGAGCACGCTGTTGACGAAGTACCGGGCCAGCGGGATCGTCTGCCACATGTCGTGGAACGGCTGCAGGGTCAGGTGGGTCGGCAGCCACGAGAAGTCGCCCTGCACGTCGCTCAGTGGCTTCAGCGCCGAGGTCACCATGATGTAGATGGGCAGCAGGGTGAACAGCGACAGCAGCGTCAGCCCGACGCGGCGGGTCCAGGTGAACCAGGTGGGCTCACGCATGCTCGGTCCTCCGGTTCACCGCGACGAGATAGCTACCGGTCACCACGAGCAGGAACAGCAGCAGCAGCACCGACATCGCCGACCCGGTGCCGAAGTTCCAGGTGACGAACGAGTTCTGGTAGATGTGCATGGAGATCAGGTCCGCCTGGTGCGGTGCCGACTTGCCGAACAGCGTGTACGGCGTCGTGAACTCGTTGAACGTCCAGAGGAACAGCACCAGGATCAGCACCCGGTTCACCGGTGCCAGCAGTGGCAGGGTGACCCGCCGCAGCTGGCCCCCGATGCCGGCCCCGTCGAGCGCGGCAGCCTCGTACAGCTCACCGGGGATGCTCTGCAGGCCGGCCGTGAGGCAGAGGAAGGCGAAGGGCCAGCTGCGCCAGATCGTGACGATCACCAACGAATAGAAGCTGTTCTGGCCGATCAGCCAGAACGGCCGGTGGTCGACCACCTGCAGCTGGTCGACCAGCACATGGTTCACCACTCCGGTGTCGCGCTGGAGCATGAAGCTCCAGGTGATCACCGAGGCGAACACGGGCATGGCGTAGGGGATCAGGAACAACGTGCGGAGGATGCCGCGGCCGGCGAACGTCCGCTGGGTGAGCACCGCGGCGGCCATGCCGAGCAGCCACGAGAACCCCAGCACCAGAATGGTGAACGCCAGTGTCACCGCGAAGGAGTGCAGCAGCGCCTTTCCGGCGGGCTGGTTGATGTTCACCGCAAGCTTGTAGTTGTCGCCGCCCGCGAACGGCGCCGCCTTCCAGTTGCGCAGGTAGAACTGGGTCAGCTTCAGAAAGCTGATGGCCACGCCCACCATCATCGGGACGATGTGGATGAGCAGTTCCAGCAGGATCGCCGGCGCGAGCAGCAGATAGGGCAGCAGCTCGCGCCGGGGACGGCGGGCCTTACGCGGTGGTTCGGCCGGCCGGTCGGCCGGCCGAACCTGCTCGACCGTGTCTAGCACGTGCTCATCAACCGCCGATCTGCTGCTGGGCGGCCGCGAGCTGGCTCTTGATGGTGTCCTCGGTGACCGTCTTTCCGCTGGCCGCGTCGGCGAACATGTTCTTGATGGCGGTGCCGACCAGGGTCTCGAACTGGCTCTCCTGGGCGACGGCCGGAAGCGGCGCCGCGCTCTTGCTCAGGATGTCCTTGAAGGTCTGCACGGCCGGCGTTCCGAACGCCGGGTCGCTGTAGGCGTCGCTGACCGAGGGCAGCGAGCCGTAGGTCTTGTTCAGTTGCTCCTGCTCCGGGGTGCTCGTCATGAACTTGACGAACTTCAACGCCGCGTCCTTGTGCTTGGTGTTGTCGAACACCGCGAGGTTGATCCCGGCGACCATGCTGGTGACCTTCTTGCCGCCGGCCGGAGTGGTGGCGGGCAGTGGCAGCGGGGCGACGCCGATATCGGCGGCCTTCATTCCCAGCTGCGCCAGCGATCCGGAGGCCGCCTGCCAGAGCACCATCGAGGTCTTGCCGGTCGCGAAGTCCTTGAGCGCCTCGGTGCCGTTGGAGTACTCGGCATCACTCGGGCTGACGATCTTGTCGGTCTGCATCAGGTCGACGTACTGCTTGATCGCGGCGATGTTCTGCGGAGTGTCGAACGTCGGCTTGCCGGAGCCGTCGAAGAAGCTGCCGCCGTGCTGCTGGCTGAGCGTGAAAGCGTTGTGGATGTTCTCGGTGCCACTGCCCGCTTCCAGCGACAGGGCGAAGTGCTGGGCGGTGGTGAGCTTCTTGCCGTCGGCCACCAGCTCGTCCCAGGTCGCCGGGGGCTTGCTGATGCCGGCCGCCGCGAACTGCTTCTTGTTGTAGTACAGGCCGTAGGCGAGGCTGTAGAGCGGCACGGCCGTGGGAGCCTTGCCCTCGGCGCCGGTCGCCGACAGGCTGCCGGCCAGGAAGCGGTCCTTGCCACCGACCTGCTGGATGGTGGCGTCGTCGAACTGCGTCAGGGCACCGGTGGCCTGCAGCGAGGCGGACCAGGTGTTGCCGATGTTGAGCACGTCCGGGCCCTTGCCGGACGTGGTCGCCGCCAGGATCCGGTTCAGCAGGTCCGACCACGGGACGACCTCGACGTTGACCTTGATGCCGGTCTGGCTGGTGAACTTGGCCAGCTCGGGTGTCAGGATCTGCTTGTCGTTGGCCAGGCTGGTGCCCTGGTTGCTCGCCCAGTACGTCAGGGTCGTGTTCGCGTCGGCGTTCTTGCTGTCGCCACTGGTGCCGCTGGCGCCCTTGGCACTGTCGCCGCTGCCACAGGCGGCAAGCGGGACGGCGAGCAGCGCGGTGGTGATGGCCGCGGTGGCGGTCCTGGTCAGTCGCACGGTGAGTCCTTCCATTCGGTGCGGGAGTTGCCCGCCGCTCAGAGACGATCGACGAGGGGCCCGCACACTCCTGCAAGGCTTCCTCTAAGTCGTGAATCATGTGGCGAGACGGGGCCGGAGTCAACCTCCGCCCCGGCTCCGACTCCGATTTGTTATCCGCACGTTGCGCGACGTTAAGGGCCAGTTACGTGCGCGCGTTGCCGCCGCTCTTACACGACGTGAAGTATGGTCGGCGATAGCTGCACCACACCGCTAAGTCGTACACGTCTCGCAGGGGAGCGCCGATGCCCGGGACGAGGACGACGACCGTCCGGGATCTTCGCAAGAGCAACCGGGCGCGCGCGCTGTGGGAGCTGTACATGAACGGCCCGCTGACCCGGCAGGAGGTGGGCGCGGCTGCCGGAGTGAGCCCGGCCACCGTCAGCAACCTCGTCGGGGAGCTGCTCGAGCAGGGCGTGGTGATCGAGGTCGGGCTCGAGGACTCCAACGGCGGACGGCCTCGCGGCCTGCTGCAGGTCAACCCGGAGTACGGCTTCGTGGTCGGCGTCGACGTCGGCGAGACGGCGTTACTGGTCGAGCTGTTCGACCTGTCGATGAAGGTCCGCGCCTCGCACGTGTCGACCACCGAGCTGGCCCGGCTCGATCCCCAGGACGTGGTCGACCGGGTGCACGAGGGCATCGAGGCGGTGATCGCGCAGGCCGGCGTCCGGTCCGAGCAGATCCTCGGCGTCGGCGTCGGCGTACCGGGGCTGGTCGAGCACGGGAACGACGCCGTGGTGCACGGTCAGAGCGTCGGCTGGGACGCGGTGCCGCTGGGGGCGATGCTGCGCGACGGCATGGACCTGCCGCTGCTGATCGACAACGGCGCCAAGACCCTGGGGCAGGCGGAGAAGTGGTTCGGCGCCGCCAGAGGCTCGGACAACGCGGTCATCGTGCTGCTCGGGATCGGCGTCGGCACCAGCATCATCAGCAATGGCGAGCTATACCGCGGCTCGACCAGCAGCGCGGGCGAGTGGGGCCACACCACCGTGATGGTCGAGGGCCGTCAGTGCCGTTGCGGAGCGGTGGGCTGCCTGGAGGCCTACGTCGGGGCGGAGGCCATCGTGGCGCGCTACGACGAGCTCAAGCGGCGCCGGGTCGAGATCAAGCCACGGGAGCTCGAGGAGCGCGTCGCCGCGATCGTGACCGCGGCGCCGTCCGACAAGGCGGCCGCCAAGGTCCTCGACGAGACGGCGACCTACCTCGGTGCGGGGATCGCCGACCTGGTGAACCTGTTCAACCCGGAGCGGGTGGTGGTCGGCGGCTGGCTCGGCCAGTTGCTGGGCGACACCCTGCTGCCCCGGGTTCGCGAGGTCGCCGCACGGCACGCGCTGCGGCTGCCCTTCAGCCACGTATCGATCCTCAAGGCGCAACTGGGCAAGGACGCCGTCGCGCTCGGCGCCGCCACGCTGCCCATCGCGAGCGTGCTGTCCTCCGGTGCCGTGCTGCCCTCGACCACCGTCCGGTCGCGGCTGCTCGACTCCAGCCGCGCCACCGGCTGACGCTCGCCGGAAACCTTTTGGCAATGTCCGGTATTCCCTCTTGTCAAGATATATTACAAGCTGTGTAGGATGTGCGTCACAGTCCTCTGCTACAGCAACGGCGAGGACCGGCGCGCGGAACAGCTCCTGGTCACCGGCGCCTGGCTCGACCCGCCCACCCCCTCCGTCCCCCCTGATAGGTAGGCCGATGAGACCAACCCCCGCATCTCCGCACGGTGCCGAACTGGCCCGCGCCGATTCCCGACGCCCGTACCGGCGTGCTCGCGTTCTGCTCGCCGGCCTGGCCGTCGCCATGGTCGCCAGCGTCGTCGGCGTGGTGCACACCGCGGCCCCCGCGGCCGCTGCCGGCACCCTGCTCTCGCAGGGCAAGGTCGCGACCGCGTCCTCGACCGAGAACGCCGGCGTCCCGGCCTCGGCAGCGGTCGACGGCGACACCACGACCACCCGCTGGTCGAGCACCTTCGCCGACCCGCAGTGGCTCCAGGTGGACCTCGGCGCGTCCGCGACGATCAGCCAGGTGACGCTGACGTGGGAGGCGGCCTACGGCAAGTCCTTCGAGATCCAGACCTCGGCCGACGCCAGCACCTGGACGTCGATCTACTCGACCACCACCGGAACCGGCGGCGTGCAGAACCTGACCGTGTCGGGCACCGGGCGCTACGTGCGGATGTACGGCACCGCCCGCGGCACCACCTACGGGTACTCGCTGTGGGAATTCCAGGTCTATGGCACCACCGGCACCACCGGCGGTACCTGTGGCACCACCAACGCGGCGCTCGGGCACCCCGCCACCGCCTCGTCCACCGAGGACGGTTCGGCGGCCTCTGCGGCCGGCAACGCCGTCGATGGCAACACCACCACGCGATGGTCCAGCACCTTCGCCGATCCGCAGTGGCTGCAGGTCGATCTCGGCTCGTCGCAATCGATCTGCGGCGTGTCGCTGAACTGGGAGGCCGCCTACGGCAAGTCCTTCCAGATCCAGACCTCGGCCGACGGCACCACCTGGACGTCGATCTACTCGACCACCACCGGAACCGGCGGCGTGCAGAACCTGACCGTCTCGGGCACCGGGCGCTACGTGCGCATGTACGGCACCGTGCGGGCCACCACCTACGGGTACTCCCTCTACGAATTCAGCGTGTTCACGACCGGCGGCGGTACCACGACGCCGCCTACGACGGGAGCGTGCCCGACCCAGTCGGACAATCCCAACTTCGGCTCGAACGTCCACATCTTCGACCCGTCGATGTCGAGCGCGACAATCCAGGCACAGCTGGACGCCGACTTCAACGCGCAGAAGGACACCAACACCGCGCAGTTCGCCAGCGGCCGGGTCGCCGAGCTGTTCAAGCCGGGCACCTACAGCGTCGCGGACAACGTGGGCTTCTACACCTCGGTCGCGGGCCTGGGTCAGAACCCCGATGACGTCACCATTAACGGCGACGTCACGGTCGATGCGTTCAACAGCTCCGACGCCGGCAACGCCACCCAGAACTTCTGGCGCTCGGTGGAGAACCTGGCGATCAACCCGTCCTCGGGCACCGATCGCTGGGCAGTGGCTCAGGCCGCGCCGTTCCGCCGGATCGACGTGCACGGCAACCTGAACCTGTACCCGGCCAGCTACGGCTGGGCGAGCGGCGGCTACATCGCCGACACCAAGGTCTCCGGCCAGGTCGCCTCGGCCTCGCAGCAGCAGTGGTACAGCCGTGACAGCAACTTCGGTAGCTGGAGCGGATCGAACTGGAACATGGTCTTCTCAGGGGTCAACGGCGCTCCGGCGCAGAGCTTCCCGAACCCGCCGATGACCACCCTGGCCACCACTCCGGTGTCCCGCGACGTGCCGTACCTGTACCTCGACTCGACCGGCAAGTACCGGGTCTTCCTCCCGTCCCTGCGCACCAACGCCTCGGGCCCGAGCTGGGCGAACGGCTCCACGCCGGGCACCTCGCTGCCGATGAGCCAGTTCTACGTGGTGAAGTCCGGCGACACCGCGACGACGATCAACCAGGCTCTGTCCAATGGTTGCAACCTGTTCTTCACCCCCGGCGTCTACCACGTGAGCCAGACGCTGAACGTGACGAAGGCCAACACCGTCGTCCTGGGCATCGGCATGCCGACGATCATCCCCGACAACGGCGTGAACGCCATGTCGGTCGCGGACGTCGACGGTGTCCGGCTCAAGGGCCTGCTCTTCGACGCCGGCACGACGAACTCGAACGCGCTGCTCACCGTGGGTGCCGCCGGGTCCAGCGCATCGCACGCGGCCAACCCGACCACGATCCAGGACGTGTTCTTCCGGATCGGTGGCGCTGGTGCCGGCAAGGCCACGAACAGCCTGATCGTGAACAGCAATGACAGCATCATCGATCACATCTGGGCGTGGCGCGCCGACCACGGCGCGGGCGTGGGCTGGACGACCAACACCGCGGACAACGGCCTGACCGTCAACGGCAACAACGTCCTCGCCACCGGCCTGTTCGTCGAGCACTACCAGAAGTACGAGGTCCAATGGAACGGCCAGAACGGCAAGACCATCTTTTTCCAGAACGAGATGCCCTACGACGTGCCGAACCAGGCCGCCTGGATGAGCACTCCGACGACGAATGGTTACGCCGCCTACAAGGTCGCCGACACGGTGACCACGCACGAGGCCTGGGGCGTGGGTAGCTACTGCTACTTCAACGTCAACACCTCGGTGAACGCCTACCACGCGTTCGAGGTCCCCAACACGGCCGGCGTGAAGCTGCACGACCTGCTGACCGTGTCCCTCGGCGGCAACGGCACGATCACCCACGTCATCAACGACACGGGTGCCACGGCACAGGGCAGCGCCACCGTTCCGGTGGATGTGGTGAGCTACCCGTAAGCCAGTACCCGTGGGGAGGCCTGAATACCCCTCGGGATCAGCTGAATACCTGAGCGCCGGCCGGACAGCAGCAGCTGCCCGGCCGGCGTTCTGCTTCTTCCGGCGGTTCTGCTTCTTCCGGCGGTGCGAACTTCGGATCGTCAGGGGTCGCGTTTACAGTGGTGGCCGTGGAGAACGCCCCGGTGCTGCTCGCCATCGACGGCAATTCCCTGGTGCACCGCAGCTTCCATGCCCAGGCCGGGTCGGGCCTGCGCTCGTCCGACGGCCGGCCGCTGTGGGCCATCCGGGGGCTGCTCACCCAGCTGGTCGCGGCCGCCGAGCGGATCGCCCCGGCCGCCATCGTGGTCGGCTTCGACGACGCGGCGGCGAGCCTGCGGCGGGAGCGATGGCCGCAGTACAAGGCCACCCGGACGGTCAAGCTGGAGACCCTGGTGTCCCAGCTCGACGGCGCGGCACAGGTGCTGCGCGAGATGGGCGTCGCCGTCGTCGTCCCGGACGGGCTCGAGGCCGATGACGTGCTGGCATCGGCGGCCCGGTTCGCGCCTACTGTCGGCGCTACCACGGTGATCATGACGTCGGACCGGGACTCCTTCGCACTGATCGATGAGCACACCAGGGTGCTCCGGATCATCAACGGCGGGGTCGACGCCTCGCCCATGCTCACCCCGGAGCGGCTCGTCACCCTGCTGGGCGTGCGGCCGCACCAGTACCGCGACTTCGCCGCCCTGCGCGGTGACCCGTCGGACAACCTTCCCGGCGTGCGGGGCATCGGTCCGAAGACCGCCGCGAAGCTGCTGACGGCGCTCGGCTCCGCGGCCGCGGCGTTCGAGGACCTGGCCGCCGGCGGCGCCCGGGTGGTGGCCGCGGTCGGCCAGGCCGTTGCCGACAAGCTAGCCGAACCCGCCGCCCGTGAGGCGTGGGCGCTGAACTGCCAGGTCATGCGGATGCACGCCAATCTCGACCTGGGGGTCCGGCTGGCCGGCGACGGCGCCGGCCAGCTGCCCCTGCAGCCGGATGCGGTGAGCCAGGCGTTCTCGGCGCACCAGCTCACCTGGACGGCGCCCAGTGCTCTGCAGGCGCTCTGCCACCAGGAGGCCCCGGAGCGACCGGTCCGGACGGCCTCGTGGACCGAGCGGGAGTTCAGCGGGGCCGCCCCAAGTCTCGGACACCGGCCCGGTCGACGGCACCCGCCGCTGCCTCCGCGCCAGACCGAGCGGCAGAAGGCCGCCGCCAAACGGCTGGCAGCGGCGAGCGCGCAACTGTCGCTCTTCGACTAGCCGGACCGGAGCAGTGGGGGCAGCGCGAGCTGGGTCAGTGCCGCTCGATGAGCGGCTCGATATCGGCCGCCGCGGCGCTCTGCATCAGCGGCGCCGCCGGAGCGCGGCCAGCACGAGCGCCACGACGACCGCACCCAGTGCCACCGGGGCCAGCCGCTTCGCCACGGCGGGTCCGGCCGAGCCGAGCAGGTCGATCGGTTCAACCTCGTCCATGGTCCGGCGGTGCTGCCCTCCCGATGCCGGCGATGGCAGCACCGCACTGTCGGACGGCGCAGGCACAGCACTGTCGGTCGGTGGCGGGCTCTCCACCAGGGGAGTGATCGGCGGCGCGGTCTCGCCGGACGCGGCTCCGATCGGGACCTCCTCGACCGGCGCGTCCACGACGGACATTTCCGCGGTCGGCAGGTCGTACACCGACGTCTCGGAGTCCGCGCCAACCGGGGCCGCCGATTGCTCCTGGGCGAAACTGGCGATGGCGACGTAGGACTCCGGATCGTCGGTGACCTCGTCCGAGGGGCCACCCAGGGCATCACCGGTCACGCCCGCACCGGTCACACCCACACTGGTCACCGCTGCATTGGATGAAGCGGCACTGGTCACGTCACCGCCGGCCAGCTTTCCGGCCAGGCAGTCGGCGAACTGACCGATCAGCTTGTTGCCGACGTCCACCATCACGCTGCGGCCGAACTGCGCCGGCTTGCCCGTGATGTTGAGGTCGGTCAGCACGGTGACCGCGGTGCCGGCACCGTCCGGTACCAGCGTCGCGGTGATGGTCGCCGTTGCCGTTCCGTTGCCGCGGGCGTCCTTGCCGCGGGCGTCGATGACCGTCCGATGCGCCACCGCGTCCTTCTCCACGAAGGTAGCCTTGCCTTTGTAGGTAAGCCCGATCGGTCCCAGTCGAACCTTCACCGTCCCGGTGAAATCGTCCCCGTCCACGGTGTCGATCGCCGCACCGGGCATGCATGGCGCGATCCGCTCGATGTCGAGCAGCACCTGCCAGGCCTGCTCGACACCGGCGGGCACGGTGAAGGTGTGTTCCAGCTGCACGAGTTCTCCGATCAGATTCCGGCCGCGGCGAGCACCGCTCGCCGGGTCAGCACGGTGGCCAGGTGATTACGGTAGTCGGCTTTGCCCGACAGGTCACTGGGTGCCGCTGTGCCGTCGGCGGCAACGGCGGCGGCGTCGGTCACCGCGCCGGCCACGGCATCGGCTCCGACGAGCGCCTGCTCGGTGGCCCGCGCCCGCAGCGGTGTCGGGCCCATGTTCGTCAGCCCGATCCTGGCCTCGGTGATGGTGCCGTAGGAGCGGTGCACCGCCGCCGCCACCGCCACGATCGACCAGGCCTGGGCGACCCGGTTCAGCTTCTCGTAATGAGTCGACCAGCCGTCCCCGAGCTTGGGAATCCGGGTCGCGGTCAGGATCTCGCCCGGTTCGAGCGCCGTCGTCAGGTAGTCGAGGAAGAAGTCCTGAGCCGCGATCGTCCGGGCGCCGTTCGGGCCCTGCGTCAGCAGTTGAGCGTCCAGGGTCAACGCCACCGCGGGTAAGTCACCGGCCGGGTCCGCGTGCGCCAGCGATCCGCCGAAGGTGCCGCGGTGGCGCACCTGCCGGTCGGCCACCGTCTCGGTGGCCTGCACCAGCAGCGGCGCGTGCCGCGTGACCAGCGGGTTGCCCAGTACGTCTGAGTGAGTGGTCATGGCACCGATCAGGATGGCGTCGCCCTCATCGGTGACGCCGGTGAGCTCGGTGATGCCGCCGAGGTCGATCACCAGCTCCGGATAGGCCAGCCGCAGCCGCAGGATCGGCAGCAACGACTGCCCACCGGCCAGGATCTTGGCGTCCTCACCGGCCGCGGTGTAGGCCTGGACCGCCTCGGCGATCGTGGCCGGCCGGACGTAGTCGAAGGGCGCGGGGATCACAGCTGACCTCCTTCAGAGGCAGTGCTGCCGTCGGACGTGGTTGTGGACGGACCGCCGTAGGCGACGGTGCCGCCGGGGGAGCGGTCGGCCTTCGCCGGCGCACCGGTCTCTGCGCCGTTGATGGCCCGCCACACCCGCTCGGGTGTGCACGGCATCTGAATGTCGTTGATGCCCCAGGGCCGCAGCGCGTCGATGATCCCGTTGACGATGGACGGGGTCGAGGCGATCGTGCCCGCCTCGCCCACGCCCTTGACCCCGAGCGGGTTGGTGGTGGACCTGCTCACCGTCCGGTCGGTGGTGAATGTCGGCAGGTCGGTCGCCGAGGGCAGCAGGTAGTCCACGAACGTCCCGGTGGTGAGATTGCCGTCGTCGTCATACACCGCCTCTTCGTACAGGGCCTGGGCAATGCCCTGGGCGAGGCCGCCGTGCACCTGGCCGTCGACGATCAGGGGGTTGATCACCTCGCCGATGTCGTCCACGCAGACGTACGTGCGGATGGTGGCGACGCCGGTCTCGGTATCGACCTCCATCGCACACAGGTGGGTGCCGTGCGGAAAGGAGAAGTTCTCCGGGTCGAAGGTGGCGTCGGCGTCCAGGCTCGGCTCCATGCCCTCGGGCAGGTCGTGCGCGGCGAAGGTGGCGAAGGCGATCTCCTGAATGCTCTTGCCGGTGCCGGGCGCGCCCTTGACGCTGAACGAGCCGCCGGAGAACTCCAGGTCGTCCTCGCTGGCCTCGAGCATGTGCGCGGCGATCCGGCGGGCCTTGGCGACCACCTTGTCGGCGGCCCGCACCACCGCGATGCCGCCGACGACAAGGGACCGCGAGCCGTAGGTGTCCATGCCCTTCGGCGAGGACTGGGTGTCGCCGTGGATCACCTCGACGTCCTCGAACGGCACGCCGAGCTGGTCGGCGACGATCTGGCTCCACGCCGTCTCGTGACCCTGGCCGTGCGCGCTGACGCCGGTGACGACCTCGACCTTGCCGGTGGCCAGCACCCGGATGGAGGCGTTCTCCCAGCCGCCGGCGGCGTAATCGAGTGAGCCCAGGACGCGGGACGGGGCCAGGCCGCACATCTCGGTGAACGTGGAGATGCCCAGGCCGAGCTGCACCGGGTTGCCCTCGGCCCGGCGCTGAGCCTGTTCGGCGACCAGGTCGTCCCAGCCGATCAGCTCCAGCGCGCGATCGGTCGCGGCCTCGTAGTTGCCGCTGTCATAGGTCAGGCCGCAGACCGTGGTGAACGGGAACTCCTCGTGCCGAATCCAGTTCTTGCGCCGCAGTTCCAGGCGGTCCATGCCGAGCTCGGTCGCCAGCTCGTCCATGATCCGCTCGATGGCGAAGGTCGCCTCGGGACGGCCGGCGCCGCGGTAGGCATCGGTCGGCGTCTTGTTCGTGAACACGCCCTCGCAGGTGAACCGATAGGCGTCGAACTTGTAGATGCTGTTGAACATGAACGCGCCGAGCACCGGCACGCCGGGCGTGATCAGCCGCAGGTAGGCGCCCATGTCGGCGTACAGGTGCACGTCCAGGCCGGTCACCGTGCCGTCCCGCTTGGCGGTGATGGTGATGTCCTGGATCTGGTCACGGCCGTGGTGCCCGCTCATCAGCGACTCCGACCGCGACTCGGTGTACTTCGCGGGCTTGCCGAGCTTGCGGGCGACGAGAGCGGTGATCACCTCTTCCGGGGTGACCTGGAGTTTGCCGCCGAACCCGCCGCCGACATCGGGCGCGATGACCCGGATCTTGTGCTCGCCGATGCCGAGGGTGAGCGCCAGCATGGTGCGCAGGATGTGGGGCACCTGGGTCGCCGACCACATCACGAAGCCGTCGCCGTTGGGCTGGACGACGGTGGACCGGGGCTCCATGAACGCCGGGATCAGCCGCTGCTGGAGAAACCGGCGGCTCAGCGTGACCTCGGCCTGGCTCACCACCTCGTCGATCGCCGCTCCGGTGCCGGCCGTGCCCGAGTCGAAGACCCAGGTGAACGAGCGGTTGGACTGGGTGTTGTCGTGCACCAGCTGTGCGTCCGGGGCCAGTGCGGCCTCCATGTCCAGCACCACGGACAGCTGCTCGTAGTCGACGTCGATGGCCTCGAGGGCGTCCTGCGCCGCGGTCTTGTCGCGGGCGACCACCACGGCCACCGCCTCGCCGACGTAGTTCACCTGCTCGACCGCCAGGCTCGGGCTGCCGGGGTTGACCATGTCCGGGCTCACCGGCCACGCGCAGGGGATGTTGCCCTGGGTCTCGGCGAAGTCGCGCCCGGTGTAGGCGGCGATCACGCCGGGACGGGTGAGTGCCTCGGACACGTCGATTGCGGTGATCCGGGCGTGTGCCATCGGGCTGCGCAGGATGGCCAGGTGCAGCATGCCCGGCAGCGTCATGTTGTCGGTCCAGGTGGTGCGACCGGTGATCAGGTGGGCGTCCTCCTTGCGGCGCCGGGACTTGCCGACTTCGAGCGCGGGGACGTCCTCGGCCGCGGGACGGTCTTCGATGGTGGTCACGCTGAGGCCTCCACTGCATTCGGGGCGGGGATGAGCGCGGCCGGCGGGTCGCCGGCTGAGGCCTGGGCATCAGTTGCTGTCTGAGCCGACATAGCGGCGCCGGCGGCCTGCACGGCGGCGACGATGTTCTGGTAGCCGGTGCACCGGCACAGGTTGCCCTCGATACCCTCGCGAACCTCCTCGTCGCTGGGGTTCGGGTTCTCGCGGAGCAGGTCGCACGCCGCGAGCATCATGCCCGGGGTGCAGAAGCCGCACTGCAGGGCGTGCTTGTCGTGGAAGGCCTGCTGGATGGGATGCAGCGTGCCGTCGGCCGCGGCGAGCCCCTCGACCGTGGTCACCGCCGCGCCCTCGGCCTGCACGGTGAGTACCGAGCAGCTCTTGACGCTCTTGCCATCCATCAGGACGGTGCACGAGCCGCAGTTGCTGGTGTCGCAGCCGATCACCGTGCCGATCTTGCCCAGCCGCTCGCGCAGATACTGCACCAGCAGCAACCTCGGCTCCACATCGTCGGAATACGCGACCCCGTCCACCGTCACGCTGACCCGTGTCATGAAACCTCCAGCAGAACTCGTTGTAATGAGGATCACAGACAAGCCTCAAACGGCTGTGGGCGCAAGCCGCAATTTCGTCGCAGGCGTTTCAGCCCACGCTCAGCGGACCTGGATGGTCGACGTGGATGGGGCCGGCGGTGACGCGGAGTGGTTCACCGGTGCCGCCCCACCGCGCCGCGATGATCTCCGCGGCGATCGAGACCGCTGTCTCTTCAGGGGTGCGGGCGCCGATGTCCACGCCGATCGGGGCGTGCAGGCGAGCGAGTTCGTCCTCGCTGAAACCCAGCTCGCGCAGCCGGCTGAGCCGGTCGTCGTTCGTGCGGCGGGAGCCCATCGCACCGACGTAGGCCAGCGGCATCCGCAACGCCAGTTCGAGCAGCGGCACGTCGAACTTCGGGTCGTGGGTGAGCAGGCAGATCACGGTCCGCTCATCCACCTCGGTACCGGCCAGGTACCGGTGCGGCCACTCGACGACGACCTCGTCGGCGTCCGGGAACCGCTTGCGGGTGGCGAAGATCGGCCGGGCGTCGCATACGGTGACCCGGTAGCCGAGGAAACTGCCGATCCGGGCAACTGCCGAGGCGAAGTCGATGGCGCCGAACACGATCAGCCGCGGCCGGGGCGCGTACGCGGCCACGAAGACGCCGATGTCATCGAGCCGGCGCTCACCGTGCGGGCCGTACCGGATCACGCCGGTCCGGCCCTGGGCCAGCAGGCCGAGGGCGTCGTCGCGGACGGCGTCGTCCAGCCGCTCCGAGCCGAGAGTGCCGGACGCACCGGCGGGACGGACCACCAGCCGCCGGCCGCGCTGGCCCTCGGGAGCGTCCACCACCGTGGCCACCGCAACCGGCCGGCCGGCCTGGATATCGGTTGCGATGTCACCCAGCTCCGGATAGCTCTGGGGCCCGATCCGCTCCACGAAGATGTCGATGATCCCGCCGCAGGTCAGGCCGACCGCGAAGGCATCGTCATCGCTCACGCCGTAGCGCTGCAGTACCGGTACGCCACCAGCGCGCACCTCGGTCGCCAGCTCGTACACCGCGCCCTCGACGCAGCCGCCGGACACGCTGCCCGCGGCGGTGCCGTCCGGACCCACCAGCATCGACGCGCCGGGCTGGCGTGGCGCCGAACTCCAGGTGGACACCACGGTGCCGATCCCGACCTCGGCCCCGGACTCCCACCAGCGCAGCAGATCGGCGAGCACGTCACGCATGGGCAATCACCTCGACCAGTTCTTCCAGCGCCGCGAAGCTGTGCCCGGCGACGAGGACGTCGATGTGGGGCAGTGCGGCGACCATACCGCCGGTGCTCGGCGCGAAGCCGTCCTTGCCCTTGTGCGGGTTCACCCAGATGACCGCGTGCGCCAGCCTGGCCAGCCGCGCCAGCTGGCTTCCCAGCTCCGCCGGATCGCCGCGCTCCCAGCCGTCCGAGCACAGCACCGCCACCGCGCCCCGGGCCACCCCGCGCTGGCCCCAGCGGTCCAGGAACGCCTTCAGCGCGTCGCCCAGCCTCGTCCCACCGCTCCAGTCCGGCACCGCCCGCCCTGCCGCGGCGAGCGCCCGGTCGGGGTCGCGCGCCCGCAGCTCCCGGGTGATCCGGGTCAGCCAGGTACCGACGGTGAATACCTCGGTGTTCAGGGGCGCGGACCGTACCGCCGCGTGGGCGAAGCGCAGCAGTGAATCGGCGTACGGAGCCATCGAACCGCTGACGTCGAGAAGCAGCACCAGCCGACGGGGTTTCGTGCGCCGGCGCCGGCGGAGCAGCTCGCTCGCCTCACCGCCCTGGCGCAGCATCTGCCGGACGGTGCGGTCCAGGTCCACCCGGCCCCGGTGGGCGCGGGTGTACCGGGGCGACCGGCGCCCGGCCAGCCGCGGGGCGAGCAGCGCGAACAGCCGCCGCAATTGCTCCCGCTCCGGCTCGGTGAGGGTGGCCACGTCCTTGTGGCGCAGTACCTCGTGCCGGCTGGCCTGGACCGCGAAGGTGGGCGACTCCTCGTCGGAATCCGCGCCCTGGGCCGCGGTATCGACCTCGAACGGCGCGGCCTGCAGCACGGACGGCGGCGTCTGGGTGGTCCGGCCGCCGCGCTCGTCCGTGCCGCCGAAATAGAGCGCGAAGGCGGAGTCATACCTCGGTAGGTCGTCCGGGTCGGCGCACAGCGTCAACCGACCGGCCCAGTACACCTGCGCGGGATCGAGGACGTCCAGGTGTGCCACCGCGCCGAGCATCGCCTGTACCCGCTGGGGGCTGGCGGGCACCCCCGCGTGACGCAACGTTCGGGCGAATCCCGTGACCGTGTCGATGAAATCTCGATCCGGGGCGGCAGCTCTCCCGGTGGCCGGCATCACCGGACCGCTGATCCGGCCAGCTCCGCCAGTACCGTGTCCCGGATTCGGACGGAGTCCTCCTGGTACTTGAGCACCGCGCCGAGGGTGGCGGCCGCCCGCTCCGGATCGAGGCTGCGCGCGCCCAGCAGGTGCAGCGCCTGTGCCCAGTCGATCGTCTCCGCGACCCCGGGTGGCTTGAGCAGGTCGGCCTCGCGCATCCGGCGGACCGCCCCGGCGACCTCGCGTGCCAGCCGCTCGGTGATGTCGGGCAGCCGGCCGCGCAGGATCGCGACTTCGCGGTCGAAGGACGGGTGCGCCACCCAGTGGTAGAGGCAGCGCCGCTTCAGCGCGTCGTGTACCTCGCGGGTCCGGTTCGAGGTGAGGACGACCAGCGGCGGTGTCTCGGCGCGGATCGTCCCGATCTCGGGGATCGTCACGGAGTTGTCGGACAGCACCTCGAGCAGGAAGGCCTCGAACTCGTCGTCGGCACGGTCGATCTCGTCGATGAGCAGCACGGACGGGGAGTGCTCGATCGCCCGGAGGATCGGCCGCGCGATCAGAAAGCGGCGGTCATAGAGCGCGTGCTCCAGTTGCGCGGCGTCGGTCGCGATGGCAGCCGATTCGGCGGCGCGCAGGTGTAGCAGTTGGCGCGGGAAGTCCCAGTCGTACAGCGCCTGCGAGGCGTCGATGCCCTCATAGCACTGCAACCTGACCAACTCGGCCCCGGTGACCTGGGCGAGTGCCTGCGCGAGGCTCGTCTTGCCGACCCCGGCGTCGCCCTCCAGAAACAGCGGCCGGCCCATCTTCAGCGCCAGGTACGCGGCGGTGGCCAGGCCCTCGTCGGACAGGTATCCGGTGCGTTGCAGTGCGGCGGCCAGCGCGGACGGGTCGGCTGGGTCTGCCCGGTGGGCTGGGCCGCTGCCAGGTGATGCAGTGTCCGGTGATGCGCTGTCAGGTAATGCCATGCCAACAGCATGGACTGCCGCCCGTCCGCATGCCATGGAAGCGGCTGTGTCATGGGCCGCCGAAACCCAGGCGGCTGTGTCATGGGCCGCCGAAACCCAGGCGGCTGTGTCATGGGCCGCCGAAACCCAGGCGGCTGTGTCATGGGGCGCCGAAACCCAGGCGGCTACGGTATCGGGATGGAGCCCGTCTACTCGTCCGTCATCACCATCGCCCGCGGTGTGTTCGCGCTGCAGGGGCTCAAGTTCACGCTCAGCGGCGCCGAGAACGTTCCCCGCACCGGCGGCGCCGTGATGGCGATCAACCACACCGGCTATATGGACTTCACCTACGCCGGGCTCGCGGCGCAGCCGTCCGGGCGGTTGGTCCGCTTCATGGCCAAGGATCAGGTGTTCACCCACAAGATCAGCGGCCCGTTGATGCGCGGCATGCGCCACATCCCGGTCGACCGGGACGCAGGCGCCGCCTCGTTCCGTGCTGCCGTCCAGGCGCTCAAGAGCGGGGAGATCGTCGGCGTCTTTCCCGAGGCCACCATCTCGCGGTCCTTCGAGCTCAAGGAATTCAAGAGCGGCACCGTCCGGATGGCGGTGTCGGCCGGCGTGCCGATCCTGCCGACGGTGATCTGGGGCTCGCAGCGAGTCTGGACCAAGGATCATCCCAAGCGGCTCGGCCGTACCGGCGTGCCGATCTTCCTGAGCGTGGGGGCGCCGATCACGGCCACCCGCAAGGACGATTCGGAGGAGGTCACCAACCGGCTGCGGCACGCGATGACCGAGCTGCTGCACGCGGCGCAGGCCGGCTACCCGCCGCTGACCGGCGACGATCTGACCTTCCTGCCGGCCCGGCTCGGCGGTACGGCCCCCACGCCCGAGCGAGCGCAGCAGCTGGATGAGGAAGAGGCCGTCGCGCGCGCCGCCCGACGGGCCGCCAAGGCCGGGCACTGACGGCGGTTGAGCGCTAAACTCAGCGGGTCAGATTGGATTGACCCATCACACGCATAACCACACGCGCCACCGTTCGGGTGCTGCTCTTAATTTGCCTTATCCTCGCCCCGCTCGGCGCCGGATTCAGCGCGATCGTCGTCGCGCCGCCCGCGAAGCTCACCGATATCGGTCTGGACGGCCTCAGCGCCCAGATCGATCTGCGGATCGGCGACAATACCGTCCAGGTCGACTCGGGATTGCTCGGTGGCCTTCGCAAGGCCGGCCCGACGGTGTTCGGCAAGCCGGTCGGACTCGAAATCAAGCCGAATGACCTGGACCTGGCGCTCTTCCAGTCCAATGGCTCACTCGATCCCGCGACCATCGACGTCGCCGGTCACCTGTTCGCTGATCCGCAAGCCCGCCGAGCAGAGATCGACAAGGTCGCCGCCGCGGTGGTCCGGCACTACGGCGGTATCGGTTTCGGTGCGATGTACCTGGTCGCGATGCTCGAAATCTTCGGCTATGTCTACGTCAAATATCGCCGCCGGACGCTGGCCGCGGTGACTCCGGAGGTCCGGGCCCAGCTGTGGGCCGACCGCCGGCTGGAACGGGGCGTGGCGACAACGGTGGCGGTGCTGGCGTTGGTGGCGGTGCTCGTCCCGGCCGGCTACGGCCTGTCGCCGCTGTCCAACCACGACGTGTCGATCAGGCCGGACGCCGAACTGAATCGGACGTTCCTCTCGGGTTGGCAGCTCACCGGGCCGTTCAAGTCCCTGTTCACACAGGCAGTGAACAGCGTCGACTCGCTGAGCAAGTCCGAGCAGGCCTTCTACGACAAGGTGGCTGCGAACCGCGACCAGGAATACCTGGCGCACTACGGCGCGGACACGCTGGAAAAGAATCCGGACGTGGTGCGGCTCATGGTGCTCGATGACCTGCAGGGCACCAGCGGCATGGCCCGGACGGTCGCCGAGTCGGCGCAGCGGGTGAGCGCCGACGCCATCGTGAACCTCGGCGACCTCACCGCCACCGGCACCCAGCAAGAGGCGTACCTCTCGTACCTGAAGAGCTATACCGTCGAGGTGCTCGCGCGTTACGCGGGCGACATCCCCGTGTACAGCTCGCTCGGGCGCCACGACACCCCCGCAGTCGCGGCGTACGCCAAGAAGGTGCACATCACCGTCGCGGACGGCGGCAAGCAGAAGATCGCGGGCGCCGAGTTCGTCGGTGCCAACAGCCCGTACATCGTCAACTTCGGCGACGCCGCCGAGCTGATCGATCCCGACGTCACGATCGACACGGTGGCGGCCAAACTGCGCGACACCGCCTGCGCCGACAAGCCGCTGGCGGTGTTCACCCACGACAAGGAACTGCTGGACCCGGTCACCACCAGTGGCTGCGTGCCGATCGTGATAGGCGGTCACGATTACACCGGCATGCCGAGCCAGAACGTGACGACACCGGACGGCATCACCCGCAAGATCATCCTCGGCAGCACCGGCGGGCACGGTGACGGCGACGGTCTCGGCGGGTTGTCGACGCCCCGCAACAACGCGCCGTTCGTGCTGCTCAGCATCGACAAGAAGACCGGCTCGGTGACCGTGGACACGACGACCGTGCACCCGGATGCCTCGGTCACCATGCAGACCACGACGCTGGCGCCGCTGCCCGCCGGCGACCTGTCCCGGCTGAGCTGACTCATAACGGCGGAGCTGACCTATACGGCGTCCCGCTGCTCGTTCGTCCCGGCTCCCGGTGCCTGTCGCGAGGCGCCCGGTTCCGCGATGGAGGCCAGCCAGCGGTTGTAGTCCTGCAACCGCAGCTCGTCCTCGTCGAAATCGCGGTCGGGGTCCTGGCCGGGCGGCGTGTACGAGGCGCCGGTGTGCTCGCTGAACACCCCCTGGCGGGCCTGCTCCAGCCAGCCGCCGCGGTCCCGCTGGCGCAGTTCGGGGCGCCCCAGCCACTCAAGTGCCATCAGCACCATCACCGCGGCCATCAACCCGTCCCCGCCGACCCACATGATGGCGCCACCGGTGCGGGTGTCGGACAGCGTGTTCACCGCCAGGCCGGGAACGCTGGTCATGGTGATCGGCCGGGCCGACATCAGCAGGATCACGCCGGTGAAGGTGTCCACCGCCATCGACACCGCGACGAGCAGCCAGCGTGCCGGCGTGCCCAGCTGCCACCGGATGGGTTCGTTGCCGAGGACGACGGTGAAGAACTGCATCCCGATCACCACGTACACCAGGTGCTCGACCTGGCCGATCCACGGCGACACCATGATCTTGTCCATCAGACCGGTCAGGTGACTGCCGACGATGACGGCCGTGTAGCAGGCCAGCGCGATCGGCGGCGCGGTCATCAGCGACACCACCGGCCCGGTCAGCAACCGGCTGATCCGCTCGCGCCGCCGGCCCTGGCTGGTTTCGACGAGCAGCGTCAGCGGACGGCCGTACGCGAGCAGCGCGGGCGCCAGCATGACCAGCATCAGGTGCCCGATCATGTGCGCGGTGAACAGTGCCATGTCGTAGACGGCGATGCTGGAGTTGGTGGCCAGCACGCAGACTCCGATACCGGCCAGGAACGACACCGTGCGGGACACCGGCCAGCTCGATTCCGGGTCGTACCGGCGTAGCGCGGTAACGCCACCGACGTACAGCACGGTCGGCACGGCCAGTACGGCGAGCGCGATCGCGTCCAGGTGCCACTGGGTGAACAGCGCCCGGCCGAGCAGCGGCGGCAGGCTGGTCGACGCTCCGGTGCGGCACCACGAGAGGGGCAGCACCGGCAGTTGCGGCGAGGTCAGGTGGCGGACGACGGCATAGCCGAGCACCGCTATGACCGCCAGCGCGGTTACCACGGAGAACACCGTGAGCCCCCGGAATCCGGTCGCCGGCCGGTGCTGCTCCGACGTACCCGTACTCATCTGCCCACCCCGTCATCCATTGCCTGTACCAGCCCTCATGTGCCCAGCAGTGTCTCGCCGACCCAGCCGCCCCGAGTGGCGCCCGGGGGGATCGCGAACACGGCCGACGCCTCGTGCCGGATGAACCTGCGCAGCGCGTCAGAGCCGGCCAGCCGCCGCTGAATCGGCGTGAACGCCTGTTCAGGGTCCACCTGGAACGCCTGGAAGAACAAACCCGCGTCGGGCTGGCCGTCGGCGCGGAACCCGTCGTCGAAGGAGTACCCCCGCCGCAGCATCGTCGCACCGGCATTGTTGGCCGGATGGGCCAGCCGGACGTGCGCGTTGGTCGCGATGGCGAGCGCTCCGCTGCGATCGCGGGCCGTGAACTCGGGGGCGGTGTGCTCGTCGCCGCCGCTCAGCGGCGCGCCAGTGCTCAGGCTGCGGCCGATGACGTGTTCCTTAAACGCGGTTGGCTGCTCTTGCCAGCTGTCGAGCAGCATCCGGATCCGGCGGGTCACCAGGTACGTGCCGTCGGCCATCCAACCGGGGGAGGCGCCCTGGGAGGGCAACCACACCGCGATCTCGAGCCGGGAACCGGTGGGATTGTCGGTGCCGTCGAGCTGGCCCATCAGGTTGCGCGGGGTGGCACCGGCGTCCCGCGAGGCGGCGGCACTGGGCAGGAAGCCGTTCTGGGACCAGCGCAGTCGCAACGGCCCGCGGGCCAGGACCACCAGGGCGCGGGCTACCGACGAGACCACCTGCGGGTCCCCGGAACACACCTGGATCGCGAGGTCACCATCGCCGCGGGCCGGATCGAGGGCATCTCCAGGAAGGGCTGGCAGTGGGTTGAGCGCCGGCGGAACCGGCTTGCCGGCCGCTCGCAGCAGGCCCGCTCCGAACCCGAAGGTGATTGTCAGCCCGGCCGGCGCCAGGTTCTCTGTCACGGCGCCCTGCTCGGGTAGCCAGTGACCTGCCATCATCGCCGCCGCCGCACCGCTCAGCCGCGTCATCACCTTCGCGAGCGCGCCGCCACGGCGACCGGCGTCCGTGAGGTCGAAGGTCAGGAAGCGGAGCTGTGCCGGCGCGCGGTCCGTCACCCCGGGCTGGTGTCGGCCGTAGAACTCGATCGGGTCACTGGCGGTCGAGGCTTCGGCCGCGCCACTCAGCGGGTTGGGGTTTCGTGCTGCCGAGCCTGGTCCGCTCGGATCGGCGGCCGCGCGCTCAGCCAGTGTTCCGGCCACTCCTCCCACGGCGACGCCGCCGGTGACCAGGCCTGCTCGGCGCAGAAAGGCGCGACGATCGAGTCCTCGGCGCTCGTCAGGTGGCTGATTCGAGCCCCGCTGATTCGACGCCATGTCAGGCCTTGTTCTCGGCGAGCAGCGCCAGGTCGTGGGCGTAGTCCGCGGCCGGAGTGCCCTCGACATAGGCGTACCGGGCCGTGCCGTCCAGGCCGAAGGCGAGGACCTGGGCGCCGTGCTCGACCTCGTACGTCCCGTCGGGCTCTGCGCGGGGAGCCTTCAGCGGCACCCCGACCTGCTCGGCGGCCGCGTAGATGGCTGCCTGGTCGCCGGTCAGCCCGACGAAGGAAGGGTTGAAGTGCGACAGCCAGCGCTTGATCACCGCGGGGTTGTCGCGGGTG
Source organism: Jatrophihabitans lederbergiae (assembly GCF_031845305.1). Lineage (NCBI taxonomy): Bacteria > Bacillati > Actinomycetota > Actinomycetes > Jatrophihabitantales > Jatrophihabitantaceae > Jatrophihabitans > Jatrophihabitans lederbergiae. Next base: position 85,316 of record NZ_JAVREH010000004.1, on the reverse strand, counting down.
GAGTCGGAGGTGACGAACACGACCGTGACCTTGGCACGCGTCGCGGCGGGAAGGGAGCGGACGGCGAGTGCGAGGTCGGCCATGGTCGTGGGGCAGACGTCCGGGCAGAAGGTGTAGCCGAAGTAGAGCAAGGTGACCCGGCCCGCCGTTCTCGCGCGCAGGTCGTAGCTCTTCGACGCGGTGTCGGTGAGCACCAGCTCCGGCTTGGCGATCGGGCCTGCGAGCCGGACGGCGCGCACGCCGGTCGCCGCCGCGGCGGGTACAGCGGAGTTGCCGGTGCTCTGCCCGCACCCGGTCAACCCGAGGGTGGCCATGACCAGCACCGCTGCGGAGACGAGCAGCCTGACAATGCTCATCCGGAGCGACTCCTCTCGATGGGTGCCCGGCCGCCTGGGCCGAATTCGGGAACTGGGTGGTGCGAGTGCTCTGTGCCCATCGTATTGAGCGGTGCCGACAACTCTGTGCCGGCCGAGCGCTCGCCGGCGTCTGTTACCGTTTTTTTGTGAGCTATGACGGGTCTCCGGACCTGGAGACACCTGTGGTGCCGAGCACGCCCACCTCCTCTCCCGCCGGACGGGTTCGCAACACCCGGCAGGCCGGTGCTGTCGAGGCCGTGCTCCGTGCCGCGGACGGCTTTCGCACCGCGCAGGAACTGTTCGCGGAGTTGCGCCGGCGCGGCGACCGGATCGGGCTCACGACGGTCTACCGGCATCTGAGCACGCTGGCCGAGCAGGGCGCCGTCGATGTGGTGCACAACGGCGAGGGGGAGTCGCAGTACCGGCTGTGCGGCGTGAGTCAGGGGTCCGCCGATCAGCCGGATGCTCACCACCATCACGTCGTGTGCCGGCAGTGCGGGCGCAGCGTCGAGGTCAGCGGGCCGGAGGTCGAGGCGTGGGCCGCGCGGGTGGCGGCTGCCGCCGGTTTCACCGAGGTGACCCATACCCTCGAGGTGTTCGGGCTGTGCCCGGAACACTCGGCCTGACTTCGTCCGCTCGGTAGCTGTCGCAAGTTTGACCGACCAACGCTGCTGCTCGTCAACCCTCAACTGGAAGTGCGGCGACGAACCGCGACCGGAACCGCTCACGCCGGCGGCGCCCGACCGCGACGAGGGCAGCGAGGGCGTACTCCGCGGTGGCGCAGGCCATGATGGTGAAGCTCGGTGGCAGCCGAGGCGCGGCGTAGGCGAGCCCCAGGCCCACCCACATGGCCAGCACCGCGAGGGCGCCGGCAAGCACCAGGGCACGCCACGGGCGGTCGGTCAGCCGCTGCGCCGCGGCGGCCGGTGCGGCGAGTAGCCCGAAGAGCAGGAGCGCACCGACCGCCTGGCTGGCCTCCGCGGCGGTGGCTCCGACGATGCCGAGGAACAGCGGGCCGAGCAGCCGGACCGGGACGCCGGCCGCCGCTGCCACCGCCGGGTCGAGGCTGGCGAACAGCAGCGGACGCGCGATGACCAGCAGCGCCGCGATCAGGACCCCGGCGACCACCGCGGCGACGACGGCCGACCCGGAGCTGATGCCGAAGATCGAACCGAAGAGCACGTTCACGTTCGCCGTGCCGTTGCCGGTGCTGGAATGCGTGGTGTACAGCGCGAGAAAGAAGACCCCGAGCCCGAGCACCCAGGCGAACGTGGTGCCGATGACGACGTCGTCCGCGGCTCCCCGGCCGCCCAGCAGTCCGAGAACCACTCCGACGGCGATGGTCGAGGCGAACAGGCCGAAGCGCAGGTCCACCCCCGCCGCCAGGGCCGCCAGCGCTCCGGCGTACGCGACATGGGACAGCGCATCGCCGGCGAACACCTGGCCGCGCAGCACCACGAAGTAGCCGACCAGGCCCGAGAGCAGGGCGATCGCGGTGCCGGCCAGCAGCGCGTGCTGCAGGAACGGCTGCGAGAGCATGTTGGCGAGCCCGGTGACCGGGTTGCTCGCCAGCAGAACCGTCACCGCGGCTCTCCGGCAGCGACCGCGTCAGATATCCCACTACCGCCGAGCGTCCCCGAGTCGGCGCCCAGCTGCCCCGGGTCGGAGAGGTGACGCCGGCCGAACCCGCCCCGTCGATCCGCCAGGGACCGGTACCCGGTGGCGAGCAGGAACGCGGCGAACGCCAGGCTGGTCACCCAGAATCCGATCGGGTACGGCGAGAAGAAGGCGATGCCCTCACCGAGCCAGGTGACCGCCACCGCTATCAGCACCGAGCAGGCGAGCCCGGCGGCCGGGCGCGCGGTGAGCCGGCTCGCGGTCGCGGCCGGTGCCACCAGCAGCGCGAATACCAGCAGGCTGCCGGTCACCTGGCTCGTCCCGGCGGCGGCGACGCCCAGCAGGACGAGGAACGCGGCATTCACCAGCCGCACCGGCACGCCCCGAGCGCGGGCAATGTCCGGGTCGACGCTTGCGAACAGCAGCGGACGGCCGAGCAGCACCAGCGCCAGCAGGCAGCCTGCGGCCGCCACCAGCAGCACCAGCACCTGGTTGTCCGAGATACCCGTGATCGAGCCGAACAGCAGGTTGTTGAGGCCGCTGAGAAAGCCGTTGTACAGGCTGACGAACAGAAAGCCGCAGGCCAGCGCGAAGGCCTGCACCGTGCCGATGACCGCCGACTCCTCGCCGTAGCCCCCGAGCCCGGACGTGGACCGGCCGGAGGTCGGCAGCGCGGCGATGACCAGGGCGGCCGCCACGCAGAAGCCGAAGTAGCCGAACTGGGTGCTCACCCCCAGCCAGGTCGCGCCGGCCGCGCCGGGAAAGCCGATGATCGCCAGGCTGTGCCCGGCGAAGCTCTGCCGGCGCAGCACCATGAAGTAGCCGATCGCGCCGGCCACCACGGCGACGATGGTGCCGGCCCGCAGCGCGTTGAGCATGAAGTGATAGCTCAGCAGCTGGTAGACGTCGTCCACCAGGTTCCAGCTGAACCCCGTCATGGCCGGTGATCCGGACGGCTGTCGGGCTGGCCGACCACGACGAGCCGGCCGGCCCGGTCCCGCAGCACCTCGATCGGCGTGCCGTACAGCATGGTCAGGGTCTCGGCGGTGATCACGTCCTCGGGAGTTCCCATCACCGCACCGCCCCGCGCCAGGTAGATGACCTGGTCCAGGTAGGGCAGGATCGGGTTCACATCATGCGCCACCAGCAGCACCGCGACGTTCTGGCTGCGGCAGACAGACTGGATCAGCGCGCTCACCGACGCCTGGTTGGTGACGTCGAGGCTGTCCAGCGGCTCGTCCAGGATCAGCAGCTCCGGACGGCGGATCAACGCCTGGGCGATCAGCAGGCGCTGCTGCTCACCACCGGAGCACTGGCCGATCGGCTGGTCGGCGTAGCTTTCCGCGCCGACGAGCCGGATCACCTCGCGGACCCGGTCGCGCGCGTTGCGGCCGCGAGCGCCGCTGAGCCGATCCGGTAGCGGGGTGCCCCAGCGGTCGCCGTCCCAACCGAGCCGGACGATGTCGGCGCCCCGTACCCGGGTGGTGGGGTCGAACGCCCGCCGTTGCGGAAGGTAGCCGATCCGGGAGTTGTGCTGGCCGGGACGACCGCCGAGGACGCGGATCCGGCCGGAGGTGACGGGGCTCAATCCGAGCAGAGCCTTGAGCAGGGTCGACTTGCCGACCCCGTTCGGTCCCAGCACGGCCACGAACTCACCTGCCCGTACCCGCAGGCTGACCTCGGACCAGATGGCGCGGCCGCCCACGGAGCCGGCGACCCGGTCCAGGAACAGCACTTCGGGCGGCTCACCCGGCCGGGTGACCGCGTCCGAGGTGGCGCTCACCGCCCGGTCGCCTGTCGCAACGCCGATTCCAGGGACCGCAGCTGTGCCGACTGCCAGTCCTGAAAGCGCGCGCCGACCGGCGTCAGCGTCTCGGTCACGGTGGTCACGGCTATCCCGGCCTTCTTCGCGGCAGCCACCTGGGCCGTGACGTCCGGGGTGGAATTCTGGCTGTTGAAGACGTACACCTTGATCTTCTTTCCGGTGAGCTGCGCGTCCACCGCCGCCTTGTCGGCGGCCGAGGGGTCGGTGCCCTCGCTGATCGCCTTCAGGAAGCTGGGCGGTGTGACGAGCTTGAGACTGAGCGCCTCGGCCAGCGGGGCCAGGATGCTCTCGCTCGCGCCGATCGGGGTGCCCGCGTACCGGCTCTTGATCTCAGCGATCAGCCGGTGGTACTCGGCGAGACCGGTCCGGTCGAAGTCGGTACGCCGGCGGTCGAAGTACGCTGCATCCTCGGGATCGGTCTTCTTCAGCGCCGAGGTGATGGCATCGGCGACCTTCTCGACATCGCCGGGGGAGTACCACCGATGGGGATTGCCGCCCTCGGGCACTCCCACCACGGTTCCCACGTCCACCACCGTGCGCGCAGGCTCGGGATTGGCAGCCACCGACTTGGCAGCCCAGCTGTCGTACCCGACGCCGTTCTCGACGAATACCCGGGACTCCGCGATGGTCCGGCTGTCCGCGGGCGTCGGCTGGTAGTCGTGCGGGTCGGTGGCCGGACTGGCGATGATCGAGGCGGCGGAAACGTGCGCGCCGCCCAGCTGCGCGAGAATGCTGCCCCAGGCATTGATGCTGGCGGCGACCGGCACAACCTTGCCGACACCGTTACTCGTTCTTATCGGCTGCGGCGAGGTGGCGCAGCCGGCGCAGACGGCGATCGCCATCCCGGCCAGCAGCATGGGCGCCACCTGGTGGTGCGGACGCAGGCGCATCTGCTCTCCTCGGGTCGAAGCGACTAGGTCCGCTCCATAATGACATTGATTTCCAATATCGTTTGACCCGGGGTGCGCCGTGCCGAGCTACCGCGAGTCGCCCTCGGCCAGATAGGAGAGCCGGCGCAGTGATTCGCGGTTGCGGGCGGCCAGCGCCCGGTGCCGGATCGCCGTGGGAATCGCCTTGCCAGGACCCGATACGAAGTCCTCGCGCATCCGGATCTCGGTGCCGCGGTCGCCATCGAGCTCCACGAGCTCGAGTTCCACCAGGGACTCACCGAGCGGACGGGTGCGCGCCATCAGCCGCAGCAACCGCTCGGGCTCGGACTGCTCGACCTTGGTCTCGTCGTCGAGAAGGACCGGCCAGCTGCCGACGGAGTGATGGATCTTCGCCTCGACATTCGGCCACGGGCCTTCGACGGCTCGGATGCGGGACGCTCCGACGACCCAGCTGGCGTACAGCCAGCCGTCGGCGAGCACGGCCCAGACCTGGTGTCGCGGTGCTCTGGTCTGCCACGTTATTTCGATCACCCGTCCCACCCTAATGATCGCCGGCCGAGATGGGGACTATTGCCGGCTTGCCATCCGCACTCGCCATCCGCAGCAGTAGTTCGACAGCCGGCTGACGGCATGCAGACGGCGCTCGATCCGCTTCCCGCGCCCACAGGTTAGGGTCGGAGAGGTTGAGTAACCAGCTTCCCGGCGAATCGCCGGCCGAACGGGTGCAGGTATGGAGATCGAGCCTCGATGAGCAGCTCAGCGGACGGTGCGTCACAGCAGGCACCCATCGGCGATTACGACTTCGTCGTCGTGGCGAATCGGCTACCCCTTGACCGGGTCGAAGAGCCCAACGGCGAGGTCAGCTGGCGGCGCAGTCCCGGTGGCCTGGTCAGCGCGCTGGAGCCGGTGATGCGCGGCACCAGCGGCGCATGGGTCGGCTGGACCGGTTCCGCCGACGAAGCGCCCGAGCCACTGGACGAGGCCGACATGCATCTCGTGCCGGTCGCGCTGTCCGAGGACGAGGTCCGGAACTACTACGAGGGCTTCTCCAACGCCACGCTGTGGCCGCTGTACCACGATGTCATCGCTACACCGGAGTTCCACCGCGCCTGGTGGGAGGCGTACGTGGCGGTGAACCGGCGCTTCGCCGAAGCCGCCGCACAGCAGGCCGGGACCGGCGCGTCGGTGTGGGTGCAGGACTACCAGCTGCAACTGGTACCGGGCATGCTCCGGGAGCGCCGTCCTGATCTGCGCATCGGCTTCTTCAACCACATCCCGTTTCCTGGCTACGAGATCTTCGCCCAGCTGCCCTGGCGCCGTCAGATCGTCCAGGGACTGCTCGGCGCCGACCTGCTCGGCTTTCAGCGCCAGGGCGACGCAACGAACTTCCTGCGGGCCTGCCGGCGGGCGGCCGGCCTGACTACCAAGGGCTCGCTGGTCCGGGTTCCCCGCGGCAAACCGGGCGAGCCCGATCCGTTCGACAGCCCCATCCGCGGTGGCCGCTCCGGCCGCTCGGGATCGGGCGAGAACCCCGAGGCGGCGGACGACCGGCTGGTTCGGGCAGCGGCGTTTCCGATCTCGATCGACTCGGCGGCCTTCGAGGAGATCGCCCGCCGCCCCGAGGTCAAGGAGCGGTCGGCCGAGATCCGCGCGGCGCTGGGCCAGCCGGAGGTGGTGCTGCTCGGAGTCGATCGGCTCGATTACACCAAGGGAATCCTGCACCGGCTGAAGGCCTACGGCGAGGTGCTGGCCGACGGCCGGCTGTCCTCCCCGGAGGCGGTGCTGGTGCTCGTGGCCAGTCCCAGCCGGGAGCGGGTCGCGCAGTACCAGCTGCTCCGCGACGAGGTCGAGGTCACGGTCGGCCGCATCAACGGTGACTACGGCGAGGTCGGCAGCGCGCCGGTGCACTACCTGCACCAGTCCTACCCGCCGGAAGAGATGGCCGCGCTGTACCTGGCTGCCGACGTCATGCTGGTCACCTCGCTGCGGGACGGCATGAACCTGGTGGCCAAGGAGTACGTGGCGTGCCGCTACGAAGAGACCGGGGCGCTGGTGCTGAGCGAATTCACCGGCGCCGCCGACGAGCTCGGCAGCGCCTTCGTGGTGAATCCGCATGACATCGACGGCCTGAAGGATGCGATCACCCGAGCGGCGAAGATCGCCCCGGCGGAGGCTCGCCGCAGAATGCGCTCGATGCGACGGCGGGTGCGCGAGTACGACGTCGCGCGCTGGGCCGGCACCTTCCTGGACGCGCTGGGCAGGGAGCCGAACGCCGGTCAGCTTGCCGAGCAGACTTCACAGCACAGTTCTCAACCCGACAGAGACGCTGAGCCGACAGCCGTCCATCCCTCTCAGTGACACTCAGCAGAAGGAGTACCGCTCAAGCCGTGGCTGGCATCAGCAAGGCCGCGGTCTCGGTCTCGCCGGAGAGACCGGCTGAGGGCGCACCAAGAAAACCGATTGGAGCCGGATCAGCAGGTCCCGTTGTCCACCCAGACGGCCTGGGAGTTGTTGCCGGGGATGTCGCCCTGGGTCCACCACTTGGCCGTCCACTTGTGGCCGCTGTACGAGACGACCGATCCACCGACGTAGGCGGTGGAACTCGACCACGCGCCGGCGCAGCCGGTCGGCGGGGTGGTGGGCGGGGGAGTGACGACCCCGCCGCCCGGGGTGAACGGGGCGAAGAGGTGGGCGAATGCCCACTGCGCCTGGCTGAGTCCGCTGCAGGACGGTGATGCATAGGTCTGGCCGGGGCAGCTGCCGTTGTCGCGGCCGGCGGACCAGAACGACAACTCGGTGATGCCGTGGGCGTTGGCGAAGGACAGCACCGTCTGCGCGTCGTTCAGGCTGAAGATCTCACCCTGGCTGTCATTCTGCCCGATCATCGGCGTGATGCCGACCATCGCCCACAGCTGAGCGGACGTCCTGCCGGTGAAGATGCTCCCGAGCTGGGACACCAGGGCTGTCGCGGCCGACGTCGCGGCGCCCCCCATGTTCGAGTTCGCAGAGCCGTAGTCCATGGTCATCATGTTGACCACGTCCACCCGAGCATTGTTGCTGACCGCGTTGCGCAGCAGGTCGATCCCGGGCTGGGTCAACGCGCTCGGCAGCACCGGCAGCGTGTAGGTGACCTTGAGACTGGGATTGGCCGCCTCGAGGCCGGCGATGGCCTTGTTCCGGCGGTCGACCGAGGCGGTGTCGCTGAGCGCGCCGCCCTCGACGTCGAAGTCCAGATGACTGATCTTGTAGTTGTCGATGATGCGCTGGTACTGCGCCTGCAGGCTGCTGGCGGTGGTGCAGGACTGAGCGGGCTCCGAGCCGTTGGCTCCGCCGACCGAGATGGCGACGTCGCCACCGGCCGCGCGCAGGCTGGCAATGTCGGACTGCAGAAAGCCGGTGTCCAGGGCGGTGTAGCTGCTCCAGCCGGCGTTACAGGTACCACCGGTGTTCAGGATGAAGCCCAGCGTGAAGAACTTGTTACCGGACTGCTGGGCGGCTTGGGTCAGGTTGAACGTCGGGTACAGGCTGATGTCGACGTAGGGGGCGGAGTAGTGGGCCGGCCAGGTCACGGCGGCGTCGGCTGTTCCGGAGTGCGTGAGCACGCCGGCTGTCGCCGCTGCCGCACTCGCCAGGACCGCCACGATTGTCTTGCGAATGCGCATGATTCTCCTCCGGGGGTCAGGCGGGAGCACTCTCGCGGTCGGCTACAGCCGGACCTCTGATTGAGGGTGGCACCGGACAGGGATGACCGTGGGGACGGAGAATGCCGCGCCTGCTCGAAAATGGTGTAGACGAATGTGCAGAGTATTGGTCTAAACCATTCGAAGTGTCAAGGGTTTGCGGTGAAACGTCGGGCGATCTGGCTGGGACGGCTGCCAGGTCTTGCCGACGTCGGTGCTCAGCAGGACCGAGGACTCCGAGCAGTTCCGCTTGCCGCCCGCGCAGGACCGGCTGGTCAACCTTGGGGTCATCCAGGTTCGGTGAGCCATCGAGGTCCACCAGATCCGCGTCGTTGGCCTTGCCGAAGCCCTGCGTGTGTCGGCGGCGGCGGCTACCGTGCGGGTCATGCCCGCAGACCGTCAGCAGCCAGCGCACCGCAGCCCGTGCGAACACTGCGGCGTTGAGATCCTCTGGCTTCCGATGGCCGACGGCAGCGGCTGGTCGGCGTTCGACCCGGCCAGCGTGCCGACGGCTCTGGTACAGCCTGCGGAGACCTATGCCCTGACCCGGCGCGGGGTGGTGCCGCTGGCGGGCCGGCTGCACCCTCCGGAGCAGTGCATCTGCGCGCACCCGTGCCAGGTGCTGGCGGGGGACCCGCTCAGGGCACAGCCGCAGTCTCGGGGCGGGACGTGAGCAGCTGCGTCAGCTCCGTCCAGGAGTCGACCACCGTGGCCACTCCCGCCGCCATGAGGTCATGGACTCGCTGGTCCCGTTCGTCCGCCGGCACGAATTCCACGATGCCGATCGTGACAATGCCGGCGGCGACAGCGGACTGGGCACCGGTGACCGAGTCCTCGATGGCGATGGCCTGACCGGGGGTGGCGCCGACGGCGCGCAAAGCGAACTCGTACACCGCCGGGTGCGGCTTGCTGGTCGGGGTGGGCAGGCTGTCCTCGGCGCTGAAGCGAGTCTCGGGTGCGATGAACTGATCCAGGTCGCTGGCAGTGAAACAGGCCGCCAGCCGGCTGAGCGCACTCGAACTGACGGCGGCGAGCCGGTAGTGCTTCGACACCTCCGCCAGGCCCGACACGACATCGACGACGGGGGACAGCGCAGTACCGAGGTAGTCGCTGACCTCGGCCTTCTCACGCCGCACCCAGGTCTCCAGCTCATCAGGATCGGCCCGCACCCCGACGGCGGCCAGCAGTTCGCCGGCGGTGGTGCGGAAGTTCTTCCCGGTGGTGGTGAGCCGCAGGTGCTCCGGCGAGAAGTCCCCCCGCAGCCCGTACCGATCGGCGAAGTCCTGGGTCACGGTGGCCGACGCGACGAAGGCCGGCTCCTCCGATGGGAACAGCGTTCCGTCCGCGTCGCACAGGACGGTGGTCACCTGGCTCAGGTCCAGCTTGTCGGGGGTGCTCATCCGCGATCGGTTCTCCTGTCTGAGCGGGCAGCTCCGGCGGGCCGCCGATGCGAGATGATCATTGCGAGTGCAGCACGGAGTTCATGGTGCCCTGCACGCCCTGATCATCGATCATCGCCATCAGCCGCTGCACCTCGGCCGCAAACTCCTCGTTCCCGGACAGGCCGTCGAAGATGTCGGTCAGAGCCAGCAGGAGGCGCGGGTCGCCCTCGCTGTCCTCGGCCAGGGCACGCAATTCGTCGCCTCGGGCATCCTTGAACTCGAAGCGTTCGCCGGCCAGGTCGACGCCCCGGACGTAACGCAGCCAGCCCGCTACGACGAGCGTCAGCAGGCCCGACGGACTGCCCTTGGCGCGGGCGTCGAACAGCGAGGGCAGCACGTAGTCGGGCATCTTGGTCGTGCCACGGCCGGCCAACCGGGACAGCTGATCGCCGATGGCGGCGTTGGCTAATCGCGCCAGCAGCGAGGTGCAGTACTCCTCGAGTTCCATGCCCGGCACGTCGGGCGGCAGCAGTGGGGCGACCTCGTCGCGCATCAGCTTCTCGAGAAACGCCGCGATGACCGGGTCGGCCATGGCCTCGTCGCTGCGCTCGTATCCGGCGAGCGAGCCGAGATAGCCGAGCGCGCAGTGGCTGCCGTTCAGCAGCCGACTCTTGATCAACTTGTACGGGGCCACATCGTCGACGAAACGGACGCCGACCTGGTCCAGCGGCGGCCGGCCGTTGCAGAACCGGTCCTCGATCACCCACTGCGCGAAGGGCTCGGTGATCACGGGCCACTGGTCGGCGACGTGAAACTCCTGCTCGATGCGGTCGCGCTCCTCGGGGCTGGTGGACGGCGTGATCCGGTCGACCATGCCGCCCGGAAAGGCAACCTCGGCCTCGATCCAGCTGGTCAGCTCGGGATCACTCGAGCCCGCGCACCCGAGCACCGCTTGCCGTGCCACCTCGCCGCTGTCGGGCAGATTGTCGCAGGACAGCACCGTGAACGGTGCGACACCGGCCTTGCGGCGCTCGTCCAGGGCCTCGACCAGCACCGGAAAGATCGAGTTCTCGGCCGCCTCGGCGCTGTCGGGCACGGTGTAGCCGTCACCGGTGACGGTGAGGGTCACCAGCCGGGTCCGCGGGTCGCGCAACCGCTGGCTGACGGCGTCGCGCTGCTCGCTCAGCAGCAGGTAGTCCACCATCGCCCCGACGACACGGGCGCTGCTCTGTTCGGTGCCGCGTTCCACGACGGTGAACAGGTTGTCTTGAACGCCGAGCACTTCGCCCATCTTGCGGCGGTGCATGCCGATGCCGACGACGCCCCAGTCGGTGATGCCGCGACGGGCCAGCTCATCGAAGTAGACGGCTTGATGAGCGCGGTGAAAGCCACCCACCCCGACGTGCACCACGGCAGGGGCGAGGGCGGATCGGTCATATGCCGGGACCAGCACGGTTTCCGGGTGCTGATGCAGCGTCTCTTCGGTCAGCGGTAACGGCGTCAGGACAGCACTATTCGGCGACTCGGTCATGAAGATCCTTCACAGGGGCGGGCGCACCGCACATCGGTGGGGGCGCCCGGTCGAGCCGGGGCTCTCGGCCACCTAGCTCTTCGTGCGCTGCACGCTCAGCACTGAGCAGAGCATACCGAGTTCTCAGAGAGCGTTCGCCCGAGTGAGATCGTCCTCGAAGTCGACCTCGACCACTCCGAAGGACGAGATGTCCACCGCGCGCACTCTCAGCCCGGCGTCGAGGATGGCGTTCTCGATCCCCTTTTCGAAGTAGTCGGAATCCTCGACCGCCGCAAGATGGCAGACCAGCACCGGACGGTCCGCCGCCGACACGAAGTTGATTCCTACGGCTTCGCCGAGGCCGCCGACGACAGCCTTCGACAGCTCGTTGATGTGGCCCGAGTCGTCCAGGGTGTACTTCACCTCTTCATCGGCCACCCGGTCGGTGTTCACGGCGACGAACGTGCCGCCCTGGACGTGGGTCAGCAGATGATCGAGCAGGCCGGTCACGAATACGACGTCGCCGTTCATCCACAGCACGCCGCCGGGAGCGGCGAGCTGCAGGGCTCGCAGCAGGCTGCGTGCCGTGTTGGTCTCGTCGAAGCGTTCGTTGTAGACGAAGGTGGCCTCACAGCCTGCCGCGTCCATGATCATTTCTTTGCCGAAGCCGACGACCACCGACACCCGCGGCCGGTCGGCGGCCGATTCGGCGAAAGCGGCCCGGATGTGATCCAACTGCTGGCGCAGGATGGTCCGGCCGTCGCGCAGCACCGTGAGCGGCTTGGGGTGCGAGCGCCCCAGCCGCGTTCCCTTTCCGGCGGCGAGGATCACCACCGCGCCGGTAACACCGGCCCTCTGCCCGCCTTCCTGCTGCTCGGTGGTCAGGCCACTCAGATCGACGCCCGAGCGCCCTGGTCGCCAGCTCATGACTGTCCCTCCGATTCGCCTCATAGTCGTTGCAGCACCCGAGCGCCGGCGGAGCCATCCTCCAGCGAGCAGAACCGCTCCTGGAATCCCTGGTACTTAGCCGCGTAACGACGCCGTACGCCGGGCAGGTCCAGCAGCGCCTCGCCGAGCTCCTCCTGGGTGCGCACCAGCGGCCCCGGGGCGATCTCTTCCAGGTCGAAGTAGAAGCCCCGCACCTCGTCGCGGAACGACTCCAGGTCATAGGCGAAGAACAACAATGGCTTACCGGTGATGGCGAAGTCAAACATGGTGGACGAGTAGTCGGTGACCATGGCGTCTGCGGCCAGGTACAGGCCGGCGATATCGGGATGATAAGAGACATCGCGCACCTGTGGGCCGGTCACCGCCTGCAGCCGATCCGTCATCAGGTAATGCACTCTGACCAGCAGGCAGAAGTCATCCCCGAGCTGCTTCATCAGCTGCTCGATCCGCAGCGACAGCTCGATGTCGGGAAGACCTTCGGCGAACACGGCATTGTCGCGCCACGTCGGGGTGTAGAGCACCACCGTGGTGTCGTCGGCCAGGTCGAGGTCGGCTCGCACCCGCCGGCGCAGTGCATCGCGCTCGGGCGAGTTCAACACGTCGTTGCGGGGATAACCGGTTTCGAGAACCTCGCCGGAGAAGTCGAAGGCGCGGCGAAGCGTGTCAGTGCTGGCGTGGTTGGGGGACAGCAGGATGTCCCACCGGTTGACGTCGTGCGCCAGTCGTGCCAGCCGCCCGGCCGGCGCCCAGAGCACGTCGTTGTGGATGCGCTTGAGCGGCGTGCCGTGCCAGGTCTGCAGGTACGTGGCGCCGGAGCGCTTGTTCCACTCCATATCGGTGTGGGTGTTGGCAATGAGTAGATCCGCTGCCTCGAGAGCGGCGACGCACTCGGGCCCGGTAGCCGGGACAGTCTCGACGCCGGCCGGAAAGCCGGCCAGATGTGCTGGGTCGGCCAACCAGGTGTGGACGTCACCCGGCCGTTCGCGCACCCAGGCCTCGTACAGAGCTCGCGGGCTGTCGGAGTAGCGGCCCTCGAAGCTCTGGTACGCGATTCTCATTGCGGCATCGTTGCCGCGTCAATGCCTGAGGCACTAGATGTCGGTGTCATGGCCCCGACGGTACCGGCAGGCCTCCGCAACCGATCCGCTGGCTCAGCCGAATCGATCCGCTGGCTCAGACGGAGGTGAGCATGACCGCCCGGATGCTGGCGATCAGCGCGTCCGGCATCGCGTCGTCGGTCAGGCCGTGCGCGTGCTGGGCGTGCACGGTGCAGATCGCCAGCATCTCCTCCTCGGTGTCGGCCGTGAAACGCGCACCGCAGCCCGGCACCACATCTCCACACGAATACTCCTTCATTGCAAGCTCCTTCGCTCATTTTCCGTACTCGGCCCTATCGGGATATTTCGGATCTCGCCTCGGCCAGCCGGAGCATGAGGCGCTCCGGTCGTACGACGCCCAGGTAGTGGCCGTACGCGTCGCCGCACACCACCGGGTCGAACCGGGTTTCGGACGGTCGGGTCATTGCCCGCGTCGCGACATCGACGACCTCGGCAGTGGCCGATACCCGCAGGCTCACCGGAAGCGCGCGGGGTTCGTCGCCCCCGCGGCCCTCACCGGTCGGGCGGCGGAGCAGGCAGACCGGCCGGTTGTGCCGGTCCACCACGGCCGCGACCTCGAGACCACGGTCGGCCAGGAACAGCGACCGGACGGCGCCCAGATCGTCGTCCCGGACCACGGGGGTCCGCTCGATCAGGCTGGTGATGCGCTCGGTGTGACGGGTGTCCTCGGCCAGCGACCGGATGAGGTCGGCCTGATCGGCCCCGAGCTGTGCCCAGGCCGCCTGGCCCCTGCCGAACAGCCAGCCCTGGCCGAGCGGAACACCCAGCCTGATCAGGGCCGCCAACTCTTCGGGACGCTCGATTCCCTCGCCGAGAATGACGGCGTCCAGGCGACCGGCGTAGGCGCCGAGCAGTTCCGCCACGGCAAGCTTGGCCTCGTCGCGGTCGGCATAGTCCACGAAAGCCCGGTCGAGTTTGACGATATTGGGACGTACCAGGGCCAGTTGCTGTAATCCCGAGTACCCGGACCCGGCGTCGTCGAGGGCGACCGCCGCGCCGGCCGTTCGAAGCTCGTTGAGCAGCGCCAGCAACTGGGCATGATCATCGACCAGGACGTGCTCGGTGAGCTCCAGGACAATCTTGCTCAGATCCCCGATGTCGGCGAACGCCTGCAGCAGTTCGGGCTCGGCGAGCAGGTGCGGGCTGACGTTGACAGTGACGAAGCAGTCGGGCGGCAGGCTGTCGCGGACTGCGCCGACGGCGCGGACCACCTGTGCCTCCAGCGCGGCTCCCAGCCCCAGTCGATCAGCGGCCTGAAACCACGCGTCCGGGCCGAGGTCCGGGCGCTCATCGAAGCGCGCCAGCGCCTCGTAGCCCGACACCACGCCGCGCCGCAGATCGACGATGGGTTGGTAGACGACTCGCGGCCGGCTGGGGTCGGCGAGGACCTTGCTGATGGCGGCAGCCCAGTTATGGTGTGCGGTCGGGTCGGGCGCTTTCGCGGCCCGCGGCACCACGCGATGGCTGACCGCTCTCATCGGAGCATCACCCGGCGACCCCCGTCCGTTGATGATCGTGCGCCGGCACCGGGAACACGTGGGCGTGCCGCAGTGACGGGTTGTCCTCCATCCCATCGGCAAGCTCGGCCGATACTTGATGAGGAATTCCAGTATTCGCCGAGGGTGGCGCAGGACGTGATCGGAGTGCGCCGAGTGGGTAGGCTCGGAGCATTGCCAGCCGCCCGCTGAAGGTGCAGCGACGTCGCGGTGGCGCAGCTTGTACAGGGAGACAAATCGTGCGGATTCCGGCCGATATTTCCGACCTCGCGGGTATGCCCGGGCCCTTTGCGACGGCGTACCTGGACAGTGACCGGGCGAACGAGAACGGCGCGAAAGATGTCGAGCTTCGCTGGCAGTCGCTTCGCGAGGACCTGAGCTCGGCGGGGGCGGACGAAGACACGCTGGCCGCCATGGACGAGGTCGCCGGAAGTCACCTTGACCTTCCCGGGTCCCACGGGCAGCTGATAGTGGGCACTCAGGGCACGGTGGTGCTGGACCGGATACTGGCACGACCGCCGCTCCGGGCGACGGCGCGGTGGTCGCCGCTGCCGCACGTCATGCCGTTCTTCGCCCAGGGCGGTCCGCAGATCGCCCACGTTCTGGTCGTAGCCGACCGAACTGGCGCCGACCTGTCCACCGTGGGGCTCAACGACGCGCTCGCCGCGGTTCCCGGACAGAAACTGACGGTGACCGGCAACGAGCAGCACCCGCTCCACAAAGTGGGCCGTGACCAGTGGAACGAGCGCCAGTTCCAGAACCGGGTGGACAACGCGTGGGCCGCCAACGCCCATGACGTCAGCGCCGAGGTGCTCAAGCAGGTCAACAACGCGCGCGCCCGGCTGGTGATCGTGGCGGGGGAGGAACGGGCCCGCGCGCTGCTACGCCAGAGCCTGCCCGAGGTGCTGGCGCCTGCCGTCGCGGTAGAAGAGGTGACGGCCGGTGGACGGGCTGCAGGTGCGTCGGAAGAGGCCCTGGAAGAAGCGGTGCACGGGGTGCTGCTGCGCCACCTGTGGCGGGAACGCCGCCAGCTCCTGGAGCGCCTGCAGCAGGGAGTCGGGCGCCACGACTACGGCGTGCTCGGGCTGACCGCGGTGCTGGACGCCCTGCGGCGGGCCCAGGTGGACACCCTGGTGCTCTCCGACGATCCGTCGTCCACCGCGATGGCGTGGGTGGGTCCTGAGCCCCTGCAACTCGGCGAAACGGAGGATGAGCTGCGCGCCATGGGTGTTGCCGACCCGCAACGCGACCACCTCGACGCGGCCATCGTCCGGGCTCTGGCCGGAAGCGCCGCCCAGATCCTGGTGACCCCGGACGCGCACGACTACCTGCCGGACGGCCTCGGCGCCGTGCTGCGCTATACCGACGCCAGCACGCCGGCCTGACCGGCGCGCCGGCGGGCGATCACCACCGGTTCGGCTCAGGCCTGGGCGGCCCAGGTCATCATGAACTGGGTATGAGTGGCGATGAAGTCCCGGCCCGTCTCCGCCGCCTCGTCGGCCGAGACGAGCTGGCCCCCGTCCTCGACGAGCATCGCATCGATGACGTCGATGGACTCGGGTTCGCCGACATAGCCCAGTTCGGACGCGGCCACCCGCCCGGTGTGCAGCTCGGACTCGAGCAGCGCCAGATTGCCGGTCGCCCGGACAGCGCCTGAGTAGGTCCAGCGGGGCAGCTCTGTCATCGTTCTCCTCGAGTTGGTGTGGCGGCTGCCAAACCCTAGCGGGTAGCGGTGGGAGCTGCGCACAGCGAGCGCCGGAAAATGGGTAGCGTGTTTTATGGCTGAGCCGACAGTCGATGCTGTGAAACCGAATGGTGATTTCATGCTTTCCACCTCAGCTCGGCGGTACCTGATGTGCCCGCCGACCTTCTTCGATGTCCAGTACGCCATCAACCCGTGGATGCGGCTCGGCGAGCGCGTCGACCCGGCTCGCGCGTGTAAGCAGTGGACTGCCTTGAAAACCACGCTGGAAGCTCTCGGGCACCACGTCGAGGAGATGAGTCCGCAACCCGGGCTGCCCGATCTGGTGTTCGCCGCCAATGGTGGCATCGTCATCGGCGCGAAGGCGATGGCGCCGGCGTTCCGCTTTTCCGAGCGGGCCGCTGAGACGCCCTTCTACGCCGACGCGCTGAAGCAGCGGGGTTACGAACGGGTGGCCGCGCCACACAATCTCAACGAGGGCGAGGGTGACTTTCTTCTTGTGGGGTCGACGATCCTGGCCGGTAGCGGCTTTCGCTCCGACGAACTCGCCGCAGCGGAGGTCGGCGCGTACTTCGGACTGGCGGTGGTGTCCCTGACGCTTGCCGATCCGCGGTTCTACCACCTGGACACCGCGCTGTCGGTGCTGGACTCAAACACCATCGCCTACCTGCCGGAGGCGTTCGACCCTGCGAGCCGGGGCGTGTTGAGGGACCTCTTCCCGAAGGCCATCCTTGCTGAGGACGCGGACGCCCGCAAGCTTGGGTTGAATCTCGTCAGCGACGGCGCCAACGTGGTGATGAGCGCCGAGGCACCGGGCCTGGCACGCGCTGTCGGCGAGCGCGGGTACCAGGTGCATCCCATCGAATTCGATGAGTTCCGCAAGGCCGGCGGCGGGATCAAGTGCTGCGTGCTCAGCCTGCACGACGCCCCCGCCGGCGAGGCCGCATCCTGGGCACACCCGGCCGTGACCGCCTGCTGAGGCGCTGTTTCGCCTTATCCGCGCTGGATGAACGGACGAGGTCGCTGCGGCGGCTCGCCGGTGATGGTCTCGATCAGCTCGGCGGCGATGTCATGCAGCTTTCGGTTGCGGTGCTGCGAGGCCTCCCGAAGCACGCTGAAGGCCTCGGCTGCACCGCATCCCCGCTGGCCCATGACGATGCCCAGCGCCTGATCGATCACCGCACGGGTCGCCAGCGCCTCGCGCAGCTGATCCTCCAACTTCACCTGGTCGGCGTGCCGCAGCACGATGGCCAGTCCGGTGGCCGCCTGCTTGGCGAAGGCCGTGGCGTGGCCGATCTCGCCTGCGGTGAAGTCATGCTGATTACTGGTGTAGATGTTCAGTGCGCCGAGCGTGGCGCCCTGCACGGTCAGCGGTAGTGACAGCGAGCTGCGGACGCCCTGGGTGAGGGCGTGGCTGCGGTAGTCCGGCCACCGCTCATCGGTGGCCAGGTCGGGAACGCTGACGACCACACCGGTGTGCAGCGCCTCCAGGCAGGGGCCCTGACCTCGCCCGTACTGGATCTCGTCCGCCCGAACCGCCAGGTCGCCGCTGTTCGCGATGGTGCTGATCTCGCGGTCGCGCCGCAGCGTCACGCCACACTGGGCGGACGGGCTCACTATGGCCGATGCCAGGTTGACGATCTGCTGCATGAACGTCGCAACGTCCGGGCCGTCGAGCAGCAGGTTCTGGAACTCGCTGTACGCGGCGGGCAGTTGAAGCGCCTCGTCAGAACGGTGCGAATCTGTGGACATCGCTTGTCTTCACTTTCAGTCGGTGCTCTTGGCGCCAAGGCCGCACCACCTCGACAGGAAGCACTCGGAAAAATCCTCAGTTGCTTGCACCGTACGGCACGCTGCCCCCAAATCCTCCGGTGCGACTGCTATCCTGTCCGGCAGGTTTGGATATGAGCCTAGCGGCCTGACGCTGTCACGCACACAGGTCGCATCCACTCCGTACGACGGAGCCTTCCGATGTCCGATTCGACTTTCGAGCCGCTCGCCGCGCGCGATGTCACCCCCGCACATCCCATGCACACCGTGGGCGTTGTGCTGGCCGAACTGGTTCGCAGTGCGGACCCGGTAGTGGTGTTCTCTTCACTGGTCGAGGCCTATTCCGCCGCAGCCTCGGTGTTCTGCGCTGCGGAACTGATCACCAGCGGCAACCGCTCCATGATCAAGAGCGACGCCCCGGCCGACGTGAGGACCACCGACAAGGCGGCCGGCGTCGAGGACCAGCAGGTCTTCTCGCTCTCTCGACGATTGATGACCGGCGATGGCCAGCCACTGATCGAGGGCGACTGGCTGGCGGTCCCGATCGGGGCGACGGAGCCCGAGGTAACAGTCGCGGAACCGGGTGGGGGGACGGTCGGTGCCTTCATCTGCCGGGTGGATGGTTCCTTCGCGGCCGAGGACCATGCCGAGATCGCGCGGCTACTGGTGGCCGCGGCAACCGCGTTGTTGCGTAGTGAGCAGCGTGCGGTCAAGGCAGAGCAGGATGTGGAAAACCTGCAGATAGCGCTGCGGAGCAACCGCGATATCGGCACCGCCATGGGCATCCTGATGAGCGTTCACCTGATCACGCAGGACGAGGCCTTCGATGTGCTGCGCCGGGCCAGCCAGCACGGCCATCGCAAGCTCCGCGACGTCGCGGCTGACGTCATCTTCACCGGGGCCCTCGAGCTGCTGCCGCCGCGGCAGGCGCCGGGCGGAACGCCGGTAACGCGGCCTCGGTCAGCCTCGTACTGACAGCGTCTCCCACCTCAGGTCGCGGTCGTCGCCGTGGCGCTCCAGTAGCTGACCGGGTACGCCTGTCCCTCGTCCAGAAAGTGTTCGTTCATCGCCTGGGCGATGACGTCATGGGAGTGTTCGTCGGGATTGAGCATGCCGAGGACGTAGGCCTCGACCTCCAACTGTCCGGCGGTGCCACCGACCGATACCTGCAGCAGCCAGAGAGCTTCAAAGGTCAGCCGGGACAGTGCCATCCCCTCGGCCAGACCCAGTCCTGAGGGAAGCGTCACGATGTGTGTCCTCCTGTCGGACCAGTGGTAGCGCGCAAGATCGAGCAGGCGTCGCTGCGGCAGGCGGCGCACACCATTGTTGCGCACTGTCGCACGTGCGGCGCGCCGAAACTGGTGCTATTCGGTTCGACCCCGTTTACTTGTCACGGCAAATCGGTCTGCGTACAGTCCGAAGGGCTGGGAATGCAGCAGAAACCTTTCCCGCCCGCAGCGGGTGAAGCGGCATGATGCCATGTTCTCCAATCCAGAGATCCCAGGAACCCGTACCGCGCTGCCGTCCGTCGACCGGCGCGCTCACCTACGGCCGCGGGATCGCTGCTGGTGGACAGGCCACCACTGGACCTATCGCAGAAGCACCGAGCGGGTGATCATCGAGTTCCGTCAATGCAATCGTTGCAGCGAGGTCGAAGTCGCGGTACGCCGTGGCTTGTGATCGGCCGCCATAGCTCTAGACTGAAGCACGCGCGCTGGGCATGCAGCGTTTCCGCTTCGCCCCTGATCGAGATCCTTTCCGCCACCCGGGCTCCGCGCAGGCGTTGCCATTCGAACGGGCGTAGACCGCCACCGGAGTGTTGATGACCGACCTCGATGAGCTGACCACCCTGGAGCCCAGGCCGATCCTGACCAGGCAGTACCCGGCTCAGCCGCCCTCGCGTGGCTCGCTGTTCCTGGCGCTGCTGCGCACGACGGACCACAAGGTCATCGGCCGGATGTACATGGTCACGTCGTTCGGTTACTTCATGATCGGCGGTCTTCTCGCGCTGCTCATGCGCGCGGAGTTGGCGAGACCCGGCATGCAATTCCTGTCGCCGGAGCAGTACAACCAGCTGTTCACGATGCACGGCACAATCATGCTGCTGCTCTTCGCGACGCCGCTGGTGTTCGCGTTCGCGAACCTGGTGCTGCCGCTGCAGATCGGCGCTCCGGACGTCGCCTTCCCCCGGCTGAACGCCTTCTCGTACTGGTTGTATCTGTTCGGCGCCGCCGTCGTCATGAGCAGCTTCCTGACGCCGCAGGGCGCCCCGGACTTCGGTTGGACCGCCTACACGCCACTGAGCAACCAGTTGCACACCCCGTCACCAGGCGCCGACCTATGGATCATCGGGCTGGCGATCTCCGGCCTGGGAACGATCCTCGGTGGCGTGAACATGATTACCACCGTGCTGTGCATGCGCGCGCCGGGAATGACCATGTTCCGGATGCCGATCTTCACCTGGAACATCCTGGCGACCTCGCTGCTGATCCTGCTCGCCTTCCCCATCCTCACCGCGGCGCTGCTGGTGCTGTGGGTCGACCGGAATCTGCATGCCCAGGTCTACGAGGCGTCCAACGGCGGCCCGGTGCTCTGGCAGCACCTGTTCTGGTTCTTCGGGCACCCCGAGGTTTACATCGTCGCACTGCCGTTCTTCGGCATCGTCACCGAGGTGATTCCGGTGTTCAGCCGCAAGCCGCTGTTCGGCTACAAGGGCATGGTGTTCGCGACGTTCACCATTACCGGCCTGTCACTGACCGTCTGGGCTCATCATATGTTCGCCACAGGCTCGGTGCTGTTGCCCTTCTTCTCGGTGATGACCTATCTGATCGCGGTGCCCACCGGGCTGAAGTTCTTCAACTGGATCGGCACCATGTGGCGCGGCAGCATCACCTTCGAGACTTCGATGCTGTTCTCGCTGGGCTTTCTCGTGACCTTTCTGCTCGGTGGGCTCACCGGCGTCATCCTCGCGTCGCCGCCGCTGGACTTCCACGTCACCGACAGCTATTACGTGGTGGCTCACTTCCACTATGTGCTCTTCGGCACCATCGTCTTCGCCGCCTTCTCCGGGATCTACTTCTGGTTCCCGAAGTTCACCGGCCGGTACCTCGACGAGCGGCTGGGCAAACTGCACTTCTGGCTGACGTTCATCGGTTTCCACGCGACGTTCCTCATCCAGCACTGGCTTGGTGCCAGGGGGATGGCCCGTCGCTACGCCGACTACCTGCCCAGTGACGGCTTCACCACTCTCAACACGATCTCCACGATCGGCTCGTTCATCCTCGGCGCGTCAATGCTGCCGTTCCTCTACAACGTCTACAAGTCCTACCGCTTCGGCGAGATCGCCACCCAGGACGACCCCTGGGGCCACGGCAACTCCCTGGAGTGGGCGACGTCCTGCCCTCCACCGCGGCACAACTTCACCTCGATGCCCCGGATCCGCTCGGAGCGTCCCGCGTTCGAGGCGCACTACCCGCACCTGATCCCGCGGCTGGAACGCGAGGCGCACGCCGACAAGCGGGCTCACGCCGTGCACGGTCTGGCCAACGCGGCTGTCGGCGGGGAGGGCGAGCGACGGAGCAGCCGGGACACCGATCCCGGTGAGTGAGCCGGCCGGCGCGTTCTGTCATAGCGAACGAACGACAATCCTGGGACTTGCCGTGACGCAACCAGCTCAACCGACCCGTGCCGAGTTGCCCTTGGCCGTTTGAGAGCGCGGTAGCTTGAGAGGCAGTGCGCGCCGAGCAGCGGAGCTGCGGACTGACGTTCTTCCAGCCTCGAAGGAATCCCTTGAAGCTCAACGTCATTCTTCGTGTCGCGCTGATCCCATGTGCGGTGTCCCTCACCCTGGTGCTGGCCGGTTGCCAGGTATCGCGGCAGGCCGGCCCGGGATCCGACGCGCAATGGGGTTCGGCCACCGGGTCAAGCTCGGCTTCGGGCTCCTCGTCCGCGGACCAGGCTCCGGATGCGGTCATTCCTGTCGTCAACGACAGCCACTCCGACTTCGACCGCGTGGTCAAGAACGCCATCGCCGACGTACAGGCGTTCTGGCGTACGACCTATCCGGAGGTGTCGGGCGGCAAGCCCTATCCGGAACTGAGTGGGGGCGTCTACTCCGTCGACGGCACGCACCTCACCGCGGCCGTCCGGGGCAACGCGTGCCTGCGCCAGGACCCGTCCGGCGCGTTCCAACAACGCCTTTTACTGCCAGGCCGACGATTCCATCGTCTACGACCGCAATCCCCAGCACCTGGTGGCGCAGTTGGGGGCCAAGTACGGGGAGTTCATGATTGCCGCGGTGATCGCACACGAGTGGGGGCACGCGATCCAGCAGCGTCTCGGCGTGTTCGAGTCCTCGCCGAACCGGGCGACCATCTACACCGAGACGCAGGCAGACTGCGCGTCCGGGGCGTTCATCGCCACCGCGCAGAAACACCAGGCGCCGCACTTTGCGATCACCAACCAGCAGTTGGAGAACACCTTGCTGGGTTACCTGCAGGTACGTGACCCACCGCCACTCAGCGTGCAGCAGATCTCGCACGGCAATGGCTTCGACAGGTTGTCCGCGATGGCCGACGGCATCAGCAACGGTGCCAGCTTCTGCTACGCGAGAAGTTCTTCTCGCGCAGTTTCACCGAGCGACCCTTCACCTCCGACGTCGACTACGAGCAGCGCGGCAACCTGCCGTACGCCGAGATGATCGATCCGACGCCCACCACACCGGACGGCAGCAGCCTGCAGATCCAACTCAACTCGTTCTGGAGTGCCGCGGCGCAGTCGATCAGGAAGCCCTGGCAGAACGTCAGCACCAGGGAAACCGATCACCCGCGGTGCGATTCCACCAACATCACCGAGTTCAACTACTGCCCGTCCGGCAATTACGTGTACTTCAGCGATCAGGAAGCGCGCCAGGCCTACAACAGCCTGCCGGACAAGCAGCAAAATCCGCAGACAGGACAGTTGACCCTGATCGACAATGCCCCGGCCGACTACTCGCTCGGCATGCTGTTCGTGTACGGCTGGGCGATGGCCGTGCGGTCGCAGCTCTTCCACGCCAGCACCCAGGACCGCGACGCGATCCTGGCGGCCAGCTGCTACAGCGGGGCGTTCACGGCCTCGATCAACACCGACGATCCGAGCCAGGGCTTCGCGCTGTCACCGCCGGACATGGACGAGGCCACCGCCGCGGTGATCCGGGTGGTTCCGGAGCCCCAGGCATACGGAGCTCACGGAACCACCGCCCTCGACCGAATCCAGTCGTTCACGAAGGGGTACTTCGGCGGTCTGCCATCTTGCTGATGTCTTTGCAAAGACAGCCTGACGCTCTTTACGAGGCAGGCTGTGCTTTACACCGGGCGTGTGCCGTCCGAACGGTGCTGACCCGGACGTAGTCGAAGGTGCTGGTGAATCCGGTTCCACCCATCGAGATCAGGCCGATCCTGGTGTGGTTGGTCGCGGCCTGGGTCCAGGTCCCGCCCTTGTCCCAGCGCTTGCCGTCCAGGCTGGTGAACGCGGTGTAGCGCTGTCCGTGCCGGACGACCCGCAGGTAGGTGCTGTTCCCGACCGGGCCGACGACGGCGTTTCCGTAGCTGGGGTAACCGGCCGGAACGGGTTGGACGTTCTTGCCCCACTCGGTCTGGCGGGTGTTCCAGATCGACACCGACGCCAGCTTCAGGTAGTTGCCGTCGTCGTTGTAGATCACCAGACCGCCCTGGACGTAGTTGTGGCAGCAGCCCTCGGCGGGAACGCTGACGCTGACCCTGGTCTCTACGACGTAGTCCCCGGTCGGCGCCGGCTCGGTGAGCACCGAGGCGAGGTCGGTCGCCGGCGGGTGCAGGTCACCGGACTGGGTGTTCCAGCGAAGCTTGCCTCCGCTCACCGAGTACGTGCCGGCGGCGGGCTGGCGGACCCAGGACCACCGCGAGGACAGCGTCGTGCCGCTGAAGGTGTCCGACAGGCTCCGGTACGTCCGGGCCGGCCGCGGGTAGGACAGGAAGTGCGGGCGGTAGGCGGTGCGCTCGCCCGGCTGTGCGGCCGGGCCGGGCTGCGGGGTGTCCGACGGGCCGCGGCCACCGCGCACCGTGGGCCAGCCGTGCTCCCAGTCCAGCGGGTCGATCAGCGCCGGCCGCTTGGTGTAGCCGACGTCGCCGGCGTAGTACGGGTCGGTGCGGTCGACGGCGTGGTAGACGATCCAGTCCTGGCCGGCGAAGTCGGTGATGACCGTGTCGTGACCGGCACCGACCCAGCGGTTGCCGTTCTGGGTGAGCACCGGAGTGCCGCCGACCCGGCCGGCGAGCAGCGAAACCCCGTCCCGGTCGACGAACGGGCCCAGCGGGCTGCGGGACCGGCCGGCGAACACGGAGTACCCGGTCAGCGGGCCGGCACAGCAGTTCGTGGCCGAGGCGAGCAGGTAGTACCAGCCGCCGTGCCGAACGATGTCGGTGCCCTCGTACCGGTTGTCGATGGTGATCTGGGTCTGGCTCGCCGCGTCGGACGACAGCCCGTCAGCCGACAGCGTGCGGGCGGCGATGCCACCGAAGTAGCTGCCGAAGTAGAGGTAGGTACGGCCACCGGCCGTGATCACCTCGGGGTCGAACTCCCAGCGGCGGCTGCCCGCGGGTCCCTGCGGCTCGACGACCGGCTTTCCGGTGTCCGTCCAGGGGCCGGTGGGGCTGGCACTGGTCGCGACACCGACGGCCGAGCCACCACCCGGCAGCGAGGTGTCCGACGCGGCGTAATACATCAGGTAGTGGCCGTTGCGGTACACCACGTCGGGCGCCCACAGGTTGCCGGTCGCGGCAATCCAGGACGGCTTCGTCGGAAAGGCGTCGCCCCGGTACGTCCAGTGCGTGAGGTCCAGCGAGCTGAACGTCGGCAGGTTGTGGATCAGCGGCTTGCCGTCCGGGCCGAGTTCGGTGGCCGTCAGCGCATCGGACGTGCAGTACAGGTACCAGTGCCGGTCACCACGGGTGGCACCGTGCGTGACGAACGGATCGGCGCAGCTCTCGGCGCTCTGGCCGGAGGGAAGCTTCAGGGACAAGGGATTGGTGTAGCTACCGGCGACCCGCTGATGACCGGAGCCGTTCGCCGTACGGGGTGCGCTCGCCTGTGAGGGGCTTGCGGTCACCACCGTGGCGGTGGCTGTCATCAGCGCGAGCGCCGGTAGCAGGAACCTTCTGGACCAATGCACGGCAACCTCCGGACACGTTGGAACTGGGGGGGGACCAAGACATCCTGGGGCCTGTTTCCAACGTTGTAAAGAGCCGTGCCGATATGCGTATTTGTACGAAGAGCGTTAGTCAGCCTCTCCCATGACCAGGCCCTCGATGGTGTGCTTCTGGGTGATCGGGGTGAGCGCCTCGACGATGGGACAGCGCAGGTGATCCCGTACCGCCTGCGGCAGCGACTCCCAGTAGCCCTCCGTCACCGCCAGGTCGTGATGCTCGGCATTGCCGGCGCCCGGCGCGTCCACGCCCAGCACCAGCACCGGCCGCGGCTTCGGAGAGTGATTCTTGGTGCCGCGGTGGATGGTCAGCGCCGACCGGATCGAGATGTCGCCTATCTTGGGGTACTTGCGCTGTGCCCGCTCCTCGTAGCGTGGGTAGTCGAATTTCGCCGGGAACATCTCGTGCTCGAAGGTGTCCCCGAGGTCGAACTGGGTGCCCGGCGCGATCTCGAACGGCCCCATGTCCTCTTCGGTGTCCACCGTGGTGACATTGACGGCCAGCGAGGTCAGCCGGTGGTTGTCCCGGGTCTCGGCCGGCATCGGGAAGTCGCGGTGCCACGGCTGGTTGACCGCGCCGGCCAGCGGAACGTCGAAGCCCACCTCGACGATCTCGTACTCGGGCCCGAGCACGGAGTTGCAGACCGCGGTGATCCACGGGTGGTTCGCCAGGTCGACGAAGCCGCGGAGCTGTTCGGGATGGATCTCGACGTAGTAACGGTGCGGGCCGCGCCCGACAGCGCCGTTCGGCCGGCTCCGCGCCTCGCGGAACGCGACGTCGACGTCCTCGGCGAGCGCGCCTACCCACTTCCGGTCGAAGGCGCCGGGAAGGCCGATGATGCCGTCGCTGTACAACCGCTGAACCAGCTCCTCGGTTCGCCCCTGATCCAGCGCGCCGGGGCCGGTAGGGGCGGTCGTGTTGCTCATGTGACTCTCCTCGGTTGCTGCTCGATGACGGCTCGCACCGCCGTCGCCAAGGCTATGCTTCCGCGCCGCCCACCGTCTCGGCATAGACCCACCCGGCCGCTCGTCGGGCGAAGACGTGGCTTACCAGCTTTACTGGTGCAATCCGGGCGAAGTATGTTTCCCGGAACCACTTCTAAGGAGCACCGATGCTGTTGCCCGTCCGTTTTCTGCCGCCACTGGCGGCGCTCGCCTCGATCGGCCTGGCCGCTCCGTTCACGAGCCCGTCGGCTCCGGCCACCGTCGCCGCGCTCAGCCCGGCGGCGGTGAATTCCGGCAGCGCCGGCGCGGTGTTCAACAGCATGACCGAGGCGCAGCGGGTCGGGCAGCTGTTCATGATCGGTACCCCCGCCGGCAGTGTCAGCAGCCAGGCGGTGACCGACATCCAGACCTACCACGCCGGCAATGTGATCCTCACCGGCCGCAGCTCGGCCGGGGTTGCGGCCACCGCGTCGGTGAGCGCCTCGCTGCAGGGCAAGGTCACTCTGGCCGCGACGGCCGGCGTGCCGCTGTTCGTCTCGACCGACCAGGAGGGTGGCCAGGTGCAGGTGCTGTCGGGTACCGGCTTCTCCAGCATCCCCACCGCGCTCGTCCAGGGTGGCTACGCGACGACCACCCTGCGCGCGGACGCCAAGACCTGGGGCGCCCAGCTCGCGGCGGCCGGGGTGAACGTCGACCTGGCCCCAGTGCTGGACACGGTTCCGAGCGCGGCCTTCGCGCCGAAGAACCCGCCGATCGGGTACTACGACCGCGAGTTCGGCTATGACCCGACCACGGTGGGCACCAAGGGCACCGCGTTCGCCCAGGGCCTGGCCGACGCCGGGGTCGACGCCTCGATCAAGCACTTTCCGGGCCTGGGACGGGTGACCGCCAACACCGACACCAGCTCCGGCGTCACCGATTCGCAGACCACCCGCACCGACTCCTACCTCACCCCGTACGCGACGGCCGTCAACGCCGGCGCACCGTTCCTGATGATGTCCAGCGCGTACTACAGCGCCATCGACGCCGCCAACCCGGCGGTGTTCTCTTCGACCGTGGTCACCGGCATGGTGCGCGGTGACCTCGGCTTTCCCGGCGTCATCATCAGCGACGACCTCGGCAATGCCACCCAGGTGCAGAGCTGGACGCCCGGCGACCGGGCGGTCAAGTTCCTGCAGGCCGGCGGCGACATGGTGCTGACCGTGGACCCGTCCGTGCTGCCGGCGATGTACAACGCCGTGCTGGCAAAAGCCAATTCTGACTCCGCCTTCAGATCCAAGGTGGACGCCTCTGCCATGCGGGTCCTGACGTCGAAGCAGAAGCGTGGCCTGCTGCTGCAGGGCATGGACGTCTCCAGCGTCCAGGGCACCGTCGACTGGACCGGCGCGTTCAATCACGGCGCCCGGTTCGCCTACGTCAAGGCCACCGAGGGCAGCACGTACGTCAACCCGTCGTTCGGCTCGCAGTACAACGGCGCCTACAACATCGGCATGACGCGGGGCGCATACCACTTCGCACACCCGGACGCCTCCACCGGCGCCGCCCAGGCCGACTACTTTCTCAGCCACGGTGGTGGTTGGTCCGGTGACGGCCGGACGATGCCACCGACCCTGGACCTGCAGCCCAACCCCGGTGGCGCGACCTGTTACGGGCTGACCCCGGCGGCCATGGTCAGCTGGATCTCGTCGTTCTCGGCCCAGGTGTACGCCAAGACCACCAAGTACCCGATGTTGCTGACCAGTTACGACTGGTGGAACACCTGCACCGGCAACTCCAGTGCCTTCGCCGCGACGAATCCGTTCTGGCTGTCCAGCTACGGCACCGCCACGCCGAGCTCCATCCCGGCCGGCACCGGCACCTGGACGTTGTGGCAGAGCGCGACGTCGGGCACCTTCCCCGGCGGTCAGGACAACTTCAACGGCAACTACTCGCAGTTGGCGGCGCTGGCCACCAACCACGACTGAGGCTGGTCCGCACGGCCGGGCTCCCTCGCCGGAACGGATAACGGGGGAGTTCGCCGCGCCAGGTCATTCCCTGGGTCTCGGGACAGCGTCTCGGTGCCAGCTCAGGCCGCCTCGAGCACGACCGCGAGGCCCTGCCCGACGCCGATGCAGATTGCGGCCAGCCCGTACCGGGGCCGGTCGGCCGCGGGCAGGGCGTGCAGCGCGTGCGCCAGGTGGCCGAGGATGCGCGCCCCGGAGCTGCCCAGTGGGTGGCCGATGGCGATGGCGCCGCCGTGCACGTTGACGATCGCCGGGTCCAGCTCCGGCCACTCGGCGAGGCAGGCCAGCGACTGCGCGGCGAACGCCTCGTTGAGCTCCACCAGGGCCAGGTCGCCCCAGCCGATGCCGGCACGCCGCAACGCCTGCTCGGCAGCCCGCACCGGGCCGATGCCGAAGAACTGCGGCTCGACGGCGGCCACGCCCCGGGAGACGATGCGCGCCAGCGGCGTCCGGCCGGAGCGGCGGATGCCCTCCTCGTTCCCCAGGAGCAGGCCGGTGGCGCCGTCGTTCAGCGGCGAGGCGTTGCCCGCGGTGACGGTGCCGTCCGCGCGGAAGGCCGGCTTGAGCATGGCCAGCTTCTCGACGGTCGAGTCCGGGCGGATGCTCTCGTCACGCACCAGGTCCACCCCCTCGATGGCGACGACCTCGGCGTCGTACGCCCCGGCCTGCCACGCCGCGGCGGCCTTCTGGTGGCTCGCGGCCGCGAACTCGTCCTGCGCCGCACGTCCGATGCCGTACTTCGCGGCCAGCAACTCGGTCCCCTCGCCGAGGGAGCTCGTCCACTCGGCGGGCATCAGCGGGTTCACCATCCGCCAGCCGAGGGTGGTGGAGTGCAACGTCTCGGCACCGGCGGGGTAACCCTTGGCCGGCTTGAGGAGCACCCACGGTGCCCGGCTCATCGACTCCACGCCACCGGCGATCGTCAGGTTGGCATCGCCCACCGCCACCGCGCGGTTGGCGGCGATCGAGGCCTCCATGCCTGAGCCGCACAGCCGGTTCAGCGTCACGCCCGGCACCGAGGTGGGCAGGCCGGCCAGCAGCGAGGCCATCCTGGCGACGTCGCGGTTGTCCTCGCCGGCGCCGTTGGCGTCACCGAAGAACACATCGTCGATCTCGGCAGGATCCAGCCCGGGGGACCGTTCGACGAGCGCGCGGATGGTGTGCGCGGCCAGGTCGTCGGGCCGCACGCCGGCCAGGGCGCCGCCGTACTTGCCGACCGGCGTGCGCACCGCGTCCAGGAGAAAGGTCTCGGTCATCGTCAACACCATTCGGGTTCGTAGGGCAAGCCCGGGCAGTTCTCGGCCGGCGAGGTGGCCATCGCTGTCCGGCTTAGAATTCCCGGGCCTTGCGCATCCGGCGTGGGCGCCCGTCCGGGTCGTACACGGTGCGGTACAGCGGGGTCGCCCAGGCCAGCGTCGACCGGGACAGGTCCGGGGTCGGATAGGGCCGCAGCCGGCCCGGCGGCCGCGCTCCGGATCGCCCGGAGTCATGCCAGTGCTGCAGTGCCTGGGCAGTCGCGACGAAGGCGTCGAAGGCGGCCTTGGGATCGCACAGGTCATCCACCGCGTCCTCGGCGAGGTCGAGATGCTCGGCGGCCAGCCGCAGCCGGAGTTCCCGGGCGAATCGCCGGGCCCCGGCTCCCAGGCCGTCGATGACCCGGGGCTCGCGGGGATCGGCCACCTCGTCGAGCACCGCGCAGGCCAGCTCGGAGTCGTGCGTCCACGAGCGCCGGTTGATGTTGTCCGAACCGACCGAGGCCCAGACGTCGTCGACGATGCCGACCTTGGCGTGCACGTAGACCGGCACGCCCGCATGGTTCTCGACGCCGAAGACGGCCACCCGCGAACCGCCGGCCTCGGTGACCAGCTCGATCGCCTCTTGCCGGCCGACCAGGTTCGGCGGCTCGGAGAAGCGGCCGTCCTGGTCGGGGTGCATCGGCAGCACCACGATCAGCCGCAGGTCGGGCTTGCTGGCGAGCGCGTCGGCGAAGCCCCGGACGATGTCGGCGTTCCAGAAATACTGGTCCTCGATGTACACCAGGCTCTCGGCCTGGCTGATGACCTTCTCATAGCCCCGGGCCACACTGCGCTCGCCGTCCGGCGCGAACGGAAACGGCGGCCGCTTGTTGGGATAGGTCCGCAACAACTGCACGTGCAGCTCGCCACGCGGCTTCGGAGGCGGCAGCTGGCGCGGCAGCCGTCCCGCCGACACGTCCTCGCCACGCAGGCGGTCCACCAGGGTGTCCAGCGGATTGCGGTTGAGCGGCGTCGGGTCCTCCCAGCGCTCCCGGAATACCGTCTCGACATCGCGGACGGCCGGGCCGCGCACCGCCAGCTGAATGTCGTGCCAGGGTGGCCGGGGTCCGTACACGGCAGCCATCGGCTGGCGCTGCGGATCGCCGTCGTGGGCATGATCGTCGTGCCGGCTGTGGCAGAGGTCGATGCCGCCGACGAAGGCGACGTCCAGTTCCGGCCGGCCGGGGTGCCGGAGCACCACGAACTTCTGGTGATGCGAGCCGCCGGGGCGCACGCGCATGTCGCGCAGGCACTCCCCGCCGGCCGCGTTGATCTCCTCGCCGAGGTGCCGGTTCTCCTGCTCGCTGAACGAGAACCGGTCCAGGTGCGAGCGCCAGACCAGGCCCTTCACGATCACGCCCCGGGTCGCGGCCTCGCACAGCACCCGC
Organism: Jatrophihabitans lederbergiae; assembly: GCF_031845305.1. Lineage (NCBI taxonomy): Bacteria > Bacillati > Actinomycetota > Actinomycetes > Jatrophihabitantales > Jatrophihabitantaceae > Jatrophihabitans > Jatrophihabitans lederbergiae. The sequence goes on along the minus strand of NZ_JAVREH010000004.1, from coordinate 54,169 downwards.
TCGACCTCGGTGTCCTCACCGCCCATCAACTGGTCGGGGTCACCACGCCAGTCGGTGAACATCAGCAGGTCCCCGGCGCGTAACTCGCGGATGCAGCGGAGCAGCTCCGGAAGGTACCGGGCGCCGTGCACCAGCGCCGTCACGTCGTTGCCCGAACTCCACGCCTGGCCGACCGGACGGTCCCGGTCCAGCCTGGTCCAGTCGTTGCCCCGCTCGTCCGCGCTCAGGAACCACTGCTCGATGCCCATGGCCGCCATTTAACCCGCAGCTCAACCGCCAGTGGCCTGGCGGGCCGGTAAAGATCCACGGGCGCCCCGTTACCGCGGCGAGGGCACCGGGTCATCGCCGCCGGTTGCGCCCGGGCGGCAGCGGAGCAGTCGGCGCGCGGACAGCCAGAGCCCCCGCCGCAGCCCGTGGTCCCGCAACGCCTGGGCCGCGTAGTGGGAGCACGTCGGGCTGAAGCGGCAGCATGCCCGGCGCTTCGGGCTGATGTCGCGCTGGTACACCGCGATCGCGGCCAGCACGAACCGCAGCAGCCATGCCCGTACCCCACGGCCGGCGGCCGGCTCGGAGCCCGTTGCCGCGGCCGTGACCGAGCGTCGGATCAGGGACGGCCCCACCAGCGCCAGTTGCGGCCCGCAGCCCATCAGGTCGGCCAGGCAGCAGCCACTCTCGACGAGGCACATGTCGCGCATGCACGAACTGCCGCCGCCTCCGTAGCCGCGCCGGTAGCCGGGCGGTGGCCCGTACCCCATCGGGCCGCCGTAGCCGGGGCCGTACGCCCCGAAGCCGCGCCGGCGTGGACGCCAACCTCCGATGAACACCATCGTTAGAACCTACCGATCGGCTGCTGGTGGCGCGACAACAGCCTGCTGGTGGGGCGAGGACCGGCGCGTCCGTGCCTCGTCCGGGAGCGTGTCGATTTCGGCCGTCGCCGTTCGACGTACAGGTGCGGGGTAGTTTGCGCCGGAGTCGTCCCGCCACTGAGTTCCGGCAGACCAGAGAGTTCCGGCAGACCAGAGAAGTTCGCCGGACCTGACAAGAAGGAGAACCACATCATGCGAGTTCTGATGTACACCCTCGGCGACGAGTCGACCCCGATGGCGCCGCCGACGCCGGAGATGATGACCCAGATGGACCAACTGGTCTCCGACGCCACGAAGGCCGGCGCAATGCTGGCCACCGGCGGCCTCGCGCCGACCGCACAGGGCACCAAGGTCAGCTACTCCCAGGGCGAGTTCAGTGTGGTGGACGGTCCGTTCACCGAGACCAAGGAGCTTGTCGGCGGCTGGGCGCTGATGGAGGTCCGGGACAAGGAAGAGGCCATCGAGTGGGCCAAGCGCTTCCTCGCCGTCGCCGGGGACGGGGAGTCCACCATCCGGCAGGTCTTCGGACCGGACGACCTGCCGCCGGGTTTCGATCCTACCGCCCTCTAGCTGCCGCTGGACCGTACGGCGGCGCCGCTTTCCGGCGGCGCTGCCGTACGCGTGATCTGATCGACGCGTGACCTCGCAACCCGCCCATGCCGCCGTCGAGTCGGTGGTGCGGATGGAGTCCGCCCGCCTCATCGCCGGACTGGCCCGGATGACCGGTGATGTCGGCCTGGCCGAGGAGCTGGCGCAGGATGCGGTGGTGGCCGCGCTGGAGCAGTGGCCGACGGCCGGGGTGCCGCGCAATGCGGGGGCCTGGCTGATGACCGTCGCCAAGCGCCGGGCGGTGGACCTGTTCCGGCGCACGGAGCTGCTGCGGTCGAAGTACGCGGTGATCGGACGGGAACTCCAGGCTGCGGGTGAGGGCGTCGAGGTGGACTTCGACGGCGCGTTCTCCCAGGACATCGACGACGACCTGCTGCGGCTGGTGTTCATCACCTGCCACCCGGTGCTGAGCCCGCCGGCGCGGGTGGCGTTGACGCTGCGGATGTTGGGTGGCCTCAGCACGGCCGAGATCGCCCGGGCGTACCTGGTACCCGAGCCCACCATCGCCCAGCGCATCGTCCGGGCCAAGAAGACCCTGGCGCAGGCCGACGTCGGCTTCGCCGCACCCGGTCCCGATGAGCGGGCGGACCGGTTGTCAGCCGTGCTCGAGGTCCTTTACCTGATCTTCAACGAGGGCTACTCCGCCACAGCGGGGTCGGACTGGATGCGTCCCGAGCTGTGCGCCGACGCGGTACGGCTCGCCCGGATGCTGGCTGCGCTGATGCCGGTGGAGGCGGAGGTGCACGGCCTGCTGGCGTTGCTGGAGCTGCAGAGTTCCCGCGCTGCGGCCAGGGTAAGGCCGTCGGGGGAGCCGATCCTGCTGCTGGAGCAGAACCGCGCCCGATGGGACCGGTTGCTGATCAACCGGGGCCTCGCCGCGCTGGCCCGGTCCGTCGAGCTGGGCGGCGCGGAGGGGTTCTATTCGCTGCAGGCAGCGATCGCGGCCTGCCACGCCCGCGCCGTGCGTGCCGAGGACACCGACTGGGCCCGGATCGCCCGGCTGTACGAGGTGCTCGCGCGAGTGCGGCCCTCGCCGGTCATCGAGCTCAACCGCGCCGTGGCGGTGTCGATGGCCGCGGGGCCGCAGGCCGGCCTGGAGCTGGTGGATGCCCTCGCTGCCGACCCGGCGCTGCGCCGATATCACCTGCTACCTGCCGTCCAGGGGGATCTGCTGACCAAGCTCGGCCGCTTTTCCGAAGCGCAGGCGGCATTCCGGCGGGCCGCCGAGCTCACCGCCAACGCCCGCGAGCGGGAACTGTCGCTGGCGCGCGCCGAGCAGGCCCTCGCTGAGCAGGCTGTCGCCGAGCAGGCTGTCGCCACGCAGATCCTCGGCAGGCAGGCTCAGGCTGGACCGGGCGCCGGTTAGACGCCCGCTCGGGTGTCTCAGTCGCCGGCGACGTCGTCGGCGGAGGCTTTGGCGGCCTCGACGTCGGTGGTCGTGCCGTCCGCCTCACGCTCGAACACGTCGCTGTACTTGAGGTCACTGGACGTCTGGCCCGCGACCTGCTTCACCATCTCTTCGTCGGTGAGGCCTTCGCCGGCGGCCTTGGTGTTCTTCTCGTCGGTCATCTCGGCTGCTTTCACTAGAGGGGCGCCGCCCGGACGGACGGCCTGTCCCGAGACTAGCCAGCGGGTCGCTCCGGCGGGTGCGGGGAGTCCTGCGGCAGCCTGAGTCCTACCGTGCTTGGTCGGCTTCTCGGGCTTGGCCGCGGAGCAGCGGTACGAGCAGCCCGAGCGCGATGAGCTGGGCGGTCGCCACGAAGCCGGCGGCGGCCGCCGTCCCGTGCTCGTAGAGGTAACCGATCGCCGCCGCGCCGACCAGCCAGGCAATGCCATACAGGGCAGTGAAGGTTCCGTACCCGGCGCCTCGCCGATGCGCCGGCACGAAGTCGGCTACCGCCGCGCGCATGGTCGAGTCGTGCACCCCCATTCCCGCGCCCCACACCACCGCTCCGGCCACGAACGCGACCGGAGCGTCGGAGAACGACAGGAACGGCACCAGCGCGGCCAGCGGAGGCAGCACCACCAGCCCTCGTAACCCCACCCGGTCATAGATCCGGCCGAACCCCACGGCGGCGATCGAGGCCGCGGCCATCGCCAGCGCGTACAGCACCGGAACCACCGGCGAGGGCACCAGGTGCCGGCTGGTCAGGTGGAAGGCCAGCACCGCCCAGGTCGAAAACCCCAGCATGGTGGCGGTCGAGAAGGCCGCGTACTGCCAGAAGGCCCGGGGCAGCCCAGCTTCCAGTCGTAGCCGCTTGTTCTCCGAGACCCGTGCCGCCGGCTCCCAGTCCGCCGGGTCGGGTGCCGCGGACCGGAGCCGGGTGAGCATCAGCAGCGCGAGCGCGCCCGGCACCGCCAGCAGCGCGAAGGACAGCCGGTAATGCCCGCCCAGGGCCAGAGTGGCAGCGATCAGCAGCGGTCCGGCCATGGCCCCGAGCTGGTCCAGTGCCTCGTGCAGCCCGAAGGCGTAGCCGCGCCCCAGCTCGGCGGAGGCGTGAGCGAGCATGGAGTCCCGGGCGGGCGTACGCACCGCCTTGCCGACGCGCTCGCCGTTGTAGAGCAACCCCGCCGCGGCGAGGCTGCCGGTCAGGGCGAGCAGCGGCACGCAGATGGCGGTCAGGGCATAGCCGGCGATCGCCTGCGGCCAGGGCCGTCCGGTGCGGTCGGTGAGCCGGCCGGTGAACAGCCGCAGCACCAGAGCGGCCGCCTCGCCTGCCCCGGTGATCAGGCCGACCGTCGCGGCGCTCGCCCCCAAAGAGCCGAGGTACGGCCCGATAACCGACCGGGCGCCCTCGTACACCACGTCGGCGAGTGCTGACACGATCCCGAATCCGACGATGAAGCGGACCGGGCTGATCTTGTTCAGTGTGGCGGGCACAGCGATAGCGTCCTCCAGCCGGCGCGCCTAGCCTGAAGCGGGTGACGCCACGGTGGATGAGCGCGGCGGCCTCCGGCGTGCTGTTCTGCTCCGTCGCGGCGCTGGCGGTGCTGGTACGGACGCGCTGGTCACCTCTGCGGGATCTCGATGTCGGCACGGTCCGCCGGCTGAACGAGCACATCGCGCACCGGCCGGCCGAGATCTGGCTGTGGAAGGCCGTCAGCGTGGTCGGCGGCCCGACCGAGCTGCGGATCGCGGCGGCCGTGGTAACGCTCGTGTTCTGGCGCCGGCAGTGCCGACGGAAAGCTGTCCTGGTGGGCGTGACCATGGCCGGGGCGGCGGTGCTGTCCGGTGGAGTCAAGCTCCTCGTACATCGCGCGCGGCCGTCCGTCGGCGTGCCGGTCGCCAGCGCCAATGGTTACGCCTTTCCGAGCGGGCACGCGCTGACCTCGATCGTGGCGGCCGGACTGGTGCTGCTGCTGGCCTGGCCGGCTCTCGGCCGGCGCTCGCGCGCGCTGGTGGTCGCGACCCTGACCGTCGCCGTCGCCGCGGTGGGGTTCAGCCGGCTCACTCTTGGAGTGCACTACCTGAGCGACGTGCTCGGCGGGTGGCTGCTCGGGGGAGCGTGGCTGCTTGCCGTCCGGGCCGCTCTTCGGGTATTCCCACCTACTGCTGGCGGATCCCGGCGGGCGGGTCCGGCAGGGCCGGGCGCGGAGTCATGCCGGGTCTGAGTGCCGCTCCTCGCCGGCCACCAGCCGGGCGTGCAGCTCAGTGGTCAGCTGGTGGATCTGCCGGGTCAGGTCGGTGTTGGTGTGCAGCTCCTGCTCGCTCTCGACGAAGTCGTGATCGGCCTTGGCCTGCTGAAACGTGGCCTGCCGGTTCTGCCCGATCATCACGAACGTCGACAGGAAAATCGCCTCCAGCGACACGATCAGGGTGAGCGTCGGCCAGGGGCTCTTCTCGAACACCAGCATCCAGACCGCGAAGACCACCGCGTGCAGGTAGACGAAAGGCATCGAGCCCGCGAAGGCGGTGATGGCGTCAGCCACCCGCAGTTGGGCGTTGGCCGACCTGCGTTGGGCAGCGGCAGCCAGCGCGGGATGGCGGCCTTGGGAAGTTCGGCGGCGCTTTGGTGGTACCAGCTCACTCGGGTTCATGTCAGGTTCTCGTCTCGTCGGCATGTGTTTGGCGCCGCAGCGTCTCACGACCTACCACCGGACCCGTCGAGCGCGGCCTCGGTACTGTCGAAGGACGGCCTGTCCGCTTCCCCGATCCTGACGCCGCGACCCCGAAAGCCCCCCCCGAAACAGGAGCGTGAAGATGCCCCCACCCGTCGTGGTCATCACCGGTGCGTCCAGCGGGGTCGGCGTGTCCACCGCCCTCGCGTTCGCCGAGCGCGGTTATGCCGTGGTGCTCACGTCCCGCAGCGAGAAGCGGCTGCGGACGGTGGCGTCCCAGTGTCGCGCCGCGGGAGCTGCCAGCGCGCTGCCGGTGGTCACCGACGTCCGGGACGAGGCGGCGGTTCAGGCGCTGTTCATCCAGGCGACGTCGGTACACGGATCGGTGGACGTGGTCGTGCACACCGCGACCGTGATGGCGTACGGCAAGCTCGAGAAGTTGCCGCCGGAGCTGTTCAGCGGTGCCGTGAACACCGCCATCCTGGGGACCTTCCACGTGGCCCGGTCGGCGCTGGCGGAGTTCCGGCACCAGCGCCGCGGAACGCTGGTGGTCGTCAACTCACTGCTCGGCCAGGTCGCCGTTCCCGAGATGGGGGCCTACGTCACAGGCAAGTGGGGGCAGGCGGGTCTTATCAGGGTGCTGCAGCAGGAGACCCGCGACGAGCCCGCGATCAAGGTCTGCTCGGTCGTTCCCGGAGGCGTGAACACCCCGATCTATTCGCTGGCGGCCAACGTCACCGGACGCTCACCGAGACCGCCGATTCCGGTGGACCCGCCCGAGCGGATCGCCGCCGCCGTCCTGCGCTGTGTCGACAAGCCCAGGCCCCGGGTTTCCGTCGGGATCGCCAACCCGGTGATCATTCTCGGGTTCCGGCTGTTTCCCAGGCTGTACGACGCGCTCGTCTCGCCGCTGCTGCACTTCGGCGGCCTCACCAGCAAGCCGACCGAACCGAGCCCCGGCAATGTCGTCGAGCCGACACCCGAGGGCGAGGCCGAGCACGGTCCCTGGAGCCGCCGGCTGATCCCCTGAGCTGGCTGGGCTACGAGCTGGGCTGGGTAGCGGTCTTCTTCGCGCGGCGGTGCCGGAGAAACAGGAACGCCCCGATGGCCACCAGCAGCCCGAGGCCGATGTAGTTCGCGTAGTGCTCGATCTGCTTGTACTGGCTGCCGGCCAAATAGCCGAGGATGACGAACGCGGTAGCCCACACCGCACCGCCCAGGACGTTCCACGCCAGGAAGCGGCCGTAGCGGATGTGGCTCATGCCGGCCATGCCGGGCACCAGCGCCCGCAGCGCGGCGGTGAACCGGCCGATGAAGACCGCCTTGCCACCGAATTGCCGGATGGACTCCTCGGACCGCTTGATGTGCTCCGGCTTGAGAATGCGGTTCGGGATCTTGGACAGGATGGTCTCGCCGTAGCGCTTGCCGACCCAGTAGCCGATCGAGTCACCGATGACCGCGCCCAGGATGCCGGCGACGAGCACGGCGGCCAGCGGGAGCTTGTGCTGGTTGGCCAGCACGCCGCCCAGGATGACGCCGATCTCGCCCGGCAGGATCACGCCCACGAAGGCCGATGCCTCCAAGGCCGGTAGCAGGAACACGAGCGCCAGTGCGATCCATGGCGGTAATCGGAGGATGCCCTCCAGCAGATGACCCATCCCACCAAGCTACCTATGCCAACCAACCCCGGCGTTCACCTGTCCACCCAGCCTTCCTGCCGACTCAGCCTTCCTGCCGACTCAGCCGAGCGCCGCGGCCAATCCGGGCAGCGAGGTCGCGGAATGGTCCGGTGGCCGGAAGTGCGTCGGGTACCGTCTGCCGCCGCGGTTCAGCCATCCGGTTCGCAGGCCGGCCCGCGCGGCCCCATCGATATCCCACGGGTGGACCGCGATCAGCAGCACAGCTGAGCGTGGCAGCCCCAACGCCTGCGCGCCGTAGGCGTAGGCCGCCGGATGCGGCTTCCAGGCCGGGGCGTCGGACACCGACAACACCTGCTCGAAGTCTTCGCGAAGACCCGCGCGGCTGAGCAGGTCCTCGGCCACGCTGAGGGCTCCATTGCTGAGGGTGTTCAGGCGCAGGCCGCGCAGCCGCAGTTCGCGCACACCCGCCGGCACATCGGAATGCACCGGCAGCTCCGAGAAACCCTGCATGACGGTGGCGACCGCGCGGTCCGAGGCTGCGTCGGTGTCGGCGTGGGTATCGAGTTCCCCGAGCATCGTGCGCAGGACGCCGGCCGCAACCTCGGAAAACGCCGGATTGACCCCGGTCACAGTCAGCGCGAAGCCGTCCCGGAGCACGCTGGCGAACCACAGCCGCGACCACTCTTCGGGAGCGCCGATCTTGGTGAACCGTTGCGCCATGGACGACAGGTCGGACAAAGTCTCGTTGACGTCGAACAGCACCGCCTCGATGTTGTCCGGATGCGACTGTGCGGTCACGTTTGTCCTCACTGTTGGGCGGGTCGGCTCTCGGGTCGGTCGGCTGTTGCGGTCGGTCAGCTGTTGGCTCGAAGTTGCGACGTCAGCCAGGGAGTCAGCCACCCGACAGCGTCCGGGGTCAGGTGTACACCGTCGCTGCGGACGGTGATTCCGTCGACGTCCCAGGTGAAGTGGCCGTCGGGGCAGAGCTGACGACCGAAGTCGATCAGGTCCGTGCCGTGCCGGCGTCGCACTGCCTGGGTGAGCAGGTTGTTCCAGGCGGTGACTCGCTCGGGATGATCCTCGGGGTACAGGCTGCCGTCCGGTTGCTCACCACGGCGGTTGTACGGCTCGGTCGCCGCGACCACCCGGGCGCCCGTGGAGCCGAGCACGGCGAGCGCGCTGTCGAGTTGGCCGGACAGGTAGTCGTCGAACCCTGACTCGCCGATGTGGGTCCACTGTCCGTCGTGCATCCGGTCCATCGTCTCCCAGCGTCCGACCAGCAGCAGCGCCTCGTCCGGACGGTCCGTGGCCAACTGCTGTGCCCAGGTGCTCTGCCAGTTTTCGCACTGCGGGTGCTGATCGGCGACCGCGCCGAAGTACCGGTACGGGCCGCCCTCGACGATGCCGCAGCCGACGACGGTGCGGTCGATGAACCGGATGCCGGGCGTCGGTGGCAGGTAGCGCATCAACGTCCACGCGATGGAATCGCCGAATACGTCTATGGTCAGCGGCCGGTTGGCCGGCTTGGGTGCGGTTGCCACCGAACTGCGCTTCGCGCCGGACGGGTGTTGCTGACTGGACGCCGACTTCTGCTTCGCGACGGACGAGCCGGGCGCCTACCGGTGGTCGGCTGGACGTTGAGCGACCCGACAATCCCCGCCACCGGGTCCCCAGCCACCGCGCGGCGGCTCTGTCCATCGGGTTCGGCACGGTGGCTACCACCAGAACGGCAGCTCCGACAACCGCGGCGCCGAGGGCGAGGGTGCGAGTCCGCCGGGGGGCCGTGGCCGCGGGCGTGGATACCGGCGTGGTCGCGGGCCGGGCGGAACTCCACCTGCTGACCGGGCGCTCCACCAGGAACCAAGAGACGGTCGCCAGCGCGAGCGTGACCGCCACCCGCGCCGTCAGCAACGGCAGTCCGGTCAGTCCGGTCCGCTCGCCGTCCACCGCGAGGAACGTGGGCCAGTGCCACAGGTAGACGCCGTACGAGATCCGGCCCAGTCCCCGCAAGGGGGGCATGGCCAGCAGCCGGGCCAGCGGTGACCGCTGCGCCAGCGTCACTCCGACGACCAGGGCCACCGAGGCGAGCGCGGCCGCGGCGAGCAGTGCGTGCCGGAAGTCGGCCGGCGCTCCGGAAGCAGCGTGCGCCAGTACGACCAGCGCGGCAAGACCGGCCATAGCAGCCGCAGCCGCAGCGAGCTGCCCGCGTTTCCGTGTGCCGGCAGGCCGGCTGGGACCGTCGCTGAGTGGCCAGCGGCGCGCGAACACCGCCGCCGCGGCGGCACCGGCCAGCAGCGCCTGCGCACGGGTGTCGCTGCCGAAGTAAACCCGGCCCGGAGCGGCGTTGCCGCTCAGCCACACCGCCTCTGCCGCCGAGGCGATCGCGCCCACGGTGGCAAGCGCGCCCACCGTGGCAAGCGGCGCCAGCCGCCGCACGCTCGCGCGGGAGCGATGGGCCAGCAGCACGGTGACCGCGGTCACCACCAGCGGCCACACCAGGTAGTACTGCTCCTCGACGCCGAGGGACCAGGTGTGCTGCAGCGGGGACGCGGCACCTCCCTGGGCGAAGTAGTCCGTCTTCGCCGCGGCGAAGCGCCAGTTCGCGACCCAGCCGAGTGCCGAGAGGGCGTCGTAGCGCAGGCCGCCGACCGAGTCCGGCGCGAAGAGGCGCCGCCCCAGTGCCACCGCGGCGACCAGGACCGTCAGCGCAGGCAGCAACCGGCGAGCGCGCCGCGCCCAGAACGCCCCCAGGTCCACCCGGCCCGTACGCCGATGCTCGTCCAACAACAGCGAGGTGATGAGGAAGCCGCTCAGTACGAAGAAGACGTCCACGCCGACGAACCCGCCGGACAGGCCTGGCACTCCAGCGTGGTCGGCCAGGACGGCAAGCACCGCGAGGGCGCGCACGCCGTCGAGCGCGGGAATCCCGCGGCCACCAGTCCCCGCTGGACGATCGGTTCCGGACAGTGCGGCCGGGCGTCGCATCACGGGCGGCTCCCACAGTGTCTCGTCGCGGGGCGACCCGTCACCCACGCGAGCGGTGTCGCTGCTTTCCAGCAGAGGCCACGGTACCGGCAGCGGCCAAGTTGCCACTGCACTGTTGCGCGCAAAGCTGCCGCGCGCGCCGTATAGTCGCTACTCGAACCCTGCTGGCGCGCCCTAGTACGCCCCACGGTTCAACCACATCCAGGCGTGAAACCCGCTGCGCCGATGATGGCCGCGTCCCTCGATGGTGGACGCCGCTGCGATTTTGAGGCTGAGGAAGAGTGCTGAACGTGATTGACGTGCATGAGCTGGCCGGCGAGCTGGGCGTGTCCACAGACGTGATCCGCCAGACCGCCCTGGAGCTGACCGGAACGGCGGCCACCGGGCGCGAGCTGCCTCGCGAGCTCGCCGACCGGGTGCGCAGCCGGCTCAGGTCGCCCGGGCAAGGCTATTCCGGGGCGGGTGGCAGCCCGATGTTCTCGGCGGGAACGGCCCGCTCGACGGCCGCTCCGCTGGGCAACCGGGTGGTCGCGCCGGCGTTCGCGGTCGGAACCGGCGCGCCACGTGGTCCCCAGCAGGCACCGGTCCAGGAGCCGCCTGCCCGAGGCGCTTCCGGTGATGAGCAGCCGGATTCGCTGGCTGACCAGCTGGCGGCTCAGACCGCCGTTGCCGTGGAGGCCGAGCAGTGGCGCGCGGCCGGTCTCGGAGCGCATGACACGCACCTGATCGCGCAGTGCCAGCGGCACGGCATCACCCCGGACGACCTGCGCCGCCGAGTGGACGGCCGCACGATCGCGAGCAGGCTGAAGAACGGCGAGTCGTTCTCGTCCGTTCGCTCGCGCATCAACTGAGACCCCTCTCGTCAACCGGACCATCCGAGCGGGACAGCCCAGATCGGTGGGTTCGCTCGGCGTGCCGGACTTGCGGTCGGAGGACGGCAGCTCGGACCGCGTACGCAGGCAGGCAGGGAGGCGGCGCGGTGACCAACGAGGAGCAGCGCTATCGCGACGAGATACCGGCCGCTCGGATCAACCTGGAGAACCCGCGGCGGGGTGAGGTCGTCGGTGGGTAGGCAACGCATGCCACCCAACACGAACCGCCGCACCTATTACTAAGGATCAGGTGGCGCTGGCGGCTGCCCGCCGGGTGAATTCCAGCGCTCGGGCGGTCGGTTTCGGTAAGCACGGCCTTGAGGGCTCGTCCAGGTTGTAATACCGGTTTCCGGGTCGCGGTGGGCTTTCCAGCCATGGTGCGTCTTGGCGTTGTGATGCCTGCGGTGCAGTGGTTGCAAGTTCGCGGCGTCGGTGGGGCCGCCGGGGTAAGGGTGAATGTGGTCGAGGTCTGACGAGCTCGCTTGGTGGCTGCAGTGCGGAAAGGCGCATTCGCCGTCGCGGGTCATCACGTGTTCGACCAGTCGTGGTGGCGGTCGGTAGCGGGTGGTGCCGTAGTCCAGAATCTGGCCGGTGGCCGGGTCCGTGACCAGTCTGCGCCAGGTGCCGGTCGGATCGTGGGCGATCCGGCGGGCGTGCCCGGCTGTGATCGGACCGTGGCCGTCGAGCCAACCGGGCTGTTCGTCGTCCTCGACGAGAACCGACAGCGGCACGACCACGCTCACCGCTGGGCGCCGCCCGGGCGTGGCGACGTGCGTAGTCTGCGGCTCGTCGCGGGCGTCGGTCAGGATTGCGGCGATCAATGTGTCGGCACGAAGCTGGTCCATGGTTCGGTGCTCTGCCGCAACGGTCTTGGTGGTGTGGGCAGTCGTGTCCAAGCGGGCGTAGACCGCGCGGGCGTCCTCGGCTGGCAACAGTGACATCAGCCAGGCCATGCCGTGCTCGGCAGGCGCGATCCGGACGTGCCGCTCGGCGCGGGCACGGTGGTGGCGCTGCTCAGCGGTGCCGGGATCGAGGGCGATCACCGCGCGACGGACGGCCTGCTTGGTCTGGGCGAGGGATTGCTCAGGCGCTCGGGCCAGCACCCGCTCCACATAGGCAGGTAGGGCAGCGTCGGGCAACTGGAAGGAGGCCTCGGCGATCGCGGTGGCCTGCGCAGGCGCGATCTGGCCGTCGGTGAGCGCATCGAGGACGGCGGGGAGCCGCTCGCACAACTGCTCGGCATTCTTCAACCGGGTTCGGGCCGCGCCGCCGGGCAGCCGCAACGCCGCGCCGACCTCCTCCACACACCAGCGCTCCAGGGACATGTCGCCGGACGAGATCAAGCCCAGGAGCCGGTGACGCAGCGCCTCCAGCCACGAGGCCTGGCGCTCGATCGCCAGCAGAGCATCGACCCGCTCCACGTCCCCGAGCGCCGTCAGGTCAGCTGAGCCGAGCCGGGCCAGCTCGACCAGTCCCGGCTCCACCGATCCGAACCCGGCCTCGAGGAAACCACCTAACTCGGCTGCGGCTGCCCCGGGCGCCGCGAACGACAGCCCGGACCCGAGAGTGACCCCTGAGACGAAGTCACGCTCCGGCGGTGGCTCCTCCGGCACGGAGTCGAAGTCGAACGGTGGAACGTCGGCAGGCAGCCAAGAATCCGACTCGTCGCCGCCCTCGAACTCCCCGAACTCCCCGAACTCCATGAACGGAACCTAAACCCACCCACCGACACTTTCCGGTGAACGGCCAACGGCGGCGGCCCGGGTGAACGGCGGCGGCCCGGGTGAACGGCACCGCGCCGTGGCAGCAGAGTAAATCAGGCAGTGGCCGACAAGGTGGGGTAGTCGACATAGCCCTCAGCGTCGCCGCCGTAGAAAGTCGCCGAGTTCGGCTCGTTCAGAGCCGCACCGGCCTTCCAGCGCTCGACCAGGTCCGGATTGGCCAGCACCGGTCGTCCGACGGCGACGAGGTCTGCGAGGTCCTCGTCCAGAATCGCCTGAGCTGATTCGAGAGTCGTGACCGAGCCGAAGCCGTCGTTGCCGATCACCGGCCCGCCGAAGCGGGCGCGTAGGTCACGGGTCAGTTCAGCGCGGGGATCGGCAAGGTAGGACAGGTACGCGATCCGCAGACCGGCGATCCCGTCGACCAGCGCCCGATACGTCGCGGCGACGTCGGCGGCGTCCTCCTCGACAACGCCCTGGATGTTGTGCGAGGGCGAGATCCGGATGCCGACCCGCTCAACGCCGATGACCTCGGACACCGCGGTGACGACCTCGATCGCCAGCCGCGCACGGTTCTCCGGGGTGCCGCCATAGGCGTCGGTGCGCTGGTTGGACGACGGCGCGAGGAACTGGTGCACCAGGTAACCGTTGGCGGCGTGAATCTCCACACCGTCCAGACCGGCGTCCACCGCACTGCGCGCGGCATACACGAAGTCGGCGATGATGCCGGGAATCTCGTCCGTCTCCAGCGCCCGGGGCGTCGGGTAGTCCTGCAGGCCGGTGGGGGTGACAATCTGACCCGGCGCGGCGATGGCGCTCGGCGCACGATCTCCCGAACCGGCTTGTTGTCGGGGTGGGCGATGCGGCCTACGTGCATGAATTGCACGAAGATGTGGCCGTCCCGGTCATGGACGGCATCGGCGACCGTGCGCCAGCCCTCGATCTGCTCCTCGTTGTGCAGGCCGGGCGTGTCCAGGTAACCCTGGCCGACGGCGCTCGGCTGAGTGCCCTCGGTGATGATCAGCCCGACGCTGGCGCGCTGCCCGTAGTACTGCGCGGCGATGTCGCGCGGCACCTGTCCGGCGCCTGCGCGGTTGCGGGTCAGCGGAGCCATCACGATCCGGTTGGGAAGGGTCATCTTGCCGACCTCGATCGGCTCGAACAGTCCAGTCATTCAGTGCACCTCATGTGTTAGAGCGTTCAACCTTCTCGTCAGGGTCAAGGTGCTTTCGGGCGCGCTGCTTCCCCGATGTGACTCTCGCCGCAACCCGCTCAGGACAGCTGGGACGCGAGGAAGCTCAGTTGCCCGGGCGCAGGCCGAGGTCGTTCCCGAACGCCGAGCTGTCTGTCACCCTGCTCCGATCGCGATGTTCCCGACACGAACGGCACAGTCGGTTCTAAGCTGGGCTACGCCGCCGAAAAGTCGGACGAGCCTTTAAAAACATCGAGAACATCGAGAACATCGAGAAGAGGCATCGGCATGACCGAGTCCCGCTCCGAGAGCTGCCCCGAAGAACTGGTCACCGGCATGGGCACGGGCAGTGACGCCGGCGCGCCGGGGGACCAGCTGCCGGCGCCACCGCTGACCGAGGACGACAAGGCCGTGCTGTTCGAGCTCGAGACCACCGATGGCGCCGACGTGGTGCGGCCCGTCGAGGATTCACCCGAGTCGGAATGGGCGGCGGAGGACGATGGGCCGCTGCCGGTCACCCCGCCGGTGGGCGGCGACGACGATCCGGACACCCCCCGCTTCAGCGCCGGCCCGAACCGCTAGCGAGCGTGCGGCCGCCAACCGGTCGCGGCGGCCCGATCGCGTACCGAGAGTTGCAGATCCAGGATGTTCTTGGCGGCCATGCGCGGCCATGCGCGGGATCGCGGTGCTGCCGATGTGGTCGGCGTGGACCACCCTCGCACCCAGGGATCGGGTGAGGTCTGCCAGCAGCGCTGACGCCCGGTCCGGCCAGTCCGAGCTGTACGGAACGATGACGGGCCGGCTCACGAGGCCAAGCTACCCGGGCCCGGAACTCAGTCATCGGGATCGGTGCCGAACCGGGCCAGCGCGTCCACGGACGGAACCACGTAGTACGCGCCGGTGAGCGCGGTCACGTAGCGGGTCAGGGCGTCCCGGATGCCGTCGGTGATCCCGACCATCCGGCGCAGCATCTCGTCCAGGCGCCACTGGTCCTGGCTGAATCCGACGAACACGGTGCCGTGGTCGGTGATCCCACCATAGGCGACGTTGCGCCGGAAGATGTCGAGCTCCGTGCCGTCCAGTTCCAGCGTGGTGCGGCTGACGTGCGAGTCGGCGGGCATGTCCTCCTCCGACAGCTCGATGCTGTCCGGCTTGGTCCGCCCCATGGCCTTTTCCTGGGCGGCCATGGGCTGGTTCTCCCAGCGGGTGGTGTCGTGACGCCACAGTTGATGCAGCACCATGCTGCTGCCCGCGCCCGGGGTATCCGCCGGAGTGGCGACCACCTCGGGCGCCTCGAGCAGCGACGGGTTCTCGGTGCCGTCGATGAAGCCGGTCAGGTCACGGTCGTGGCGGTACAGCCAGCCGGTGGTCTCACAGCCGAGCGCGGCCACCTGGCGCAGCCGGTCGATGGCCAGCCGTCCGCTGTCGAAGATGGCTGTCCGGTCACCGCCGGAGACCCACAGCCACAGGTCGTGCTGGGTGGCAGGCATCGTGAAGCCGTCCGGTCCGACGAGGTCCTCCTGCCAGTCGTGCGCGCCGCGGGGCAGCTCAGCCGGGTCGGCGACGGCCTGCCACAGCGAGGGCCGGATGCCGACGACCACGTTCACTCCGGCAGTGGTGGACAGCTTGCCGACCACATCGGCCGCGGCGGCGATCAGCACGACGGCCTGACCCTGCGTTGTCACGTCGAACTCGAGGTAGCAGTGGTCGGTGGTTCCCAGGGCGAAGATGCCCGGCTGCGTGTTCACACAACCACTCAACCAGCCAGCAGGCTGAGTTGAAAGCTGTACCTGCTGGCTGCGTAGATGTGGTTGCCGTACTCGATGACCGCACCCGAGTCGTCGTACGTGGTGCGCTGCATGGTGAGCACCGCGGCGCCCCGGGTCTCGCCGAGCAGCCGGGCCTCGGCCGCGGACGCGACCCGGGCGCCGATCACCTGGGTCGCCGAGTGCAGGCGGATGCCCGAACTCCGGATCACCTCGTACAGGCCTTGCCGTTCCAGGTTCGTGGCCGTCAGGTCGATGAGGCCGAGCGGCAGGTGGTTGGTCATCTTCGCGATCGGCTGGTCCATCGCCGACCGGAGCCGGACGATCTCGACGACCTGGGCTCCCGCAGGCAGCCCGAGTGCCAGTGCCACCTTCGCCGTCGCGGGTACCTCGCTGAGCGAGAGCAGTTTGGTGCCCGGCCGCTGGCCGTCGCGGCTGAGGTCGTCGTGCAGGCTGGTCAGCTCCAGCGACCGGCGGACGGTGGGGGAGACGACCCTGGTTCCGATGCCGCGCCGGCGCACCAGCAGCCCCTTGTCGACCAGGTGCTGCATGGCCCGGCGCATCGTCGGCCGTGACAGCCCCAGCCGGTCCGCGAGCTGGATCTCGTTCTCGAACCGACTGCCCGGGCTGAGGGCGCCGGACTCGATGGCCCGCTCCAGATACTGGGCGACCTGGTAGTACAACGGGACGGGGCTGGCCCGGTCCAGGACGATGCCGTCCAGCGGTGACACCAGCTCTCCCGAGGTTGTCATGCTGGCGAGTATGTCAGGACTAACGGACATAGTCACGAGTAACTTTGTCCTGACAATCTCTTGACAGGGTGTGTGTCGGCGATGTTTCCTGATCGGACAACGCAGCGGTCGGAACAATGCCACTCGCGACCGCGGACGTAGTGCTGCGGGCGGACCCTTTTCCCAGTGGAGGTCAGTACATGGCAGCATCGACGGCGATCATCGAGCACTGGGTCGGCGGCAAGCGCACGTCCGAGCCGGACTGCCGAACCTCGCCGGTGTTCGATCCCGCGACCGGTGCCGAGCGCGGGCGGGTGAGCCTGGCCTCCGCTGCCGAGGTGGCCGCGGCGGTACGCACGGCGGATCTGGCCTTCGAGACGTGGTCCCAGGCATCGCTCAGCACACGCTCGAAGACCCTGTTCGCCTTTCGCGAACTGGTGAACAGCCATCTCGACGAGCTCGCCGAGCTGATCACCGACGAGCACGGCAAGGTGCTCAGTGACGCCCGCGGTGAGGTGCAGCGCGGCTTGGAGGTCGTGGAGTTCGCCTGCGGTATCCCGCAGCTGCTCAAGGGCGACTACTCCGACCAGGTGTCCACCGGCATCGACAGCTTCTCATTCCGGGAGCCGCTGGGCGTGGTCGCCGGCATCACCCCGTTCAACTTTCCGGTGATGGTTCCGATGTGGATGCACCCGGTCGCCATCGCGTGCGGAAACACCTTCGTGCTCAAGCCCAGCGAGCGCGACCCCTCGGCTTCCATGCTGGTCGCCGAGCTGTGGCAGCGCGCGGGCCTGCCCGACGGCGTCTTCAACGTGGTGCACGGCGACAAGGAGGCGGTGGACGCGCTGCTGGAATCCCCTGATGTCGCGGCGGTGTCCTTCGTCGGATCGACGCCGGTCGCCCGCTACATCCACGAGCGTGCCACGGCCACCGGCAAGCGGGTGCAGGCTCTCGGCGGTGCCAAGAACCACGCCATCGTGCTGCCCGACGCCGACCTCGACTTCGCCTCGGACCACCTGGTCGCGGCCGCCTTCGGCTCGGCGGGCGAGCGCTGCATGGCCATCTCGGCGACCATAGCGGTCGGCGCGGCCGGGGATGCCCTGGTGCGGGCAGTCACGGACAAGGCCCAGGCCGTCAAGGTCGGGCCCGGACGCGACGCCGCCAGCGAGATGGGGCCGGTCATCACCCAGGCGTCCATGGACCGGATCGAGTCGCTCATCGGCAGCGGTGCCGAGCAGGGCGCCCGGCTGGCGGTGGACGGCCGCGGCCTGCGGGTCGAAGGCCACCCGGACGGCTTCTTCGTCGGCCCGACGGTGCTGGACGAGGTCACCGTCGACATGGACGTCTACCGTGAAGAGATCTTCGGCCCGGTGCTGTCGGTGCTGCGGGTGGACACCGTCGAGGACGCCATCGCCATGGTGAACGCCAACCCGTACGGCAACGGCACGGCGATCTTCACGTCCAGCGGCGACGCGGCCCGCCGGTTCCAGCGAGGTGTCAAGGTCGGCATGATAGGCATCAACGTGCCCATCCCGGTGCCGATGGCTTACTACTCCTTCGGTGGCTGGAAGGATTCGCTGTTCGGCGACAAGCACGTGCACGGTCCCGAGGGAATCTCCTTCTACACTCGCGCCAAAGTCGTCACCTCCCGCTGGCCGGAGCGTTCCGGCGGATCCGATGCCAGCTATCACTTTCCGACCGCCAAGTAGGCGGACACTGCGACGAGGGGAACTCCATGACCGCAGCAAGAGCGAGGTGGCTGCTCGCCGCCGTGCTCGTCCCAGTGCTCGCGACGTCGGCCTGCAGCGACAGCAACGCCGTGAACCGGGTGTCAAGCAAGGCCGGCGGCGGCAGCGGTGGCTACGGCTACAAGATCGCGGTGGTCACCCACGGCGGTGCCGGTGACGCCTTCTGGAGCATCGTCAAGGCCGGTGCGGTCCAGGGCGGCAAGGACATGGGAGATTCCGTCAGCTACCAGAGCGAAGGCGATCCCACCGCCCAGGCCAGGCTGATCGACAACGCGGTGAACCAGAAGCCGGACGGCCTGGTCGTCTCCATGGCCAACCCGCAGGCGCTGAAGGCCGCGGTCCAGCGGGCGGTGGCGGCCGGCATTCCGGTCATCACCATCAACGCCGGCGGTGCGGAGTCCAAGTCCTACGGTGCGCTGGAGCACATCGGCTCCGACGAGCAGGTGGCCGGCGAGGCGGTCGGCGGCAAGCTCAAGGCCGAGGGCGTCAAGAACGTGGTGTGCGTGATCCAGGAGGCGGGCAATGTCTCGCTGGAGACCCGCTGCGCCGGGGTGAAGGCGGCCCTCGGCGGAACGGTCACCAACCTGCAGGTCGACAACAACAACCTGCCCGCGGCCCAGGCCACTCTGGAGGCCAAGCTGCAACAGGACAAGTCCATCCAGGGCATCGTGACCCTGGGAGCGCAGGTCGCATCGACGGCCGAGGCCGCTATCAGTGGCACGCACTCCTCGGCGAAGCTGGCGACCTTCGACCTCAACGCCGATGTCGCGAAGGCCGTGGTGGACGGCAAGATCGATTTCGCGGTCGACCAGCAGCCCTACCTGCAGGGTTACCTGGCTGTGCAGATGCTCACGCTGTACAAGTCGAACCTGAACGTCCTCGGCGGCGGGCTGCCGGTACTGACCGGACCGAACCTGGTCACCAAGGACAACGCGGCCGCCGTTCTCAAGCTCACGGCGGCAGGGACCCGATGACCACCGCCGTCCTCGCCCCGGACGAGCGGGTCGCCAGGGTCGGTTTGCTCCGCCAGCTGCTGGTGAAACCGGAGTTCGGCTCGCTCATCGGCGCCATCGTCGTCTTCGTGTTCTTCGCGCTGCAGTCCGACGTCTTCCGCTCGACCAACGGCATCGCGAACTGGCTGGACACGGCCTCGACCGTGGGGCTGATGGCGGTTCCGGTGGCGCTGCTGATGATCGGCGGTCACTTCGACCTGTCCGCCGGCGTGCAGACCGGTACCTCGGGGCTCGCCACCGGCATCATGACCACCTACTGGGGCCTGAACGTCTACGCGTCGTTGTTCGTATCGCTGCTGCTGATGCTCGGGATCGGTTTCGTCAACGGCTATCTGGTGACCCGGACGGGCCTGCCCAGTTTCATCATCACCCTCGGCACGTTCCTGGGGCTGCAGGGGATCAACCTCGGTGTGACCAAGCAGGTGACCAACACCGTGCAGGTATCGAACCTCGATCTGGTCCCGGGATACCGCGGCCTCAAGGACGTGCTGGGCAGCACGGTGACCATCCACGGCAGCAACTTCCAGATCGCGATCCTGTGGTGGCTGTTGCTGACCGCATTCGGGTCCTACCTGCTCCTCAAGACGCGCTTCGGCAACTGGATCTTCGCCACCGGCGGCGACACCAATGCCAGCAAGAACGTCGGCGTGCCGACCGGGCGGACCACGATCGCGCTGTTCATGCTGACCTCGGCGTTCGCGTGGTTCGTGGGCAACACCCAGATCGTCCGGTTCGGCACCATCCAGGCTCAGGTCGGCATCGGGCAGGAGCTGATCTTCATCGTGGCGGCGGTGATCGGAGGCTGTCTGCTGACCGGCGGGTACGGGTCCGTCATCGGCGCCGCCGTCGGCGCGCTGATCTTCGGCATGACGCAGCAGGGGATCGTCTACGCAGGGCAGCAGGGGATCGTCTACGCAGGGTGGAACTCCGACTGGTTCAAGCTGTTCGTAGGCGCGATGCTGCTGCTGGCCGTGCTGTCCAATCAAGTCGTCCGGCGCTACGCCGAGCAGAGCAGAAGGTGACGCGCGATGAGTGAGATCCACTTCGAGGACCACGACTCCGGACTCCAACCGGCGAGCACACAGCCCGGCACAGCTGCTCCGTTGCTGGAGATCCGCAATGTCACCAAGACGTTCGGCAACGTGATCTCGCTGTCCGACATCTCGACCACGGTCGGCGCGGGGCAGGTGACCTGCGTGCTCGGTGACAACGGTGCCGGCAAGTCGACGTTCATCAAGATGCTGGCAGGCGTCCACCAACCCGACAGCGGCGAGCTGCTGATGGACGGCAAGCCGGTCAGCCTCGGCTCGCCGCGGGATGCTCTCGACGCGGGTATCGCCACGGTGTACCAGGACCTGGCGATGGTTCCGTTGATGGCGATCTGGCGCAACTTCTTCCTCGGCTCCGAGCCGACCCGTGGCTGGGGCCCGTTCAAGCGCTTCGACGCCGAGAAGGCGAAAGCCACCACCCGCAAAGAGCTTTCCGACATGGGCATCGACATTCGCGATCCGGACCAGCCGGTGGGAACCCTGTCCGGCGGCGAGCGGCAGTCGGTGGCGATCGCGCGCGCCGTCTACTTCGGCGCCCGGCTGCTGATCCTGGACGAGCCGACGTCGGCGCTCGGGGTGAAGCAGGCGGGTGTGGTGTTGAAGTACATCGTGCAGGCACGCGACCGTGGCCTGGGCGTCATCTTCATCACCCACAACCCCCATCACGCCTATCCGGTCGGCGACCGTTTCCTGTTACTGAAACGGGGTAAAAGCCTGGGCGACTTCGCCAAATCCGAGATCAGCCTCACCGAGCTCACCGGGCTGATGGCCGGTGGCGCCGAGCTGCAGCAGCTGGCCCATGAGCTACAGCGCCCAGACGGCTCTGAGGGCTCTGACGGAGACCGGATGTCCGGCGTCGGTTCAGCCATGCTGGCCGACAGCCGGCCGGCCGTCCCCGGGGCGCCCGAGTGAAGGGGTCGCGTTCATGACGGTGCGCGCGGCAGTGATCGGAACGGGGATCATGGGCGCCGAGCATGCGCGGTTGCTGGAGCGCCAGGTGTCCGGAGTCGTGGTCACCGGTGCGTTCGATGTCGATACCGAGCGATGCCGGCAGGCCGTCGCAGGCATGCCCTCGGCCCGGGTTTTTTCTGACCCGATCGAGCTGATCTTCGATCCCGGCATCGACGCGGTCGTGATCGCCTCGGCCGATTTGACCCATGAGCGCTTTGCGCTGGCCGCGATCGCCGCCGGAAAGCCGGTGCTCTGCGAGAAGCCGCTCGCCCCGGACATCGCCGGCTGCGAGCGCATTCTCGCCGCCGAGGTGGCAGCGGGGCGGCGGCTGGTCAGCGTCGGCTTCATGCGCCGGTTCGATCCGGGTCACCGGCAACTCAAGCAGGCACTGGCCGGTGGCGACATCGGGACCGCGCTGTTGATGCACTGCGTGCACCGCAACCGCTCGGCGCCGGCCGGTCAACCGACCGCGTCGCTGATCACGGGCTCGGCCGTGCACGAGTTCGACGCGGCCCGCTGGCTGTTAGATGACGAGCTCGCCACAGTCACCGTGCACCGCCCGCGGTCCTCCCGCCGGTCCTCGCCGACGGCGGACCCGCTGTTCCTGGTGGTGGAGTCCAGCGCCGGGGTGCTCGTGGACATCGAGGTGTTCCTCAACTGCGGCTACGGCTACGAGGTTCGCTGCGAGGTGGTGGGCGAGGACGGAACCGTCTTCCTGGACGCGCCGGCCGCCACCGCGGTCCGCGGTGCCGCGGGGATCTCGCGCAGCCTTGCCGAGGACTGGCGTCCCCGCTTCGCCGAGGCCTACCGCTGCGAGCTGCAGGAGTGGATCGATTCCGTTGCCGCCGGTGCGGTGTCCTGCCTTGCCAGCACCTGGGACGGTTACGCCGCCACGGCCGCCGCACAGGCCGGCGTGGCGGCGCTCGACAGCGGGCGTGCCGAGCCGGTCCGGCTACCGCCGCGCCCGGAGCTGTACGGCGCGGAGCTGTACGGCGCAGAGCTGTACGGCGCCAAGGTGCACGGCGCGGTGCAGGCGTGACCACGCCGCCGTCCGCCGGTACCGCGATCGAGCTGCTGACCGTCGGCAGGGTCGGTGTCGACCTGTATCCGCAGCAATCCGGCGTGCCGCTGGAGCAGGTGAGCACGTTTGCCAAGTCGCTCGGCGGTACCGCGACGAATGTGGCCGTCGGCGCCGCGCGCCTGGGGCGATGCAGCGCGGTGCTGACCAAGGTCGGACCGGACGGGTTCGGGAACTATGTGCGCTCGGCGCTGACCGGATTCGGCGTCGACAACAGCTTTGTCGGCACCGCGCCCGAACTGCTCACCCCAGTTGTGTTCTGCGCCCTCGATCCGCCGGAGGACCCACCGCTGCTCTTCTACCGGCTGCCCACGGCCCCGGACCTGACGCTGACCGGCGCAGATGTGCCCTGGGACCTGGTCGCGGCGGTGCCGCTGCTATGGGTCACCGGCACCGGAGTGTCGGCCGAGCCGGCCCGCGGCACCCAGCTGGCCATGCTGGAACACCGCGGCCGGCCGGACGCCGGTTCCGGGCGGTGGACCGTGGTCGACCTCGACTGGCGGCCGATGTTCTGGAAGTCCCCGGCCGAGGCACGGCAGCAGTACGAGCGGATGTTCGAGTTCGCCACGGTCGCCGTCGGCAACCGGGAGGAGGTCGAGGTTGCGGTGGGCACCCGGGACCCGGAGCAGGCCGCACGCCGGCTGCTGGACCTCGGCGTCGAGCTTGTCCTGGTCAAGAAGGGCGCGGAGGGCGTGCTGGTGGCGACGGCCGAGTCCATGGTCACGGTCGCCCCGCAGCGTGTCGAGGTGGTCTGCGGCCTGGGCGCCGGTGACGCCTTCGGGGCCGCGCTGGCACATGGCCTGCTGTCCGGCTGGGCCCCGACGACGATTGCCGAATACGCCAACGCGGCCGGGGCGATCGTGGCCTCGCGGCTTGCCTGCGCCGACGCCATGCCCGGTGTCGATGAGCTTCACGCGCTGGTCGAGCGCCGGCCGGTCCCCGAGCAGGTGGGCTGATGGCCGGCGAGCTGACCGAGGACCAGTGGCGCGCGCTGCTGGTGACCAGGACGCGGCATCCCGAGGCCATCGCGCAGGCCTACGCCGCCCGCAAGCGACCGCACCGGCTGTTGAACGACCGCGGTTCGATCTTTCTCGTCGCGGCGGACCATCCGGCCCGGGGCGCGCTCGGCACCGGCGGCGATCCGCTGGCGATGGGCAACCGACGTTCGCTGCTGGAACGGCTCGCCACCGCGCTGGCCCATCCGGACGTCGACGGCGTGCTCGGCTCACCCGACGTCGTGGAGGAGCTGCTGCTGCTCGGCGCGCTCGAGGGCAAGGTGGTGATCGGCTCGATGAATCGCGGTGGCCTGGACGGCGCGATCTGGACGATGGATGACCGGTTCACCGGTTACGACGCGGCCAGCATCGCTTCGTGCAACCTGGAAGGCGGCAAGATGCTGCTGCGCATCGACGATCAGGACGAGCGGACCTCGGCCACGATCCAATCGTGCGCGCGAGCGGTGACCGAACTGGCCGCCCACCGGGTGATGGCGATGATCGAGCCGTTGCCGTACCGGCGCGACGAGCACGGCGTGCTCCAGCTGAGGACGGACGCGCAGTCACTGTCGCGGGCGGTGACGGTGGCGTCCGCGCTCGGAACCACCAGCGCGTACTCGTGGCTGAAGCTGCCCGCGTGCGAGGATCTCGCCATCGTGTACGGCTCCACCACCCTGCCGTGTGTGGTCCTCGGCGGGGTGGCGGCGGCGGACCGCGCGGCCCAGGTCGCCTCGTGGGAGCACACGCTGCGCCAGCCCACGGTGCGCGGCCTGGTGGTCGGGCGCACGGTGCTCTACCCACCGGACGGGGACGTGGCCGGCACCGTCGACGCGGCAGCGCAGGTGCTGCGTGCGGCCCGCGGCGATCAGCCGGCCGATGGGGGACCGGTGTGAGTGTCCTGCACCGTCCGGCCGGAACAGCGACGGCGCCGGGAATGCTGGTGGAACTCACGCCACAACAAGCCGGTTGGGACCGCACCGGGCTGCGGATCATCCCGTTGGAGCCATCCGACCCGGTAACCCTGCGGACCGGTGACGCCGAGGTGTTCGTCCTGCCGCTGTCCGGTGGGCTCACGGTGGAGATCGCCGACTCCGAGGGCCGTGTCGAGGACCGGTTCACGCTGACCGGCCGGCCCTCGGTGTTCACCGCCGTCAGCGATTTCGCCTATGCCGGCCGCGACAGCGTCCTGACTCTGAGCTGTGCCGAGCCGGCGACGGTGGCGGTTCCGTCGGCTCGCTGCGAGCGCCGGCTCGGCCCCGCGTACGGCGCTGCCGCCGACGTGCCGGTCGAGGTGCGCGGTGCCGGGCCGGCCTCGCGCCAGGTGACCAACTTCGGGGTGCCGGGGGTGTGGGAGCATGCCGACCGGCTGATGTGCTGCGAGCTGGTGACACCGCCGGGCAACTGGTCGAGTTACCCGCCGCACAAGCACGATGCGAGCGACCCGTGCCAGGTGGGAAACGAGGAGCTCTACTACTACCGGATCGCCGGGCCGGACCAGGTGACCCCGAGCAGGCAGGGTTTCGGCGTGCATCACACCTACACCGGACCCGAGCACGAGCGGGCCGGCCTGGCGGCGCTCGACGAGCGGCTGGTGGTGCGCGACGGCGATGTGGTGCTGGTGCCGCACGGCTACCACGGCCCGTGCGTGGCCGCTCCCGGCTACCCGATGTACTACCTCAACGTCCTGGCCGGTCCGGGCACCGGGCGGTCGATGGCGTTCTGCGACGATCCGGCGCACGGCTGGGTCCGCGACAGCTGGGCCGGCCAGCCGGTGGACCCGCGTTGCCCGGCCACGTCCGCGAACGGGCTGCTGCGGCAACCGATTCCAGCCCAGGGAGCTCACGAATGACGTCCGAGGCCGCGCCGACCGTACGGCTCATGACCGCCCAGGCCCTGGTGCGCTGGATGATCGCCCAGCGCTCGGAACTGCTCGACGGTTCCGAAGTGCCGCTGTTCGGTGGGGTGTTTGCGATTTTCGGGCACGGCAACGTCCTGGGCCTCGGCACGGCGCTGCGGGAGGTCCGCGACGAGTTGCCCACCTGGCGTGGCCAGACCGAGCAGGGGATGGCGCTGGCCGCGGTGGCCTTCGCGCGGGCCACCTCCCGGCGCCAGGTGATGGCGGCGACCTCGTCCATCGGGCCAGGGGCGTTGAACATGGTGACCGCAGCCGGCGTCGCCCACGCCAACCGGCTACCGGTGCTGCTGTTGCCGGGGGACACCTTCGTCGGGCGTGCCCCCGATCCGGTGCTGCAGCAGGTCGAGCACTACGGCGACCCGACCAGCACGGTGAACGACGCGTTCCGCCCCGTCGCCCGCTACTTCGATCGGATCACCCGCCCCGAGCAGCTGCTGGCGACCTTGCCGCAGGTCGCCAGGGTGCTGACCGACCCGGCCGATGCCGGGCCGGTGGTGCTGGCGCTGCCGCAGGATGTCCAGGCTGAGGAGTTCGACTTTCCGGCGGCCATGTTCGCGCCTCGGCTGCACCGGGTTCCACGTCCCCGTCCGGACGTCGAGGACCTGGCCGCGGCCGCACGGCTGCTACGAGCGGCCGAGCGCCCACTGCTGGTCGCCGGCGGCGGCGTCCGGTACTCGGGAGCGGCGGCGCAACTGCTGGCCTTCGCCGAGCGCCACGGCGTTCCGGTGGCCGAGACCGCGGCGGGTCGCACCCTGATGCCCGACCCGCACCCGCTCAACGCCGGTGGCCTGGGCACCATCAGATCGGCGTCGGCGAACGCGCTCGCCGCCGACGCCGACGTGGTGCTGGCGGTCGGAACCAGGCTGCAGGACTTCACCACCTCATCGTGGAGCGTTTTCTCCGCAAGCGTCAGGCTGATCTCGATCAACGCGGCTCGCTTCGACGCGGTGAAACACGCGGCGCACGCGGTGGTGGGCGACGCCGGGGTAACCTTGCGCGAGCTGGATCACGAACTGGCCGGCTGGGCTGCGGCGCCCGAGTGGACGGCATGCGCGGCGACCGTCCGGGCCGCCTGGGACGCCCATATCGACACCCTGCGTGCCGGCACGGCGCCAGGCCAGCTGACGTACGCACAGGTGGTGGGTGTGGTCAACGATGCCAGCACCGCGGCGGACTACGTGCTCGGCTCCTCCGGCGGCATCCCCGGCGAGCTCAACGGCGGCTGGCGTGCGACCGGCGTGGCCACCATGGATCTCGAATATGGCTTCTCTTGCATGGGATACGAGATCGCCGGACCGTGGGGCGCCGCGATCGCGCGTTCGCACAGTGATCCACAGGGGATCGTCACGGCGCTGCTCGGTGACGGCTCGTACCTGATGCTGAACTCGGAGCTGTACTCAGCGGCGTTCGCCGGGCACCGTTTCGTGGCCGTGGTGTGCGACAACGGCGGGTACGCCGTGATCCACCGGTTGCAGACCGGCCAGGGTGCGGAAGGGTTCAACAACCTGCTCACCGACTGCGCCGGGCCGGGCTCCGGTCCGGATGGCGTCCGGGTCGACTTCGCCGCGCACGCCGCCGCGCTGGGCTGCGCGGTCGTCGATGTTCCGGCGGGGTCCGGGGCGGCCGAGTTGCGCGCCGGCTATGCCCGGGCCAGGGAGCTGGCCACAACCGAGGAGCGCCCGGCCGTGCTCGTCTGCCGCACGAGTCCGTCCGAGTGGACGGAGTCGGGCGCGTGGTGGGAGGTCGGGGTTCCCGCCGGGCTGGCCGGCTACCCGGCCATGCGGGAGTCCAAGACTGCCCAGCTCCGGTGGAGTTCGTGAGAGTGCCTAGCGGGCGCCTTCGGTGACCAGCAGGGCCAGGCCCTCGCGCTCGTACTGCTCGGCCAGCTCGCGGGCCAGATCCTCCCGGCCCTCGTCGAGCAGCAGGTTCACTCGGTAGCTGTAATCATCGCTGAGCTGGCTGAGCGCATCGGTTCTGCGCAGTGGGGACGCCACGTTTTCTCCTTGGAATCGTCGCCATTCATCGGCCGTCAGTCGTTCCAACACCGGGAGCGGAGCCGGTGTTTCGGTGCGGGCCGGTGGGCTGCCTCACGCCGGCAGGGCGCTGCCTCACGCCGGTCCGGCGGTGCCGCGGCCGATCGAGGGGGTGTCCGTCACGGCCTCCCACTGGCCGGTGTGCTGCGAGCGGACCATCGCCTCCAGCGCGAGAGCACTCTGCACCGCATCCTCGATCGTGGCATGCGAGGACCGCGATTCCGACGTCCCGCCGCCACCGGGCGCTACACCGGAGCCAGCGATTGCCCGCAGGAAGCCGGCCGCTTCGATAACCTTCAGGTCGTCGTAGCCCATTGCCACGCCGGCTCCGGGCTGGAAGGCCCCGAAGTCGCCGTGCGCCGGACCGACGTACAGCGTGGACGACGGCTGGTTGGCGTAGTTTCCACCGACGCACACGGCTAGTTCGCCCATTCGCCGGAAGTCCCAGGACACGCTGCCGCGGGTGCCGTGGATCTCGAAGCCGTAATTGTTCTGCTCACCGACGGCGACCCGGCTGGCGCGCAGGCTGGCCCGCGCCCCGCCGCGCAACCGCAGCAGGCAGCTCAGGTAGTCCTCGTTCTCGACCGGCCCCAGCACGCCGGACTCGGCGACGGCGAAGTGACTGGCGAGCCCGTCCGGGCGTGGCCGCTCGGCAATGAAGGTCGCGGTGTCGGCGACCAGGGTGTCGATGTCGCCGAGCAGGTGCCGCACCAGGTCGACCCCGTGGGAGACGAGGTCACCGAGCACGCCGGCTCCGCCCTGGGCGCGTTCGAACCGCCAGGACAGCGCGCCGAGTGGGTGCGCCGCGTAGTCGCTGAGCAGCCGGAACGCCGCATCGGTGACCTTACCGAGCTGACCGGTCGCGATCAGCTCGCGCGCGTGTGCGACGGCCGGCGCGTTGCGGTAGTTGAAGCCGACCGAGGTCTGCACGCGGTTTCTCCGGACCGCCTCGGCCACCGCCTGGGCGTCCTCGGCGCTGAGGCCCACCGGCTTCTCGATCCACAGGTGCTTGCCGGCCGCCGCGACCGCCACCGCGATCTCGCGGTGCAGGAAGTTCGGCGCGGTCACGCTCACCGCCTCGACCCGGTCATCGGCCAGCACCTGCCGCCAGTCGGGCGTCCAGTCGGCGAAGCCGTAGCGCTCGCGGGCATCCTCACCACGCCCGCTGTCCGGCTCGGCGACCAGCACCAGGCGCGGGGTCAGCCCCAGGTCCGGAAAGTGCTGGCGCACCCGGGCGTACGCGCGGCTGTGCGCGTGCCCCATCCAGCCGAAACCGAGAACGGCGACGCCGAACGGCCGGCTGCTCATCGACCGGCCGCTGATACGCCCGGCGCTTTGCCCGCTACGGACAGCAAGAACGCGACACTGCGCCGCACGTCCGAGATGGGTCCCGTGCCGTCAGCGGGCTCGCGGTCGAACGCGGTGTCCTGTTCCATGACGTACCAGCCCTGGTAGCCCGCTGCCTCCAACGCGGCGACGATGCCCGCGATGTCGACGTCCCCCTCGCCCAGCGGCGCGTACAGACCCGCCCGCACAGCGTCCTGGTAGGCGGTGTTTCCCGCGGCGACCGTCCCGGCCACGCCGGCCCGAACGTCCTTGAGGTGGACGTGCGACACCCGGTCGGTGAATCGCTCGACGAGGTCGAGGGGTTCGGTGCCGCCGATCAGCAGGTGGCCGGTGTCCAGGCACAGCTGGACGTCACTGTCCTGGAGCAGCCGCAGCACCGACACGCGGCTCTCGATGGCGGTGCCGACATGCGGATGCAGCGTGGTGGTCAATCCGAAGTCGGCCGCGATCGCGCGGAGCCGGTCCAGGTTGGCCAGCAGGATCGGCCATTGCCGGTCGGTCACCGGCACCTTGTGGTCGTAGCTACCGTCCGGCGACCGGGCCGCCAGCACCACCACTTCGGCGCCGGCCGCGGCGAGGATGGCGATGGCGTCGGTTGCCTCGGACAGGTCCACCGCCTCGTCCACGTGCAACGGGACGGGCACGAATCCGCCGACGAGCCGCAGGTCGTGCTCGGCCAGCCGGGCTCGCACCGCGGCCGGTGTGCTGCCGAGGTAGCCGGCCGGGCCGAGTTCGGTGGCCCGCAGGCCGACCGAGGCCATCTCGGACAGCACTCGGGAGGCGGGCATCTCGTGGCCCCAACCGGGGGCTTCGCAGACGCCCCACGAGATCGGGGCACCGGCGATCCGGGTCCGCACGGGCAGCTTCGGCATGGGGGCTCGCTCCTTCTCAGCGGTAACCAGCAACGGCGCTGATGTAGTAGAGACGGCACTAGAGCGCTCTAGTGCATCGTTCCAGTATCATGGCTGGTGCCCACAGCTGTCAACGAAACGGATGCCGTGACGAGCGAGCACAGCGAACCCGCCGTTCCCGCGAGCCGGCCGCCCACCCTGCAGGACGTCGCCGACCGGGCAGGCTTCTCGCGAGCCCTGGTATCCATCGTCATTCGCGGCGTGCCCGGTGCCAGCGAGACCACCCGCCAGCGGGTGCTCGAGGTCGCCGACCAGCTCGGCTACCGCCCGGACGGCCGCGCGCGGCTCCTCGCCGCCGGGCGCAGCAAGCTGATCGGTGTCACCCTGGGGCTGGACAACCCGTTTCACTCCGACGTGGCCGCGGGCATCTACCAGGCGGCGGAAGCCAGCGGTTACCAGGTCGTGCTCAGCGCCGTGACCGCCAGCCGTACGGCGCAGCAGGCGGTCGAGACCCTGCTCGACTACCGGTGCGAGGCCGCGGTGCTGGTCGGGCCGCTGGTACCGGTCGCCTCGCTGCTGGCGCTGACCGAACGGCTGCCGGTGGTCGTGGTGGGGCAGTCCGCGCGGTCGCGCGCCGCCGACGTCGTCCGGGTGCCTGCCGCGGTCGGGCTCGGCCTTGCCGTGGATCACCTGGTGAGCCTCGGGCACCGGCGGATCACCCATGTCGACGGTGGCCGGGCGCCCGGTGCCGTCGAGCGGCGCACCGGCTTCACCTCGGCTATGCGGCGGCACGGCCTGGCCGGCACCGCGACCATCGTGCGGGGCGGCGGGGACGAGGAGGCCGGTGCGGCGGCCGCGCGCGAGCTGGTCGACGGCGGCCTGCCGACAGCGGTCATCACCTACAACGACGCCTGCGCGGTCGGGCTGCTGGACATGTTCGTCCGGCTCGGGGTCACCGTGCCGGGCGACGTCTCGGTGGTGGGCTACGACGACAGCAAGGTAGCCCGGCTGTCCTACCTGCGGCTGACGACGGTGAGCCAGGACGGCCGGCGGCTGGCCGCGGTGGCGGTCGAGCGGCTGATCGAACGGCTGGACCGGCAGCCGGACGGTCGGCGGGCAACTTCTGAGCTGAAGCGTGAGGTGCTGGTGCCGCCCCGACTGGTCGTCCGCGCCACCACAGCGGCGGTGCGGCAACCCGGCTAGGCGCTGATGTCAACCCGTGCCCCGTCCACCCACTCGTCGACCTTGGTCCACTGCTCCTCCAGCCACCGCAGAGCCGAGTCCTCCGCGCGCGGCACCTCGGCCGCCGGGTACAGCCACGGTGCGATCCGCATCGGACGGCCGCTCAGCGGCAGCGCCCGCCAGATGTCGGACGGGCTGACCAGGGTGTCCAGCCCGCAGTGCGCGATGACCAGGACATCGGCGTCGGGGCACGCGGCCAGGCACGCCAGCGCGCCGCCGGGCCGGGGCGGCAGCACGTGGCTGAGCTCACGCGCCCTGCGGGCCCGGTGGTAGTGCCCGGCCCGCACCCGTGGGCGAGGGCAGGAAGTAGCAGGCCAGCCGGGTCAGCACCAGATCCAGTCCCGGGTCCCACTGCAACGCCTTCTTGAGCACCACCTTCGGCTGCGCCGGTACGCCGCCACCAGCAGCTGCACGAGCGTGACCGAGTCGCCGGGGCCGGCGTGGCGGGCGAGCACGATCAGCGGGGCATCGCCGGGCGCCACGACTTCCTCGACGGTGTGCACCTCGTACCCCAGAAAGAGCCTGGCCAGGGTGAGCAGCAGCCGCAGCGCCCACCCCAGCAGCGCCGCGTGCCGCCGGCGCCAGCGGTCCTCGTCGCGGCGAGGCGTCGGCTGGCGGAGCCACAGCGTCCAACATCCCGCCACCAAGGCCAGGTCGATCCACAGATAGCAGATGGCGAGCGCGCTGAGCCTGAGCACCCTTCGACGCGAGGACAGCGGCGCCACCAGCAGCGCGAGCAGCAGCACGGCTCCGAACAGGGCGGTGCAGGTCAGGACAATCACCGGCCAGAGCGGGTCGATCACCGCGCGCCGGATCAGCCGCGGTGGTACCCGGCGCGTTCACCGGTGCTGCTCGACGCCATCGAGGTAGTTCCCGCTGGCCTGGTGGGCGCGTTCGATCCGCCCGAGAACCCGGCTGGTGTTGCGGTAGCGGACCGAGACCCCGGGCGTGTCCGGGGCGCCGCTCGGCAGCAGGTGCACCCGGATGCCGTCCGGCACACTCGCGAGATCCTCGACGAAGCGGTGCCGGCGGGCGATCTCGAAGGCGACGAGTCCCACCTGCCACGGCCAGCGCGGCGGAGTGAGTGGCTGCTCGATCCGCCCGACGTGCAGCACGTACACCTCGCGCATGCCCATCGCCACCGCCCGGCCGACGGGGATCGAGTCGACCAGCCCGCCGTCCAGAAAGTGCTCGTGGCCGACCGCGGCAGGCGGCAGCAGGCCGGGCACGGCGCAAGAGGCCAGCACCGCGTCCGTGATCGAGCCGGCGGTGAACCAGTGCGCCGAGGCCCGCTCGATGCTGGCGGCCACCGTCTGGAAGGCCACCGGCAGCTCCTCGATCAGGCGTACCGGAAGGTGCTGGTCCAGCAGCGCGCGCAACGGCTCGGCCGAGTGCAGGTGCGTGCGGTGCCTGGCCAGCCGTGCCGCCTGCGAGAACACCGAGCTGGAGAAGACGCCGGACTCCGACAGCGAGGTCCACACCGTGCTGAGCCGGTGGACCGCGGCCAGCGACGGCTCCGCGGCGATCAGGGCTCCGTTGAGAGCGCCGACGCTGGTACCGACGATCAGATCCGGACGGATGCCTCGCTCGATCAGCGCCCGCAGCATGCCGACCTGGGTGGAGCCCAGGATGCCGCCGCCGCCGAGGACAAAAGCGACACCGGCCTGCTCGCTCATGTTCGGGTACCGATCTTGGGCGCTCGGATACCGATCATGGGAGGAGGCTAGCGGTCACGCCTCGGCGCCGCCGACCACCGGCGCCGGCGTGCGCGGTCGGCGGAGCTGCCCCTGCCTCGGTAGGGTCGCTCATGGACCAGTAGGACGTTGCCGGATCGAGGGGGTTGTCAGTGAGCACTCCCGACGCTGTTATCGCGGGGCGCTACCGGCTGGTCGGCCGCGTCGCCGCGGGCGGCATGGGGACGGTCTGGGAAGGCTGGGACGAGCGCTTGCGGCGGCCGGTCGCCATCAAGCAGCTGCACCCGCAACCCGGCCTGAGCGACGCCGCCGCCGAGATGGTCAACAACCGGGCCATGCGCGAGGCCCGGATCACCGCGCGGCTGCACCATCCGCACGCCATCACCGTCTACGACGTGGTGGAACACGACGGCCAGCCCTGCCTGATCATGCAGTACCTGCCGTCGACGAGCCTGCAGGCGACCCTCAGCGACCGCGGCGTGCTGCCACCGATCGAGGTGGCACGGATCGGTGCCGAGATCGCCTCGGCCCTGGCCGCGGCTCACCGGGCGGGAATCGTGCACCGTGACGTCAAGCCCGGCAACGTGCTGATCGCCGAGGACGGTGCGGCCAACATCACCGACTTCGGCATCTCGCACGCGCTCGGCGATGTCGCGCTCACCTCGACCGGAATGGTGACCGGAACGCCGGCCTACCTGTCGCCTGAGGTCGCCCGGGGCAGCGAGTCCACCTTCGCCGCCGACGTCTTCTCACTGGGCGCGACCTTGTACGCGGCCGTCGAGGGCGCCCCGCCGTTCGGCACGGACGAGAATCCGATGGCGACGCTGCACAAGGTCGCCTCCGGGCAGGTGATCCCCCCGCACCGCGCCGGTCCGCTGGGGCCGTTGCTGACGCGGATGCTCGCCGCCGATCCTGGAGCCAGGCCCGCGATGATCGATGTCGCCCGGACGCTGGCCGCCCTGCACGCCGACGCCAGCGCGCCGCACACGATCGCAATGACGCAGACGCTGGCCTCCCCGCCCGGCAGCGGCCGCCCCGCCGCCCCGAACCCGCCGCCGCCGGTGGCGCTGGGATCCGGCAACGACGCGGCGGACGCGCGAACCCGGCGGGTCGCTCCGGCGGCTGCCGCGGGTGCGGGGCTGGCCGCTCTGGGCCTTGCTCGTTCTGCGGCTGGGTCTGGTTCCGGTGCTGTTGATGGTGCCGGCGCGGTTGGTGGTGGAGTACCACCGCGGTTCGGTGGCCCAGGTGCTGGCCACGCTCCGGTGCCCGATCCCGGTGGTAATCCGGCGGGCCGCACCGGCGGCAGTGCGGTGATCGACTCCGACTCCGACACCGGCTCGGGCCATCGCGGCGTCCTTGCCGCCGCGATCGCCGTGGTGGCGGCGCTGTTACTCGTCGGCCTTGCCTTCGCCACCGGCCTGATCGGCGGCGGCTCCGGTTCCGGCCGGAACAACACGCCATCGGCCGCTGGGCAGGGCGGAACAGCGACGTCGCGCACGTCGAGCTCAGCCGGAGCCAGCTCGGGCAAGTCCAGCAGTCTCCAGTCGAGCACGGTTCCGTCCAGCACCGTTCCGTCCAGCACCGTTCCGTCCAGCAGTGTTAAGTCCAGCACCGTTCCGTCCAGCACCGTTCCGTCGAGCACCGTTCCGTCCAGCAGCGCGCCGTCCAGCAGTGTTAAGTCCAGCACCGTTCCGTCCAGCACCGTTCCCTCGAGCAGCGCGCCGTCCAGCAGTGTTAAGCCCAGTACCGTCCCGTCGAGCAGTGCCCCGTCCAACGCAGGTGGCGGTGGCACCCCGAGCGCCGCTCAGCTGGCGGCCGCGATCAGCGGTTACTACGCGCTGCTACCCGACAACACCGACGGCGGCTGGTCCCGGTTGACGTCGCGGTACCAGACCGATCACGCGGGTGGCCGCGCAAACTACAACAGCTTCTGGGATGCCGTCGAGCGGGTGTCCGTCAGCAATGTCGTGGGGCTGCCGCCGAGCGCCGTCGAGGCCGACATCACCTACGTCGCCAAGGACGGCCACGTCACCCGGGAGCGCACCAGCTTCGGTCTGGTGTCCGAGGGCGGCGTCCTCAAGATCGACACGTCGACGGTGCTGAGCAGCCAGAGCGGCTGACCGCGCGCTGTCGGTCCGGCCGGCCGGCCGGCAAGTTAAGTTGTGTCAATGGACGTTTTCCGGAAGAAGCCTGTCGCCGATCTGCTCGCCCAGGACAGCGTAAGGGGCCCCGGACTGCGGAAACGGCTTGGCCCGGTCGACCTGATGGGCTTCGGCGTCGGCGTGGTCATCGGAACCGGTATCTTCACCCTGACCGGGGTGGAGGCGAAGAATCACGCCGGCCCGGCCGTGGTGATCTCGTTCCTGATCGCCGGCGTGGTCAGCCTGCTGGCCGGGCTCTGCTACGCCGAGCTCGCCTCCGGGGTGCCCACCGCCGGCAGTGCCTACAGCTATGCCTATGTCAGCATCGGCGAGATCGCGGCGTGGATCATCGGCTGGGACCTGGTGCTGGAGTTCGCGCTGGGAGCGTCGGTGGTGGCCCGCGGTTGGTCGGGGTATCTGCAGAACCTGTTCGACCTGCCGACCTCGATCTTCGGTGAGAGCTCGACGGTGAATGTCGGCGCCATGGCGATCACCGCCGTGCTCGGCACGGTCGCGGCGCTCGGCATCAAGGAGTCCGCCCGGGTCACCGACGCCCTGGTGATCGTGAAGGTCGCCATCTGCCTGTTCATCATCGTGGCGGGTGCCTTCTTCGTGAAACTCAGCAACTGGAGCCCGTTCATCCCCAAGTCAGCCGGCCCCGTCGGCACTGCGCACGGCACGGAGCGCACCCTGATCCAGGCGGTGTTCGGCCTGCCGCCGGCGGCGTTCGGCGTCGGCGGCATCCTGAGCGCGGCCGCCGTGGTGTTCTTCGCCTACAGCGGCTTCGAGGCGGTCGCGAACCTGAGCGAGGAGACCCGCAAACCGGCGCGCGACCTGCCGCTGGGCATCTTCGGCACGCTGGCGATCGCGACCGCCCTCTACATCGGCGTCGCGTTCATCGTCACCGGCATGGTCAACTACAGCGACCTCAACGAGGGCTCGCCGCTGGCGTCGGCCTTCGACTCCGTCGGGGCCAGTTGGGCAGGCACCCTGGTGTCGATCGCGGCGGTCTGCGGGCTGACCTCGGTCATCCTGGTGGACATCGTCACCATGGGCCGCATCGGGTTCGCGATGGCACGCGACGGCCTGCTGCCGAAGAAGGTGGCCGCGATCCACCCCCGGTTCGGCACGCCGGTGCGGATCACGGTGGCGGTCACCGTCGTGGTGATCGCTGTGAGCGGGTTCGTCTCGCTGCACACGCTGGCGGATCTGGTGAGCATCGGCACCCTGTTCGCGTTCGTCCTGGTGTCGGCGGCCATCCCGATCCTGCGGCGCACCGAGGCGGACGTCCGGCGACCCTTCCGGGTGCCGTGGTCGCCGGTGATCCCGGTCGTATCCGTGCTGGCATGTCTCTACCTGATGTTGAACCTGACTGTGGCTACCTGGATTCGGTTCGCCGTCTGGATGGTCATCGGGCTCGTCGTGTATCTGACGTACGGGCAGCGCAATGCCCGGCTCGCCCGTACCGGCGGCGCGAAGCCTGTGAGCACCATGGGGAGCCGGTGAGCACTATTGACAGTGTCGACGCGGAACGCTACAAAAGTTGAGCTGCCAAAAAGTTGAGCTGACAAACACGGTCAGCACGTATGGTTGTTTTTGCAGTGACCTGAGAGCGCTCTCGCAGCGTTGCCACTCCAGAATGAAAGGTGATGCCCCCGTGCCATCCCGCCCACCTGGACACCTCCCCTCGCTACCCGCGGGGTCACTATTCGCGCCTCGACCGCCCGGCGCGCGGCTGCGGCGACGCGCGCTCCTCTTGAGCGTGGCGACTGCCGCCGCAGTCTCGGTGACCGGCGTGACCAACGCCGCCACGTCGAACGCCGCAAGCCCGAAGTCCGCCGCGGCAGCTGCCCAGAAGTCGGCTCAGAAATCGGCTCAGCCCGGCCAACCGGACTTCGGTCCCAACGTCACCATCTTCGATCCGAGCACACCGGCCGGCGACGTCCAGGCCGCCATGGATCGGACGAACGCCCAGATGCAGAACAACGAGTTCGGTACTGAGCGCTACGCGTTCCTGTTCAAGCCCGGCGCGTACCGCGTCAACGCCCAGCTCGGTTACTACACCACTGTGGCGGGCCTGGGGCAGAACCCTGACGACGTCACCATCAACGGCGGCATGACGGTCTGGGCGCAGAATCGGTTCTCCGACAACCGCTCCTCGCTGACGAACTTCTGGCGCTCCGCCGAGAACCTGGCGATCATGCCGGACGGCGGCACGGACTGGTGGGCGGTCTCCCAGGCTGCTCCCCTGCGCCGGGTGGACATCAAGGGCCAGCTGGGCCTGTTCGACTACCTGGGCGGGTACGCCAGCGGCGGCTTCATCGCCGACTCCCACGTAGACAGCACGGTGATCAACGCTCCGCAGCAGCAGTGGCTGACCCGCGACAGCAGCATCGGCAGCTGGTCGAACGGAGTCTGGAACCAGGTCTTCGCCGGCGTCCAGGGAGCACCCCCGCAGTCCTTCCCCAACCCGCCGTACACCACGCTGCCGACCGACCCGGTCTCGCGTGAGAAGCCATACCTCTACATCGACGCGCAAGGCAAGTACAACGTCTTCGTCCCGACCGCTCGCAGGAACAGCTCGGGTACCAGCTGGGCCAACGGTTCGACCCCGGGCCAGTCGCTGCCGATCGGCGACTTCTTCATCGCCAAGCCGAGCGACAGTGTCTCGGCGATCAACTCCGCCCTGTCCCGGGGCAAGAACCTGATCCTGACGCCGGGCGTCTACCACGTCGGTCAGAGCATCAAGGTGAAGCGGGCGGACACCATCGTCCTGGGCATGGGAATGGCCACCATCGAGCCTGACAACGGTGTGGTGCCGATGACGGTGGCAGACGTCGCGGGTGTCGACATCTCGGGGCTGATCTTCGACGCCGGACCGGTGAACTCCCCGGCGCTGCTGCGGTTCGGTACCCAGCACGGCAACCGCACCGCCCGGGCGCACAACCACTGGAGCGACCCGGCCGACCCGAGCGGCATCCAGGACGTCTTCTTCCGGATCGGCGGCGCGCACCTGGGCAAGGCCACCGATAGCCTGGTCGTCAACAGCAGCGACGTCGTCCTGGACGACATCTGGGCCTGGCGTGCCGACCACGGAAGTGGCGTCGGCTGGACGAGCAACACCGCTGACACCGGCGTGCTGGTCAACGGCGACAACGTCACCGCGACCGGCTTGTTCGTCGAGCACTTCCAAAAGTACGACGTGATCTGGAACGGCGAGAACGGCCGCACGGTGATGTTCCAGAACGAGATGCCCTACGACCCGCCGAACCAGGCCGCCTGGCAGCACGACGGCGTCCTCGGCTACGGCGCGTACAAGGTGGGTGACAACGTCAAGACCCACGAGGGCTGGGGGATGGGCAGCTACTGCTTCTTCAACGTCAACCCCTCGATCCACGCCTCGCACGCCTTCGAGGTTCCGGTCACGCCCGGCGTCAAGCTGCACGACATCTTGACGGTGTCGCTCAACAACGCCGGCACCATCGACCATGTGGTCAACGACTACGGGCCACCGACCGACGCGAACACCTCGCCGAGCGACGTGGTGGAGTACCCGGCGCCGTAATATTTCGCCTGCGAAAACCGGTGGGTCGGAGCCGCATGGCTCCGGCCCACTGCCGTGTGCGCTCGGGCAGGTGCCATAGCGGTAACCATCGCTATTCGGCGAACCGGTAGCCGATACCCGGTTCGGTGATCAGATGCCGTGGCCGGGCCGGGTCGGCCTCCAGCTTGCGACGCAGCTGACCGAAGTGAAAGCGCAGGTAACCGGACTCGTCGGCGAACGCCGGTCCCCACACCTCGGTCAACAGCTGCCGCTGGGTGACCAGCTGCCCCGGATGGTGCACCAGCCGCTCCAGGAGCTCCCACTCGGTCTTGGTCAGCCGGATCCTTCCGTCCTCGCCGGTGACGGTGTGCGCGGCCAGATCGACCAGGTGGTTGCCGATGCGCACCGAGGCACGGGTCGCCGGAATGTCGGCACCGGCTCGTCGGGTCACCGCTCGAATCCGTGCCATCAGTTCGTCCATGCCGAACGGCTTGGTCACGTAGTCGTCGGCCCCGGCATCCAGGGCATCGACCTTGTCAGCGCCGCCGGCGCGTCCGGACAGCACGATGATCGGGGCGGTGGTCCAGCCGCGCAGGCCCACGATGACGTCCACGCCCTCCATGTCGGGTAGTCCCAGATCCAGCAGGACCAGGTCCGGCGGATTCTTCGCGGCCACGGCCAGCGCGGCCGCGCCCGAGGCCGCGGAGTACAGGTCGTAGCGGCGCGCCCGGAGGTTGATCGTCAGCGCCCGGACGATCTGCGGCTCGTCGTCCACGACCAGCACCCGCATCAGGCCACCTCGCCGGGAATCGACTCGCCGGGAATCGACTCGCCGGGAAGTGACTCGCCGGGAAGTGACTCGTCGGGAACTGAGTACGCGGCCGCGCGCCGAAGCGCGATCACCATGGTGAGCCCGCCACCCGGAGTGTCCTCGGGGGTCAGGGTGCCACCCATCGCCTCGGTCAGGCCGCGCGCCAAGGCCAGTCCGAGGCCGACCCCGGTGGTGTTCGAGGTGTCACCGAGCCGCTGGAACGCCACAAACGCCCGCTGCTTCGCCTCATCCGTCAGGCCGGGGCCGCCGTCGACGATCCGCAGTTCCACCCGCTGATCATGCGCGCTGGCGGTGAGCAGGGGCGCTCGGCTGGGCGGCGACACCCGGAGCGCGTTCTCCAGCAGGTTGCCGATCACCCTTTCCAGCAGGCCGGGGTCCGCAGTCACGGCCGGCAGATCCATCGGCATCGAGACCGACACCCGATCACCGTCCGGTCCGAGCGAATCCAGTGCCCGCGCCACCACGTCCTCGGCCGCGACCGCCTGGCTGTGGACGGCCATCGCTCCCGCCTGCAACCGGCTCATGTCCAGCAGGTTCGCGACGAGCCGGGCGAGCCGGTCCAGCGACTCATCAGCCGTGGCCAGCAGCTCGGCCTTGTCCTGGGCCGAGAACGCCACCGAGCTGTCGCGCAGGCTGCTCACCGCCGCCTTGGCGCCCGCCAGCGGGGTACGCAGATCGTGGCTGACGGCCGCCAGCAGCGCCGTTCGAGTCCGGTCCACCTCGCGCAGCGGCCGGGAGAGCTCGGCCTCGGCCGCCAGCCGCTCGGTGCGTAGCGCGGCCGCGGCCTGGATGGCGACCGCCCGCAGCACCCGCTGGTCGTCCGCCCCGAGCAACCGGCCGCTGAGCAGCAACGTCACCCGGTCATCGGCCGGTGCCACCACGTCGGCCTGGTGCGGAGTGGCCGGCGGCTCGTCCCCGGCGGTGGCGATGACCTGCCAGCGGTCGGCGGCGGGCTCCCACGGCTCGCCGCGCTCGATCACCGCGACCGCGCGCATCGCGAAGATCTCCCGCAGTTGCTCCAGCAGGCTGGTCAAGGCGCCCTCGCCGCGGAGCACGCTGTGGGCCACGGTCGCCAGCGTCTCGGCCTCGGCGGAGGCCCGCGCCGCCTCTCTGCGCCTGCGCTCGGCGCGGTCCAGCAGCACCGAGACGACGACGGCGACCAGCACGAACACCACCAGGGCAAGGGCGTTGTTGCTCTCGCTGATCGTGAATCGGTGCACCGGCGGCGTGAAGAAGTAGTTGAGCAGCAAAGTGGCGGCGATCGCGGTGAGGGTCGCGACCGCCAGGCCGGCCGCCAGGGCGACCAGCACGGTAGCGAGCAGGTACACCAGGACGGCGCTCAGCAGGTTGAGGTGGCCGCCGGCCGCGACCAGCACGACCGTCATCGCGCTGAGCAGCGCGGCGGACAGCGCCGCACCCAGCCAGGCCCTGCGCCGGGACGGCCACAGCACGCTGGCCCGTCTGCGCGGTGCGGCGCCGACAGCGGGACGGGTATGGACAGCGGGACGGGACTGGACATCGGGAGAGGCCGGATGGCCCACGATATGGACGCCGATGTCACCGGATAGCCGCGCCACCCCGGCCGCGAGGCCGAGACCACCTAGCCGGCTGGAGAGCCAGTTCGTACGACGGCCGCCCAGGACCAGCTGGGTGGCGTTCACGCCGTGGGCGAAGTCGACCAGGGCGCCGGCCCGATCAGCGCCCCGCACGACGTGGTAACTGCCGCCCAGGGAGTCGAGCAGCGCACGTTGGGTGGCCAGTTCCGCCGAGTCCGAGCTGTCCCGAGGGGCGGTGGCGACGTGTACGCCGTGTAGTTCGGCGCCCGTGCTACCGGCGAGCCGCGCTGCCCGACGGATCAGGGCAGCGCCGTCGGCTCTGCCGCTGAGCGCCACCGTGACCCGTTCCCGCGTTTCCCAGGTGTCACCGATCGCGTGGTCGGCCCGGTAGCGGTGCAGACCCTCGGCCACTCGGTCGGCGACCCACAGCAACGCCAGCTCGCGCAGCGCGGCAAGGTTGCCCGGCCGGAAATAGGCGGCCAGGGCAGCGTCGATCCGCTCGGGAGGATAGATGTTGCCGTGCGCCATCCGCCGACGCAGCGCCTGCGGTGTCTCGTCGACGAGCTGGATCTCATCGGCCCGGCGTGCCGTGGCGTCCGGCACCGTCTGTTCCGGCCGCACTCCGGTCACCCGCTCGACGATGTCGGTCAGGCTCGCCAGCTCGTCGATGTTGAGGGTCGAGACCACGTCGATGCCGGCGTCCAGCAGGCACTCGATGTCCTCATAGCGCTGCCCGGTGGCAGAGCCGGGAGGGTTGCGGTGGGCGAACTCGTCGACCAGCACCACCGCCGGGCTACGAGCCAGCACGGCGGCCAGGTCGAGCTCGCCGGACCGGGTCGGCACCGCCTCCAGCGCTCGCCGCAGCTCCTCGGTGGAGGCGCGGCCGTGCGTATCGACCACTCCGATCACCACGTCGGTACCCCGGCCGGCGCGGCGGATGCCCTCGGTGAGCATCGCGAAGGTCTTTCCGGTGCCGGGAGCGGCGCCGAGGTAGAGACGCAGGGTGCCGCGGTGCATGACACCAGTGTCGCGCACGATGTCGTGCACCAGCGTCGCCACGGCCG
This sequence comes from Jatrophihabitans lederbergiae, assembly GCF_031845305.1. Taxonomy (NCBI): domain Bacteria; kingdom Bacillati; phylum Actinomycetota; class Actinomycetes; order Jatrophihabitantales; family Jatrophihabitantaceae; genus Jatrophihabitans; species Jatrophihabitans lederbergiae. The sequence continues at coordinate 12,675 of NZ_JAVREH010000004.1, read as the reverse complement.
GTCACTCGGCGAGGAGCTCATAGCGCGGGTTGGCCAGCGCCAGGTGGCCCTTGTACTCGCCGATCCGGCCGCTGGCGCGCAGCCGGGCACCGGGCACGATGCCGGCGATCGCCGTCCGGCCGAAGAACAGCAGCCTGATGCCGCCGGTGTCGTCGAAGACCTGCGCTTCCAGTGACTTTCCCGCCACGGTGCCGACCTGCACCACCTTGACCCAGCCCTCGATGGTGACCTGCTGCTTCCACCCCACGGTGTTGATGGCAGCCGTGCCGTCGGGTGCGGTCCGGGTGGGCGCGATCGTGGTTGCGCGTCCCCGCTGTGCGATCCCCGGTGCCGCAGGCGGCAGCTCGCGGGTACCGGACGACGTCCGGTCATCGGTCATCGCCAGCGCCGGCGTGCTCGCGTCCGCGGCCTGCCGGCGCTCCAGCCGTTCCTCGACGTCCGGGGCGAGTGTGGTGTCGAAGGGCACGATGGTCGCCGACACGTGCGGGAGCCGGCCGACCGCGGCCGCGATCCGGTCGGCGGTCCGGTCGTGCAGGATGCGCTGGGAGAAGCTGCGGAAAGTTCGCCGGGGCAACAACACGGTGACCTCGGCTCGCTCGGACAGCACGGCCCGCAACGCCACCTGGCTCACTCCGCGCGCCAACCTACGATCCGGGCAGTCCACGAGTTCGAGCGGCACCCGGTCACCGAGCCCGCGGGCGATCCAGTCGCGCTGCAGCGCCGCGGCGGCCTGCGGGTCCAGAACCAGGTGCACGGCGCGCAGTTCGGTGGGATGCAGGCTGCCCGCGTACCGCAGCGCCCGGATCACGGCGATGTCCAGGCGGTCGACCAGCACCAGGATGGCGTGCCGCGGATAGTGCTGCGTCTTCGTGACGGCGTCCGGGCCGCCGGCAGTGACGAGATCGAGCGCGCGGGCCTCCGACCGGTACTGGGTGTTCAGCCGTACCAGGCCGAACCACATCACCGGGAACAGCACCACGATCAACCACGCGCCCGCGGTGAACTTCACCACCGCGAAGATGACCACCACCAGCGCTGCCACGAACCCGCACGCCATGCTGACGACGAAGTTGCGGCGCCAGCCGGGCTCCGGGTGCCTCTGGTAGTAACGGGCCATGCCGAAGCCCGCCATGGTGAAGCCGGTGAACACCCCGATGGCATAGAAGGGAACCAACTTGTCGACATGGGCTCCGACGCCCAGCAGCAGGGTCAGCGCCGCGCCGGTGAGCACCAGGATGCCGTTGCTGTGGGCGAGCCGGTGCCCGCGCCGGGTCATCTGACGCGGTAGAAAGGAATCCTCGGCGATGAAGCTCGCCAGGAACGGAAAGCCGGTGAACGGGGTGTTGGCCCCGGTGTAGAGGATCAGGGCGGTAGCCACCTGCACCAGCACGAAACCGAGATGGCCGATCGCCCCGCCGCCGAACGCCGCCCTGGCCACCTGGCTGATCACCGTGGGGCTGCCGCTGCCGTACGGCGTCGCGTGGGTTTGCCAGGCGAGGTAGGAGATTCCGAGCACCAGCGAACCGAGCAGAACGCTGAGGATCGAGAGGTTGGAACGGGCATTACGGCCCTCCGGAGGCCGGAATGCGCTGACGCTGTTGGAGATGGCTTCCAGGCCGGTCAGCGACGAACCGCCGTTGGCGAAGGCCTTCAGCAGCACGAAGACCGCCAGGCCGGAGAAGATGGCGTGGTGCTTGTCGGTGACGTCGATCATTCCGGCTACGTGCTGGTAGCGCGGCAGGTCCCCGAACAGCTCGCGCAGCAGGCCGACGGCGACCACCAGGCCGGCCATGCCGACGAAGAAGTAGGTCGGGAAGGCGAAGGCCTTGGCGGCTTCGCGCACCCCGCGCAGGTTGCCGTAGGCGAGCAGCAGCACCACGCCGACGGTGATTTCCGTGGTGTAGCCGCTGAGGGCGGGTACCAGTGAGGTGATCGCTGCCGTACCCGCCGCGGTCTGCACGGCGACGGTCACGATGTAGTCGATGAGCAGCGCCACCGACGCCACCTGGGCCACCTTGGGCCCGAAGTTCTCCCTTGCCACCACGTACGAGCCACCCGCCTTGGTGTAGACCATGACAACCTCGCGGTAGAGCAGCGTCATCAGCGCCAGGACGACCAGCACCACGGCGGTGAGCGGCATCAGGATGCGGAATCCGGCCAGGCCGAAGACCCCGAGCAGGACGATGAGCATCTCTTCGCTGCCGTAGGCCGAGGACGAGATGCAGTCACTGGACAGCACGCCCAGGGCGGCCTTGCGGGACAGCTTCTCTTCGCGCAGTTGAGCGGTCCCCAACGACGGGCCGAGCAGCAGCCGCTTCATCCGGTAGCCGGGTCGTTCCGGCAGGTCGATCACGTCACTCGGTTTGCGCAGGGTCTCCGTCACCGCTTCAGTACAGGCTCCCCGGCACTCTGGTTTCCCTGATCCTCACGGTTCGCTCATGCCGGCCGCCGTAAAGCATTCGCCGCTCACGCGGGGTATGCGCTGAGCTAACCGAGCGGCGGCAGGGTCTGGTGCGCGTCGAGCAGCGGACGGAACAGGTCGCCCTTCTCGGCCAGTCGCCGGGGCACCGTCCGCAGCGCGAACCCGTCCGGGCGCAGCGACGGGTCGTCCAGCTCCTCCCAGCCGATCGGCATCGACACCGGAGCACCGGGCCGGGGCCGGGCGCTGTACGGGGCGACGAGCGTCTTGTTGATCGCGTTCTGGGTGTAGTCCAGCCGGGCCTTGCCGCCGCGGGCGCGCACCTCCCACTTCCAGCTGAGCAGTTCGGGTACCACCGCGCCGACGGTTCTGGACAGCTGCTCCACCCACTGCCTGGTCTCGTCAAAGCTCGGTCCGCGCTCGATCGGCACCCAGACCTGGATGCCGCGCTGCCCGGTCACCTTGGGCAGCGCCAGGACCCGCAGGTGCTCGAAGGCAGTGCGGTGCAGCCGGGCCAGCACCAGGATGTCCTCCCAGGACGTCGAGTCGCCCGGGTCGATGTCGATCAGCGCGTACGTCGGCTGCCGTGGCTGGTCGGTCCGCGACGTCCAGGCGTGCCACTCCAGCGCCCCGAAGTTGGCCGCCCACACCAGCGCGGCCGGCTCGTTGACGACCAGGTAGGTGAGGCTCTCGCCCGGGTCCGCGTCCGGGTTCTCCCACTGCGGCAGCCAGTTCGGCGCGTGGGTCGGCAGCTCCTTGTGCCAGAACCCCTTGGTGCCGGCGCCATTCGGGTAGCGGTTCATGTTCAGCGGCCGGTCCGCCAGATAGGGCAGCGCGACCGGCGCGATCTGCGCGGTGTAGCGAAGGAAGTCGCGTTTCGTCACCGGCGCCTCGTCCTCGCGCCCGGGGAACAGCACCTTGTCGAGGTTGGTGACCTTCAGCTCCCGGCCGAAAATGTGCCAGACGCCGGACGCCGGCAGAGCATCTAATCCCGCCAGCTCGTCCTCGGAAGGGCCGCCGCCCGGCTGGGTAACGTCGGAAGGCTGTGCTCGGTCCGAGAGCTGTGCCCCGTCGGCGGGCTGGGTGGCCTCAGCCGGCTCCGCTCGCAGCGCGATGGACGCCTGTGCCGCGGGCAGATCCGAGCGCCACAACCGGTCCGGGGCCGCCTTCACCTCGTCGTTGGTGCGGCCACTGAGCACCGACCGCGGATGGTCCTCGGGATCCCAGCCGCCCACGGCGAAGTCGTCGTGCTTGTGCAGCAGCAGCCAGGTCTCCTTGCCGGCGGCGTCCTGGCCGGTGCGGACGAGCACGAACCGGCCGCGCAGCTTCTCGCCGTGCAGCTCGGCGTGCAGCTCGCCCTCGGCCACCGCGGCGGCGACGTCCGGACCGGCATTGTGCGGTTCCCAGGTGCCGGCGTCCCACACGATCACGTCGCCACCGCCGTACTCGCCGGCGGGGATCACCCCTTCGAAGTCGATGTATTCGATCGGGTGGTCCTCGACGTGAAAGGCCGCGTGCCGGACGTCGGGGTTCAGTGTCGGCCCCTTGGGCACCGCCCAGCTGACCAGCACGCCGCCGATCTCGAACCGCAGGTCGTAGTGCAGCCGGGTGGCACGGTGACGCTGCACCACGAACCGCCGGGGACCATCCCCGGCTACGGCGTGCTCATCCGGTTCTGCCGACGCTGCCTCGCCGGACGCTGAGCCTGCCGGCTCGTCCGACCCTGAGCCTGCCGGCTCGGCTGTACGGGTGAAGTTCCGCTTGCGGCGGTAGGTCGTCAGCTTCTCGGTGGGCGATGCGGCCGCGGCTGTGGCATCAGTGGCTCGGCGGTGCGGCGTCGGCGGCATGGTGCCAAGTCAAGTACGCCGACGGCTCGACGGCAAACCCGTCAGCCGGACCGGCTCGTCGATGCCGACGAGCTCATCGAATCCGCCAGCCCCAGTTCGTCGTTCTGACGCACCGCGAAGTGCCGGTCGACAACGGCAGGATCGACGCCGGCCAGGGTGGCCGGGTTCCAGCGGGGCCGGCGGTCCTTGTCGATGACCTGGGCCCGGATACCCTCCGCGAAATCCGGATCGGCCAGTCGCTGGCAGACGATCCGGTACTCCTGATCGAGCGCGTGCCGCAGTGACGGCAGTTCCGCGGCGCTGCGTAGCGCCCGTAGCGTCACCACCAGCGCGGTCGGACTCCTGGTGGCGATCACCGCCGCGGCCGCGGCAGCCTGCGGAGCGCCGCAGGCGGTGAGCCGGTCCATGATCCCGGGCATCGTGTCGGCCGAGTAGCAGGACCGCACCCACGACCAGTCACTGACCGGCCCCGAGCGGTCCTGCTGCCGGGCGTGGTCGAGAAGAGCGAGAGCCGACGCGGAATCCGGTGCCTGCCGCAGAGCGGCCAGCTGGTCGCTGTGGACGTAGACGTCGGCCAGCCCGCAGTAGATGGCGTCCGCAGGGCCGAGCATGGCGCCGGTCAGCGCCAGATGGGTGCCGAGCTCGGCCGGGGCGTGTCCGAGCAGCCAGGTGCCGCCGATATCCGGAACCATGCCGATTCCGGTTTCCGGCATGCCGATCCGGGAGTTGCCGGTGACCACCCGCAGCGACGCATGCGCGCTGATCCCGACGCCGCCGCCGAGCACCAGGCCGTGCATCAGCGCGAGCACCGGCTTGGGATAGCCGTCGATGCGGGCGTTCATCCGGTACTCGGTTTGCCACAGCGACCGGGCCAGGGTCCCGTCGCCACGCGCGGAGTCGTACATCGCCTTGATGTCACCGCCGGCACACAGGCCCCGCTCGCCCTCGCCGTCGATGACCACCAGGGCTATCCCCGGATCAACCGACCACTCGGCAAGCGCCGTGTCGATGGCTGCGATCATGCCCGCGCTGAGGGCGTTGATGGCGGCCGGCCGGGTCAGCGTGATGCGCCCGAGATCGGCGTGCCGCTCGACCCTGACCCAGTGCTCGGCAGTATCCGGATTCACCTGGTGTACTCGTAGAAACCGCGACCGCTCTTGCGTCCGAGCAGGCCGGCCTCCACCATCCGCAGCAGGAAGGGGGGAGCGGAGTACAGCGGCTCCTTGAACTCCTCGTACATCGCCTCGGCGATCGCCTTGATGGTGTCCAGGCCGATCAGGTCGGCGAGCTGCAGCGGGCCCAGCGGGTGCGCGCAGCCCAGCATCATGCCGTTGTCGATGTCCTCGGCGGAGGCGAACCCCGAGTCCAGCATCCGTACGGCCGCCAGGATGTAGGGAATCAGCAGCGAGTTGACGATAAAACCGGCCTTGTCCTTCGACCGGACAACCGTCTTGCCGAGCTGGTCGACGGCGAAGGACCGCGCCCGGTCCTCGGTCTCGGCCGCCGTCATCAGCGACGGAACCAGTTCCACGAGCTTGAGGACCGGCACCGGGTTGAAGAAGTGGATGCCGAGCACGTACTCCGGCCGGGCGGTCGCCATCGCGATCTTCATGATCGGGATGGAGGAGGTGTTGCTGGCCAGCACGGCGTCGGGCGAGGTCACGATCTTGTCCAGCCGTCCGAACACCTCGATCTTGGCAGCCTCCTGCTCGACGATGGCCTCGACGGTCAGTTCGCGGTCGGCGAAGGAGTCCAGGTCGGTCGTGAACAGCACCCGGCCGAGCGCCGCATCGGCCTCGGCCCGGGTGAGCTTCTCGCTCTTGACGGCCCGGTCGAGCGAGCGTTGCACCCGCCCACGGCCGGTGTCCGACGCGGACTGGGTGGGTTCGAAGCTGATCACGTCCAGGCCGCGGCGTGCACACAGCTCCACGATCCCGGAGCCCATCAGGCCGCACCCGATGACGCCGACCTTGCCGATGGTGCGCGTTGCCATGCTGCTCACAACTCTCCTTTGTATGTGGTGGTCCGCCGCGGCGCTCCGAATGAAATAGTGCGGGTTAGACGTTGCGACGGTACTGGCCGCCGACCTCGAAGAACGCCTCGGTCACCTGCTCCAGCGAGCACACCCGGGCGGCGTCCATCAGCACCTCGAAGACGTTCTGGTCCGGGGTCGCCGCGACCTCCCGCAACCGGGCCAGCGCTTGGGCGGATTCGTTGCGGTGCTGGGAGTGAAACTCCTCCAGCCGGCGAAGCTGCGAGCGCTTCTCCTCCTCCGTGCCGCGGGCCAGTTCCAGCTCCGGCGGTGCGCTGTCGGACTCCGGCGCGCGGAAGGTGTTGACGCCGACGATCGGCAGGCTGCCGTCATGCTTGCGGTGCTCGTACAGCATCGACTCGTCCTGGATGCGGCCGCGCTGGTAACCGGTTTCCATCGCGCCCAGCACGCCACCGCGCTCGGTGATCCGATCAAATTCGAGCAGCACAGCCGCCTCGACCAGGTCGGTGAGCTCCTCGACGATGTAGGAGCCCTGCAGGGGGTTCTCGTTCGCCGACAGGCCCCATTCCTTGTTGATGACGAGCTGGATGGCCAGCGCCCGCCGGACCGACTCCGCCGACGGGGTGGTGACCGCCTCGTCGTAGGCATTGGTGTGCAGGCTGTTGGCGTTGTCGTACAGGGCATTGAGCGCCTGCAGCGTCGTCCGGATGTCGTTGAACGCCATCTCTTGCGCGTGCAGCGAGCGTCCGGACGTCTGGACGTGGTACTTCAGCTTCTGCGAGCGCTCATTGGCACCGTAGCGCTCGCGCATTGCGATCGCCCAGATCCGCCGAGCAACCCGGCCCAGGACGGTGTACTCGGCGTCCATGCCGTTGGAGAAGAAGAACGACAGGTTCGGCGCGAAGTCGTCGATGTCCATGCCCCGCGCGAGGTAGGACTCGACGTAGGTGAAGCCGTTGGACAGCGTGAACGCCAGCTGGCTGATCGGGTTCGCCCCGGCCTCGGCGATGTGATAGCCCGAGATGGACACCGAATAGAAGTTGCGGACCTGGTTGGTGATGAACCATTCCTGGATATCGGCCATCATCCGCAGCGAGAAGTCGGTCGAGAAGATGCAGGTGTTCTGCCCCTGGTCCTCTTTCAGGATGTCGGCCTGGACGGTGCCTCGCACGCTGGCCAGCGCCTGCGCCCGGATGCCGGCGGCTTCCTCCGGCGACGGCGGCCGGCCCTGGGTTTCGGTGAACTTCCGCACCTGCTGATCGATGGCGGTGTTGAGGAAGAACGCCAGGATGGTCGGGGCCGGGCCGTTGATGGTCATCGACACCGAGGTGCTCGGCGAGCACAGGTCGAATCCCGAGTACAGCACCTTCATGTCCTCGACGGTGGCGATCGACACCCCGGAGGTTCCGACCTTGCCGTAGATGTCGGGGCGTTCGCCGGGATCGCGGCCGTACAAGGTGACCGAGTCGAAGGCGGTCGAGAGCCGGGTCGCCGGTTGCCCCTCGGACACCAGGTGAAAGCGCCGGTTCGTGCGGAAGGCGTCGCCCTCGCCGGCGAACATCCGGGCCGGGTCCTCACCGTCCCGCTTGAACGGGAACACCCCGGCCGTATAAGGAAAGTGGCCCGGCAGGTTCTCGGTGCGCAGGAACTTCAGCAGCTCACCGTGGTCGTCGTACTTGGGCAGCGCGACCCGGCGGACCTCGTTGCCCGACAGGGTGGTCCGGGTGAGTGCGGTGTGCAGTTCCTTGCCCCGGACCGTGACGACGAGCTCGTCGCCGGAGTACTCCTGCTGGGTCCGCGGCCACTCGCGCAGCGCCTGAACGGTCTCGGGTGTAAGCGCCTTGTCGATCCGCTCCGCGGCCGGCTCCAGGCCGGTGACGCCGTCGGCGATCTCGCGGACGGTATCGATGGCCTGGCGCTGGCGCACCAGCCGGACCTGCTCGGCGGTGCCCTGGTGGTAGCGGCGGATGGTGTCGGCGATCTCGGCGAGGTAGCGAACGCGATGCGAGGGGACGGGGCTGGACAGGCCCGTCGAGGCCTTCACCGCGACCGGCGGCAGGGTCGTGTCGGTCACCGGGAGGCCATGGGTGATCAGCAGGTCGCGCAGGTGCTGATAGAGCGCGGTGACGCCGTCGTCGTTGAAGCTGGCGGCGCTGGTGCCGAAGACCGGCATGTCCTCCCAGCTCTTGCCGAAGGCCTCACGGTTGCGCACGAGCTGGCGGGCGACATCGCGACGGGCGTCCTCGGAACCGCGGCGCTCGTACTTGTTGATCGCCACCACGTCGGCGAAGTCCAGCATGTCGATCTTCTCGAGCTGCGAGGCGGCGCCGAACTCGGCGGTCATGACGTACAGCGACGCATCGACCAGGTTGACGATCGCCGAGTCGCCCTGGCCGATGCCCGGTGTCTCCACGATCACGAGGTCATATCCGGCGGCCTTGCACGCGGCGATGGCGTCGGGCAGGGCCGGTGGCACCTCTGAGCCGCTGCCCCTGGTGGCCAGTGACCGGAAGTACACCTGGTCCTCGCCGAGGCTGTTCATCCGGATCCGGTCACCGAGCAGCGCCCCACCGCCCTTGCGCCGGGTGGGGTCGACCGCGAGTACTGCGACCCGGAGCTTGTCCTGCAGATCGAGCCTGAACCGGCGGACCAGCTCGTCGGTGAGCGAGGACTTGCCCGAGCCACCGGTGCCGGTGATGCCGAGCACCACCGCGGAGCGGCCGTTCGTACGCAGCTGCTCGACCGAATCCGCGGGCAGCTGCCCCTGCTCCAACAGCGAGATGGTGCGGGCCAGCGCCGCCGACTCGCCGGCTCGCAGCCGGTCGAACAGGTCATCCTGAGCAGCCGCGAGCGGGCGGTCGCTCTGCTCGATGATGGTGTTGACCATCCTGGCCAGGCCGAGCCGCTGGCCGTCCTCGGGTGAGAACAGCCGCGCCACGCCGACCGAGTGCAGGTACTCGATCTCAGCCGGCACGATGGTGCCACCACCCCCGCCGAAGACCTTGACGTCCGGGGCGCCCCCCTCGGCCAGCAGCTGCACCAGGTATTCGAAGAACTCGACGTGACCGCCCTGGTAGGAGCTGATCGCGACGGCCTGGACGTCCTCCTGGATGGCGGCCGTGACGATCTCGGTGACCGAGCGGTTGTGCCCGAGGTGGATCACCTCGGCGCCCTGGGACTGCAGGATGCGGCGCATGATGTTGACCGCCGCGTCGTGGCCGTCGAACAGTGCCGCCGCGGTCAGTACCCGGACGGGGTGCTGCGGGACGTGGATGTCGTCGCTCACGAGAAACTCCTGCACTGTGCTCGCTGCCACCCCGCTCACAGTGCGGGTCAGAGTGACCAGCACGCGGGTACTAGGACGTCCTAGTAAAGCACTTACTCGGACGTCCTAGCGAACTCGGGCGAGCCAGCCGAGCAGTTCGGCCCGGGCAGCCACCAGCGAGGGGCCGTACCACGTCAGGTCGCGGCCCCGGACCAGCACCGTCGAGATACCGTCGAAGGCCTCGGGCCCGTCGTCGGCGGTGAAGACGTAAGGCTCGTCGGGAAGAATCACCAGGTCCGGCGCGGTAGCCAGAATGTCGGTGACCTCGACGTGCGGATACCGGTCGAGACTGCCTTCCGAGCCGCTGGTTGGGATACCGCCGAACACGTTGTCGTAGCCGAGTCGGTCGAGCAGGTCGGCGGTGAACGTGCCCGGTCCGACCACCATCCACGGATCCCGCCAGATCGGTATCACCGCACGCCGCCGCGGTCCGGTCGCGGGCTCTGCCCAGACGGCCTCGGCCGCATCGAGCCAGGCTGGTCGCGGCGTGCCCAGCGCGACGGTGAACAGCCGGTCCAGGGAGGTGAAGGCCTGGTCGAGGGTCTCGATTCTGGTGACCCACACCGCGATTCCGGCGGCCCGCAACCGCCGTACGTCCAGCTCGCGGTTCTCCTCCTGGTTGCACACCACCAGGTCCGGCGCGAGGGCCTCGATGGCGCGCAGGTCCGGGTTCTTGGTGCCACGCACCCGGGTCACCCGCAGTCCCGCGGGATGTAAGCACCAGTCCGTCGCTCCGACCAGCAGTTGCGGTGCCGAGACCGCGATGGCCTCCGTCAGTGAGGGGACGAGGGACACCACCCGGCGCGGCGGTGCCGCCGGGGAGTACCCGAAGCCGAGGTCATCAACCAGCGCAGGCGTCGGCGGTGCGGCATCGGCAGGGGACGGCATGTCGAAAACCTAGCCCACCCGGGCCACGCGGCTAAGCTTCGGCTCCTGCTCGAGGAAGGGACGAACCGTGGCCGAGCTGTACCCGCTCGTGCAACCGTATGACTCCGGCATGCTCGACGTCGGCGACCAGAACCTGGTGTATTGGGAAGCCTCGGGCAACCCGGACGGCAAGCCCGTGGTGATGCTGCACGGCGGCCCGGGGCAGGGCTGCTCGCCGAACATGCGCCGGGGCTTCGATCCTGAGCGCTACCGGGCCATCCTGTTCGACCAGCGCGGCTGTGGCCGCAGCACCCCGCATGCCAGCGATCCTGCGGCGGACATGAGTGTCAACACCGCACCCGGATCAGGCTGTTCGCGAGCAGGCCGCGCGCGACTGGTGTACCTGGGAGGACGCCCGCTGGACACGGCGTGGGAGCTGGCGCGCGGCTGGCCGGGCGGAGCTGGTGGCCCTCGCCGACTCCGGGCACCTGGGCAGCCTGTCCCGCCGGGAGGCCCAGCTCGCAGCCTTGATCGATTCGCAGGCGGCTGACGCACCACGTTGAACTGGGCGCTGGCTACTCGTCGCCGGTCCAGCAGCCGAGCACGTCGGAGGCGATCTGGTTGGACAGGTCCGTTCGCTTCTGGTCCTCGGGACCGAAGACGGCGGGCAGTCGGGTGGTATCGACCTTGAGTGTCATGTTGTCCTTGACGACAACCGCGATCCCGGTCGTAGTGCGGTAGGCGCCCTCACCCAGGCCGACCAGGGATTCGGTGGGGCCGAGCGTGGACCGCAGGCTGGTGAAGTACGCCTTCGCCGCGGCACTGGTCTTGGACTGCTTCACCGAAAGAACCATCGGCCCCATCGGCAGCGCATAGGTACAGGTGTAGAGCTGGTTGGCCCAGGTCGTGGTGGTGGCCGGCTTCTTCGTCAGCTTGAGCACCTGGACGACCTTGCCCATGATGTCCTCGCCACACACCATCTTGGCGGTCGCGGTGGGAACTGCCGCTGCGGCCATCGTCTGTCCCGCCGGCATCGGCTGTCCCGCTGACATCGAGCTGGCGGCGGTCGAACCCGCTCTAGCGGCACTGTCGGCACTCTTGGAGGCGCTGGAACAGCCCACCAGCAGCAGCGGTACGGCGAGCAGGCTCAGCCGCCGGGTCGAGAAGGTCATGGTCAATGCTCCGATCGGGTTCGCGGCGGTCGGCTGCGAAGGTGGCTCAGGCGGTGTGCGCTCAGGCTGGGTGGCTGGCGGCGAGTGTGGCGTAGGCGACGATGTTGCTGAGGTAGTTGTGGGAGCTGAAGTCGAATTTGCCGCCGCAGGTGATCAGCCGCAGTTCGGCCTTGTCGGTGTTGCCGTAGACCTCGAGCGTCGGGAACTGGTTCTTCGGGTAGGACACCACGCGGTCGATGCGGAACACCGCCACAGTGGAATCAGCCCGGGTCACCGAGACCGTGTCGCCCTGACGGAGCGCTCCGAGCTTGAAGAAGATACCGGGGCCGTACTCCTTGGAGTCGACGTGGCCCAGCAGTACCGACGGCCCGAGCTGGCCCGGGGTGGGGGAGTAGCGGTACCAGCCGGCGCGGGAGTCCTTGCTCAACGGCGGTACTTGCACGGTGCGGTCGGGATTCAGGCCCAGTTGCAAGAGATCCGAACTCACGCCGATGGCGGGAATGTCGACCCGGGTCGGCTGCGACTTGGAAAGGATCGGGCCGGTGGGTCGGACCGGCTTCGGCTTGGCTGTCCCCGCGGCTGCCGAACCGGTGCTGGCGCGACCAGTGGTGAGCGGACCGGACGGTGCGGCGGGCGCGGTGGTGTGGGCGATGCCGGCGGAGGCGGGGGGTTGCGGGGCGTGCTGCTGCGCACCGGCGGCGCGGACCAGCACGATCGTGCCGACGAGCACGAGCAGCACGGCCAACGCGACGAGCGGAATGCGCATGCGGCGGCCGTGCTGCTCGGTGGTGCTCATGGAAACTTCTTTCTGCTGTCCCGGCCTGAGCTGATGACACAGCTCAGGCCGGGAAAACCAGCTGATCAGCTGGGGTTGGTGGGGTGTTGTGTTGGTCAGGTGTTGGTGGTGCGGCGGCGGTAGCTGAAGGCTCCGGCGAGTGCGCCGGCGGTGATGAGGCTGGCGCCGGTGCCGATCAGGGTCTGGTCCTGTAGGCCGGTGGTGGCGCCGCCGCCGGTGGAGGCCGCGCCGCCGGGCATGGCCGACATCTGGGAGG